>JAJYQK010000014.1 GCA_021794645.1 Actinomycetes bacterium
GCTCGAGTCGGTCGGCCGGCTCGAAGGCGAAGACCTGGCTGTAGAAGTAGAGCTCGGCCTCGCTCGTCCGCTTCACGTTCTCGGCGCGGCGGAAGCCGTGCTGCTCCCCCTCGTAGGCGATGTAGGTGTAGGGCACCTTCTTGGCGTCGAGCGCTCGGGCCATTGCCTCTGCCTGGCTCGGAGGAACCACTTTGTCCTCGAGGCCCTGGAAGAGGATGAGCGGCACGTCGAGCCGCTCGAGGTGCATGAGGGGGGAGCGCTCCTCGTAGGTCGAGCGGGCCTCCGGCCACGGTCCGATGAGCCCGTCGAGGTAGCGGGACTCGAACTTGTGAGTCTCGCGAGCTAGCGCCCCGGCGTCGGCCACCCCGAAGTAGGAGGCGGCGGCCGAGAAGACATCGGTGAAGGCGAGGGCGCAAAGTGCGGTGTAGCCGCCGGCGCTGCCGCCGTGGATGGCGAGGCGGCGGCCGTCGGCCCGCCCCGAGCTGGCGAGGTAATGAGCGGCGGCGGCGCAGTCGGCGACGTCAACGATGCCCCACTTGCCCCGGAGCCGCTCCCTGTAGGCCCGCCCGAAGCCGGTCGACCCGCCGTAGTTGACGTCGACCACGCCGATGCCCCGTGAGGTCCAGAACTGGACACCGTAGGTGAGGACGGCCGCCGTGGCGCCCGTCGGGCCGCCGTGGCCTTGCACGATGAGGGGGGGCAGCTCGCCCGCGGGCGCCGCGAAGTCGGGGTTGTGCGGTGGGTAGAAGAAGGCGTGCGCCGTCTCTCCTCCCGTGGTCGGGAACTCGATGGGCTCGGGCGCAGAGATGTAACTGGCGTCGACGAGGAGCTGCTTCGGCTCCCCGACCCCCTCCAGTCCCTCCGGGCCGAGGCGGACGATGGTCGAGGAGTGGCGCGGGCCGCGGGCGACCGCCAGCACCGAAGAGCCGCTTTGATCCGAGGAGAGGTTGTCGAACTCGGTGTAGGGGTTGTCTATCGGACGAAGCCCTGAGCCGTCGCCGGAGATGATCCCGGCCCTCTGCATGCCGTCTTCGTGCCAGGTGGCGACGATAGAGCCGTCCCCGAGGAAGGCATAGGTGGAGCGGCCGAACACCCAGTCAGGTACCCCGAAGTCATGGTCTGCGGGATGAAGCGGCGTCCTCCTTCCTTGTGCCTCGGGGTCCTCGTAGATGTTCCACCAGTTGCTGCGGTCAGAGATGAAGTGGAGCACGCCGGCCGGGGAGTACTTGGGCTGGATGACCGACTCCCGCCCGCCCTGGCCCGCCACCGTCCTCCGACCCCCTGCGGGTAGGCCGCCCTCGAGGGTCAGCTCGACGAGCTCGGTGGCGTCCCAGGGCATGTCGGGGTGGTCCCACTCGACAAAGGCCAGCCTGCCGCCATCGGGAGAGAGGGTTACATGGGAGTAGAAGTCCCGCCCCGAGGCGAGCGAGTGGACATCGCCCGAGCCGTCGGTGGCCACGGCCACGACGTCGTTCATCACCTCGGTCGGGCGGTCAGGCTCGCGGTGGCGCTCGCGGACGGCGTAGAGGAAGCGGCCGTCGGGTGAGCAGACCGGGGCAGCGAAGCGGACGGCGCGGGCCGTGGCCGGCTCGGCAGTGATGGGCACGGCGTCACCGCTCGGGTCGACCCTGTAGAGCCGCTGGTCGGCGAAGTTGGAGAAGAACACCGTCTCCCCGCCAACGCAGAAGGGGAGACCGCCGTACTCATGGACGAGGGTCCGGGCATTGAGATCGGGACCGAAACAGTCCATGGCGCCGCTCCCCTCGAGACCGGCCCGCACCACGACCTGGCGACCTGCCTCTTCTGGGCGCCTCTCCAGCCAGTAGAGGTGAGAACCGGTCGCCACCGGGTGGGAGGGGCCGAGGGCGCCCGCCACGAGGGTCTCGAGGGATATCGGTGAGCGCCAGGTGCCGTAGGGGGCGATCTCGGTCATCGGCTCAAACTAACCCGACGGTCAGCCCAGCCGGTGGTAGTGCTGTAACGGGACCGAAATGGGTATGGTGCGTTCCGGGAACCGGCTCGGTAGCGGTCGGCCCGGAGGCAAGGTAGAGCAAACGAAAGGGCGGCGCAGTGAGAAGCCATCGAGGATGGGCGCGGGTGAGCGCCATCGGAGCCTGCTCCCTGGCGGCGGTAGGCCTGGCCGCTTGTAGCGGTGGGTCGAGCTCGCCGCACAGCGTGAGCGCCAAGAAGAGCCAGACCATCACCTTCGCTGAGTCGGGCCTCGGGACAGAGGGGGCCCAGACCCAGAAGGCGATCGACGGGTTCATGAGGGCCAACCCGAAAATCCACGTGAAGATCCAGGTCCTCTCGCCGGACTCGACCACGTATCTCGCCCAACTCGAGCACGCCTTCATAGCTGGTGACTCGACACCGGACGTCTTCGAGTCCGACGTCACCTATCCGGCCAAGTTCGCCCAGGCCGGCTGGGTGCGGTCCCTCAACAGCTTCCACCCTGACACATCGAAGTTCTTCAAGACAGAGATGGCGGCTGGCACCTACAACGGCACGACCTACGCCATCCCCTGGTTCGACAACCCCGAGGGCCTCTTCTATCGCACGGACCTGATCAAGACCCCGCCCACCTCGCCGGCCCAGGTGGTGGCCGATGCCAAGGCGGCCATGAAGAAGGACCACCAGCTGAAAGAGGGGATCGCCTTCGAGGCGGCCAAGTACGAGGGCGCCATCACAGCCTTCCTGACGGTGGACTCCGCCTTCGGCGGCAAGCTCAACCCGAACCACATCAATACGCCCGGGAACCGGGCTGCCCTGACGTGGCTCTATGACGCCATCTACAAAGAGCACATCGCCCCGACGGCTGTGACCGGCTGGCAGGAGGGCCAGGTCGAGTCGGAGTTCATCTCTGGCTACACCCCCTTTGCCATCGACTACCCCTTCGTCGAGGCTCTCGCCACCAAGCCGCCCGTGAAGGGCCATGTCGGTTACATCCCCTTCCCGGCCGGTCCGGGGGGGACCCCAGGGGCCGCCCTCGGCGGGGAGATGCTCGCCATCAATGCGAAGACCACCCACGCGGCGGCAGCCTGGAAGCTCATCCAGTACCTCACGAGCCCGAGCGTCGAGACAGCGCGGGCCGAGGCCACGGGCGACCCGCCCTCGCTGCCCTCTGCCTACACGCCGGCCCTCTTCGCCAAGGCGCCCTACTTCAAGCAGGTGAAGGTGCTGAACGGCTATGCCGCTCCCCGGCCGGTGTCGCCGAACTACCTGCAGATCTCCTCTGACCTGCAGGACATGTTCTCGTCGGTCTACGCCAACTCCACCAGCCCGGCAGCCGCCCTCAAGGCCGCCGACCCAATCGTGAAGGGCGCTGCCACCGCCAAGGCCGGTGGCTGACGCAACAGCACCGGTGAGCTTTGTGGGCGGGCGGCGACGGTGAGCACGGCCGGTGCTCCCGTCGTCGCCCCGCCCGCGCGGCCACGCTCCTCCCGGCGGAGAAAGAGGGAGGGGCGCAAGGCTGATCGGCGGCTCGGTTACGCCCTCGTGGCCCCGGTCGTCGTCGTCCTGCTCGCCATCACCGGGTACCCGCTCGTCTACAACCTCTGGAACTCCTTCCACTTCGTCAACCTGAGCTACGGGAACCTGCCCAGGCGATTCGTCGGGGGCGCCAACTACACGTCCATGTTCGGCTCGAGCGCCTGGGTGGCCGCCCTCGAGCGGACCCTCGCTTTCACGGGCATCTCCGTCGTCTTCGACATGATTGTCGCCCTCGGCCTGGCCCTCATGCTCCACCGCAAGTTCAAGGGAAGGGGGGTGCTGCGGGCTTCGATCCTCATCCCCTGGGCCGTGCCGACGGTCGTCTCGGCGATGCTCTGGAAGACGATGTTCGACCCACGAGCGGGCTTCGTCGACTACTTCCTCGGAGCCATCCACCACCCCTGGGCCAGCCTCACCTGGGTGAACGCCAACGTCTTTCGCTCCTGGGTCGTCATCTTCATCGCCGACGCTTGGAAGAACGTTCCCTTCGTGGCGATCATCCTCCTCGCCGGCCTGCAGGTGATACCGACCGAGGTCTACGAGGCGGCCCGCATCGACGGCGCCACCGCCTGGCAGTCGTTCCGCCGCATGACGCTTCCCCTGCTGAAGCCGGCCATCATGGTGGCGCTCATCTTCCGGACGTTGCAGGCATTCCTCGTCTTCGACGTCATCTACATAATGACGGGGGGAGGGCCCGGCACCTCGACCGAGACGCTGGCGTTCCTCAACTACCAGACCTTCATCAACAACACCGACTTCGGGGTCGGTGGGGCCATGTCGATGATGCTCTGCGTCATGGCGCTCGTCGTGGCCGCTGTCTATGTGCGCGTGCTGAGGCCCTCGGCGTGACGGCGGCGCGGCGACGGCGGCTCACACCCGCCAAGGTGGTGCGAGAGGGCGCCTTCTACCTCGGCTGCCTCGTCGTCGTCGCCATCTCGCTCTTCCCGTTCTACTGGATCTTTCGCACCTCGCTCGAGAGCGACAGTCAGGTGGCAGCTGGCGTCGGCGGCAGCAACGGGCTGCTTCCCTCGCACCTCAGCTGGAGCGCCTATATCGGCGACTTCGCCAACCAGCACTTCCAGACGCCGCTTTTCAACTCGATCATCGTTGCCTTCGCCACGACGGTGGTGACCATCATCGTGGCCTCCTGCGCCGGCTATGCCCTGGCCCGCCTCAACATCCGGGGGGCTATGGCAATACTCGCCTTCGTGCTGCTGGCTGGCTTCTTCCCTGTCATCGCCATGATCGGGCCGCTGTTCCTCCTCTTGAAGGACCTCAACCTCCTCGACAACATCTTCCCGCTCATCGTGGTGTATCTCGTCTACACACTTCCGATCTCGACCTGGTTGCTGCGGAATTTCTTCGCCCAGATACCCCGCGAGCTCGAGGAGGCCGCCCTCGTCGACGGTGCCACCCGCCTGCAGGCACTCCGCAAGGTGGTGGTGCCGGTGGCGGTCCCGGGGGTGTTCACCGCCGCCATCCTCTCTTTCATCCTGGCCTGGAACGACTTCGCCTTCGCCGTGTCGTTCCTGCAGACTCCCGGTCACTTCACAGCGCCTCTCGCCATCGTCACCTTCGGAGAGAGCCAGTACCAGACCTTCTACAACCGCATCGACGCTGCCGTCGTCATCATCTCGATCCCGATAGCGGCGCTCGTGCTCTTCCTGCAGCGCAGGATCGTCGCCGGGTTGACGGCGGGGTCGTTCCGCTGATGCGCAGGGCGGAGCCGGGGCCCTCGGCAACAAGGAGCTGTCCGTGGCCACAGTGAGCCTGGAGAACGTCTCGAAGGTCTACCCGAACGGCGCCGAAGCCGTGCGAGGGCTCGATCTCGAGATCGCCGACGGGGAGCTCATGGTGCTCGTCGGGCCCTCGGGCTGCGGCAAGACGACGGCTCTGCGGATGGTGGCCGGGCTGGAGGAGATAACCGACGGGATCGTCAAGGTGGGCGACCGGGTCGTGAACGACCTCTCTCCCCGCGAGCGCGACATCGCCCTCGTCTTCCAGAACTACGCCCTCTACCCCCACATGACCGTCGAGGAGAACATCGGCTTTGCCCTCAAGCTGGCCAAACAGCCGAAAGAGGAGGTCCGCAAACGGGTGCGCGACGCGGCTGAGATCCTCGGCTTGACCGAGCACCTGCAGCGCAAGCCGAGCCAGCTTTCAGGTGGCCAGCGACAGCGGGTGGCGATGGGGCGGGCGATCGTGAGAGAGCCGGCGGCCTTTTTGATGGACGAGCCCCTGTCCAACCTCGACGCCAAGCTCCGGGTGCAGATGCGCACCGAGATCGCCCGGATCCAGCGCCGGGTCGGGGTGGCCACCATCTATGTGACCCACGACCAGATCGAGGCGATGACGATGGGGGACCGGGTGGCCGTCATGCGCGCTGGCACCCTCCAGCAGTGCGACGCTCCCCAGATCCTCTATGACTCGCCGGACAACCTCTTCGTGGCAGCCTTCATCGGCTCGCCCGCCATGAACCTCTACGAGGCGACCCTGTCCGACGACGGGAGCAGGGTGCGCCTCGGCAACCAGGAGCTCGAGCTTCCCGAGCGGCCCGGGCTCGAGCCCTTCCGCGGCAAGCAGGTGGTGGTCGGGGTGAGACCGGAGAACCTCCACGATGCCGCCGGCCGGGGCGAGCTCCCGCCCGGGCACCGTCTCGAAGCAGACGTGGACGTGGTCGAGGCGCTCGGCTCGGAGCGTCTCATCCACTTCCATCTCGACATCAGCCGGCTGGCGGCACCGGGCGGCGGAGTCGGGTCCGCCGAAGCCGAGCCTGATGCCGGCGATCTCGGAGCAGGTGAGCTCGGGGCCGCTGTCACCAGCGCCGGGGTGGCGCGGGTGGAGCCTGACAGCGCCATCCGGGTGGGGGATAGGGCGGCCTTCGGAGTCGACACCGACCGGCTCCACCTCTTCGACCCGGCGACTGGTGCTGCCATCCGGGCCTAGACATCTCAGCCGGAAAGAAAGCCGAGCAAGAGCGCGCTCACCTGGTCGGGGCGTCGAGCTGCAGCCAGTGGCCGGCCCCCTCGACCCGTTCGTAGC
>JAJYQK010000132.1 GCA_021794645.1 Actinomycetes bacterium
CCGGGGCCTGAGCCCTCTCCCGCCGTCGATGCCGGCCCGATGCCGGCGGCCCAATTCTTCTCCCATGACACAATGGCCCCTCGCGAGAGGGGGAGACGGATGCTCGATCAGCTGGAGCGGTACTCCGAGCGCCTTGCGCCCTACACCGAGCTGCGCCTGCACACCAACTACGAGTCGGTCATCTCGATGGTGGGCGGGACGGTGGTGGTCAACCGGGCGACAAAGGCGAGCGGGGTGTCGGCCCGCAGCTACGAGGACGGCGCCTTCGGCTTCGCCTCGCTGCCGACGCTGAGCGACGACTCGATCCCTGCGGTTCTCGCCCAGGCGGGCGAGAACGCCGCCCTGCTCGCCCGGGTGAGGCGGGGGGCGGGCGACCTCCCCGAGGCCGGTGCCGGGACAGGCTCGTTCGACCACCGGAGCGGCCGGCCGCCCTTGAGCGCCCAAGAGCAGCTCGACTTCGTGAAGGCCGTCGACGCCTACCTGCGCAAGAGCTATCCCGGGCTGGTCAACGTCGAGGTCCACCTCGGCTGCCTCAGCATCGAAAAGGGAGTGGCCAACTCCGCCGGAGCCTGCAGCTACTCCTTTGTCCCCCGCACCATCCTCAACGTCCGCCTGGCGACCCAGGCAAGCGACGGGGTGGTCGACATCCACGACAGCTTCGGCGGCTTCGGCGAGGCGCAGGACCAGCTGGGCGATGTCGAGACCCTCTTCTCTCCGCTCGACGCCCTCCACGAGGAGCTGATGGACAAGGCGGCAGGCGTCTTCTGCCAGCCGGGCGAGCACGACGTGGTGCTCGACTCCGCCCTGGCGGGGATCCTTGCCCACGAAGCCATCGGCCACACCTGCGAGGCCGACCTCGTCCTCGGCGGCTCGATCGCCGGCGACAAGGTGGGCCAGCTGGTCGCCTCCGAGAAGGTGACCCTCGTCGACTTCGCCGGCCGGGGTCCGGACGGCGCCGGCGGCATCGCCATCGACGTCGACGACGAGGGAACGCCCTGCCGCGACGTCACCATCATCGAGAACGGCGTGCTGCAGGGCTTCCTCCACTCCAAGGAGACGGCTCGCATGATGGGGGCCGAGCCGACCGGCAACGCCCGCGCCTACCGCTACGACGACGAGCCCCTCGTTCGGATGCGCAACACCGCCATCCTCCCGGGCTCGGACCGCCTGGAGGAGATGATCGGCGCCATCGACCACGGCTACTACTTCAAGCGCTGGACGAACGGCCAGGCGGACACGACGAGCGAGTTCATGTTCGGCGTCGGCTGCGGCTACGAGATAGTGAACGGCAAGCTCGGGCGGGGCCTGCGCGATGCCACCATCGCCGGCGTCGCCTTCGACATGCTGCAGACGATCACGCACGTGAGCGACGACATGACCTGGGCCAAGGGCGGGATGTGCGGCAAGAAGCAGATCATCCCGGTCGGGATGGGCGGCCCGGCCGTCAAGTGCCGCATCGGCGTCGGTGGCCGCTGAGATGCCGGCCACCGTCGATCCAGAGCTGGGCGTCTCCGTAGCCGCCGACGCAGTCGAGAGGGCCAAGCGGGCCGGGGCCACCGCCGCCAAGGCGCTCCACACCTACACCGAGCAGTTCGAGGTCAACTTCGACACCGGCGAGATGAACCTCGCCCGCTCCACCGTGAGCGACGGGCTCACCCTCACCGTCTACGAGAACGAGCGCAAGGGCACCGCAGAGCTGACTGGACGGGATCACGACACGGTCGAGGAGGCCGTCGGCCAGGCACTGCGAGCGGCCCGGGCGAGCGAGCCCGACCCGGCCAACGTCCTTCCGGGCGAGCAGGCCGAGCCGGCGGAGAGCCGCGGCGACGCCTCCCCGGACAAAGAGGCGATGGTGGACGCCGTCGCCACCTTCCTCGAGCGGCTCCGGGAGGATCACCCGGACCTGCTCAGCTGGTCGTCCAATTACAGCTTCGCCAACACCTGGAGCTCGTATGCCAACTCCGAAGGACGGACCCAGCACGCCCGCGCCGGCCACTACGAGCTGAACCTCATCCTCGTCGGCCGTCGCGACGGCGCCTCGACCTCTTTCAACTCGACCAGCCTGGGAGCGGACCGGCCCATCACAGACATCGCAGAGCGGCCCGCCATCCGCCAGTGCCTGCAGGACACCGATGCTGCCTTCGGCGCCCGGCCCGTGCCCGAGACCTTCGTCGGCGACCTGATCCTCACCCCGAGTGCCCTCGCGCAGATGCTCGGCAGCGTGGTCGAGGCACTCGGTGGGCTGGCGCTTTTGAAGAAGACCTCGCCTTTCCTGGACCAGCTGGGTGAGGCGGTGGCCTGCAGCTCCTTCAGCCTCCTCCACCGCCCGGCCGAGCTGGCGGTGGCCGAGCCCTTCGACGGCGAAGGCTTTCCCAACGCCCCGATCGACATCATCTCCTCGGGTGTCCTGCGCAGCTTCCTCATCGACTGGTACATGAGCCGCAAGCTGGAGCGCCCCATGACCTCGGGGCTCACCTCGCTCGTGGTCGAGCCCGGGGAGGAGCCGTTGGAGGAGATCATCGCTGGCTGCGAGCGGGGCATAGTGCTCGGCCGCTTCTCGGGCGGGACCCCGAACCAGGCTCTGGACTTCTCCGGCGTCGCCAAGAACTCCTTCTATGTCGAAGCCGGCAATGTCGTCTGTCCTGTGAGCGAGACGATGATCGCCGGCAACCTCGTCAGGCTCCTGAGGGACTGCACCGCTGTCTCCCGCCAGCAGCTCGACTTCGGGCGCTGCAGGATGCCTTGGCTCTCCTCGCCGGGAGTGACCATCTCCACCAGGTAGCTGCCGGCGACCGCCACCGGCCCTTCCGGCTCGGCTGGCGCGAGGGCTCCTGGCACGGCGTCGCGACACGCAACTGGCACGGCTCCTGACTGGCTCACGGCTCCATGACGAAAGGAGCCGGCCCAGCTGCCGCCGTCGTCGCCCCCGCCACGCGGCAAACCCGACCCTTTATCAAGGGGGCTCTCGCACAACTCGGAAAAGAGATCGATCGCAGGCGGCAAAGGGCCGGTAAAGCCCAGTTTCACCGCCAGAGCCCGGGGGAATTTGCCCAGGCGGAGGCGTCGCGTGCTGTAAGGAGGTTGGCCGTGACAATGCCCGACCCGACTCTCTCGGTCGAGACAGCCAGGGCGAGAGGCAACTCGCCCGCCCCGCCGGCGCCCGAGAGGGTGACCAGCCAGGTTCGCCAGCAGTACCTCGAGCACCCCTTCCCCCCGCCGCAGCGCAAGCACTCCTACCGGGAGCACGCCGCCTTCGTGCGACGGGTGCTCGATGATCTCGGGCTGGATCCCACCGGGTGGCGCTTCGGCGACATCGCCTGCGGCACCGGCCTCATGATGCTCGACTACGCCCTCGAGTTCCCCGAAGCCGAGTTCGTCGGCTACGACCTCTCCGAGGCCTCCGTCGCCCGGGCCAACGAGGTCCTGCAGGCAGAGGGCGTCAAGAACGCCCGGGCGGCGGTGGGGAACCTGCTGGAGCTGAGGGAGGTCGACTCCTTCGACTACATACTCTCTTGGGGCACGGTCCACCATCTGGCCGAGCCTGACGCCGGTATGGCGGTCCTGTGCCGGGCGCTCAAACCCGGCGGTCTGTTGCGACTGGGCGTCTACGGCCACTATGGGAACCTCGATCGCCAGATCCAGCAGGAATTCGTGCGCAGCCTCGGTGAGGGTCTTCCCCTCGACGAGCGCATCCAGGTGGTGCGGGAGTGGGCCGCCGAGGCGGGCTTCGCCGATGCCGTCACGGCGCCGCCCGTCGACCTGTCCGATGACGCCTGGGTCGTCGATGAGTTCTTGCACGCCTGGGAGTCCCCTCTACGACTGCGCGATGTGGTGCGAACACTGCAGGCAGGCGGACTGGAGCCCTTCCTGCTGACCGACTACTACGGCGAGCGCATCCCGCTCGACCCGGCCGAGCACCTGCGCAACCGCCACCTCGTCGAGCTGGCCGGCCGTCTGGAGCTGCCCGAGCGCTGTCACCTGGTCGACCTCATGGTGCGCCCCTACTGGCTCTCGGTCTTCGCCCAGAAGCACCGCTAGCTCGCTTCAACCCAATTAGTTAGTCACTGAGGAGGCCGCCATGTGCGGAATCGCCGGGTTCGTCGGAAGGCCCGACCGGCAGCTGCTCGAAGCGATGAGCGAGTGCATCGCCCATCGCGGACCCGATGACGAGGGCTACCTCGAGAGGGAGCGGGCGAGCCTCTCCCACCGGCGCCTGGCCGTGATGGACCCAGAGCACGGCCACCAGCCGATGTCCAACCCCGAGAACACCCTCCACATCGTCTACAACGGCGAGGTACACAACTTCAGGGAGCTGCGCCGGGAGCTGGAGGAGGCCGGCTATGCCTTCTCGACCAGCTGCGACACCGAGGTGGTGCTGCGAGCCTACGAGGAGTGGGGGACGGCTTGCTTCCGGCGCTTCAACGGCATGTGGGCGCTCGCCATCCTCGACGAGCGGCCGGCCAGTGGCCCGGTGATGGTCCTCTCCCGCGACCACCTCGGGGTGAAGCCGCTCTATTTGGCCGAGGCCGATAACAGGTTGCTCTTCGCATCGGAGATAAAGGCCCTCTTGGCGGCGCCAGGGCTGGTGCCCGCCATCGACGACGAGCGCTTTGCTCTCTACCTGCTGAGCGGTCTCCACAACCACGATGAAGGAACCTTCTTCGCCGGCGTACGCCAGCTGCCGCCGGCCACCACTCTCGTTCTCCGCCCCGGTGAGACCGGCACCACCAGCCAGGCGGAGAGGTACTGGCAGCCTCGTCTCTCCAACGACGGGGTGGCCGACCCCAAGGTGCTCCGCCAGCTGTTGCAGCGGGCGGTCGAGCGTCGACTCATCGCCGATGTCACGGTCGGGACCTGTCTCTCGGGTGGTCTCGACTCCTCCACCATCGTCTCGCTCATGAGCCAGCTCCTCTCCGCTGGCTTGCCAGACGCCTCCTCCATGGGAGAACGGCTGAAGACCTTCTCGGCGGTGTTCGACAACGACCCGATCGACGAACGGTCCTACATCGAACCTGTCCTCGAGATGACCAAGGCGGAGAGCCACTACATCCGCCCCACCTCGACCGAGCTCTTCACGGAGCTGCCCCGGCTCGTGTGGCACCAGGACGAACCGATCGTCTCCTCTGGGCCCTACGCCCAATACCGCGTGATGGCCTTCGCCAAGGACCATGCGCGCGTGCTGCTCGACGGCCAGGGCGGTGACGAGCTGCTGGCCGGCTACGTCCCTCACCAGCTCGTCTACATCCGCGAGCTCGTTGACAAGCACCGATATCTCGAGGCCGGCCGTGAGGCTGCGAAGGCGGCCGATGTGCTGCTCCCGCTCGTGCGACGGCGGCTGTCCGACCGCCGGCACCGCCTCGTCCCGAGCGCCTACTGCCGCCCCGCTGTCACTCGTTACGCCGAAGCGGCCCGCCGCTCCGATCGCCGGACGAACCGCGATCTGAAGGCCCGCCTGCTGCAGGACCTGACCGTCTACAGCCTGCCGCCCATGCTGCGCAACGAGGACCGCAACGCCATGGCGCACGCCATCGAGTCGAGGCCGCCCTTCCTCGACCAGGAGTTGGTCGCCTACATCCTCTCGCTGCCGTCGGAGGCGATCGTCCATGACGGCTGGAGCAGGGCGATCCTCCGCCAGGCGATGGGCGGCGACCTGCCCCCCGTGGTCCGTCGGAGGCGCAAGAAGATCGGTTTCACGACGCCGGAGATGCGCTGGTTTAAGCGCGAGCGCGCCGCGGTGCGCGGCATCCTCCGCTCTCCTGCCTTCGCCGCTCGACCCTTCTGGGACGGCCCGAAGGTGGCCGCTGCCTTCGAGGAGTGCTGCAACGGGCTCCTCGAAGAGTCGCTCTTCTTCTGGCGCGTGCTCAACGCCGAGGCCTGGCTGAGGGTCTTCCATGGTCCTTGTGCCCTCTCTCGGCTGGGCCGAGCACCCACCGGTTCTCTCGAGGAAGCAGGCGACGCCCTCGTCGCCGGCCTCGTCGGTCCGAACCTCGCCGCCCAGGCCGCCCGGTTGCTCGAGGTGGCCCCCCGCCAGCAGCGGCGCCATCTCTTCTTGGCCGACCGCCGCGGTCATGGCGTCTACGGGCGAGTCGCACTTCCAGGGGAAGCCCTGGCAACGAGAGAGGGCGGCCGGCAGCTGGAGGCTTGCTTGCCAGAGGGGATCGCCTTGCAAGCCGGCGACGTCATAGTCGCAGCCGAGCGCCAGGACTCCGCCGAGGCGCTCAGCTCCGTGTTGTCGGAACAGGCCGGGGCGGACATCGGCGTCGCCTTCGTGCGGCCGGGCCTCGACACCGAGGTGGTCGATGTGGGCGGCACGCAGATCGAAAGAGGCGAGCTCGCTTGGCTGCTCGGAGATGATCCGCTCGTCGGAAGGGCGAGCCAGGCGCTCCTCGTGCGGCGGATCGGGACCCTGGCCTCCTCCGAGCTGCCGGCGGT
>JAJYQK010000071.1 GCA_021794645.1 Actinomycetes bacterium
ATCTCGAGGCGGGCGCGGCGGCAGGCCGCCCTGGCGCTCGCGGCTGTGCCGGCGCTCGCTGCCACGGCCGAGCAGACCCCCGGGCGCCAGCCGGTCCTCAAGGTGGAAGGGCTGTCGGTCACCTTCCCCGACCAGGAGCCGCTGCCACGGCCGGTCCGCGACGTCAGCTTCGAGGTTGCCCCGGGCGAGATCGTCGGTCTCGCCGGCGAGTCGGGCAGCGGGAAGAGCCTTACCGCCCTGGCGATCGCCCGCCTCCTCCCCCATGGGGCCGAGGTCACGGCCAGGCGGCTCGAGTTCCTCGGAGAGGACCTCTTCACCTGGAAGGGCGCCGAGGCGAACCGGATGCTCGGCACGAGCCTGCCGATGGTCTTCCAGGACCCGATGACCTCGCTCAACCCCGCTCTCCACCTCGGTGTCCAGCTGACCGAGGCTGTCGAGGTGCACCAGGGGACCCCGCGGCGCCAGGCCCTCGAGCGGGCGGCTGCCCGCCTACGGGCGGTGCGGGTCGACCGGCCCGCCGAGCGGCTCCGCCAGTACCCCCACGAGCTCTCCGGCGGCCAGCGCCAGCGGGCCGTCATCGCCATGGGCCTCATGGGAGAGCCCCGCCTCCTCATAGCCGACGAGCCGACCACCGCCCTCGACACCACCGTGCAGCGCCAGGTGCTGGCGATCTTTCGCGAGCTGAGCGCCAGCACCCACTCGGCGATGCTCATGATCTCCCACGACGTCGCCGTCCTCGGCGAGCTCTGCAGCCGGGTGATCGTCATGTACGGAGGCATGATCATGGAGGATCTCCCCGTCGCCGAGCTCGCCAGCGCCCGCCACCCCTACGCCCGCATGCTCGTCGAGGCCGTGCCGGACCTCGAGACCGCCCGCGACCGGCCGCTCGCCACCATCCAGGGGCAGCCCCCGAGCCCGGCCGCCCTGCCGCCTGGCTGCCCCTTCGCCCCGCGCTGCCCCCGCGCCCTTTCCCGCTGCCGCCAAGAGGTGCCCGTCGCCGAGGTCCTCTCCTCTGGTCACCGCGTCGCCTGCTTCAACCCTCTCTCCTCTGACGAGCACCTCGTGAGCGTGGCGGAGCCGGTGACACCGTGAAGGGCCTCACTCTCCGCGACGTCGTAGTCGGCTACGGCCACGGCAGCTCCCGCCTCGTGGCCGTCGACGGGGTCGACCTCGAGGTGCCAGAGGGACAGCTCGTCGGGCTCGTCGGAGAGTCGGGCTCGGGCAAGAGCTCCCTCGCCCGGGCGATCGTCGGTCTCGTCCGTCCCCTCGGGGGCCAGATAGAGCTGGACGGCCGTCCCGTCGGGAGCTTTGGGGGGCGCGGCCGGCCCCACCCGGTGCAGATGGTCTTCCAGGACCCCGACTCCTCCCTCGATCCGCGCATGACCGTGCGCGAGAGCCTGAGCGAGGCGCTCGACCGTAGGAGCCTCGGCCGGACGGGCATGCGGGCGGAGATCGGCCGGCTGCTCGACCTCGTCCAGCTGGCGGGTGACACCGCCGACCGGCTGCCCCGCGGCCTCTCGGGCGGCCAGCGCCAGCGCGTGGCCATCGCCCGCGCCCTGGCGGCCCGCCCCCGGGTGCTCGTGGCCGACGAGATCACCTCGGCCCTCGACGTCTCGGTGCAAGGGGCGATACTGAACCTGATCAAGGAGCTGCAGAGAGAGCTCGGCTTCTCCATGCTCCTCATCTCCCACAACCTCGCCGTCGTCCGCTACGTCTGCGAGGTGACCGCTGTCATGTACCTCGGCCGGATCGTCGAGGTGGCCGCCTCCGAGGAGCTGGCGCGGGCACCCGAGCACCCCTACAGCCGCTCCCTCCTCGGCGCCCTCCCCCAGCTGAAGGCGGCGGCGAACACCGCGTGGCTGACGCTCGAGGCGGAGGCGCCCGACCCGAAGCAGCCCCCTGCGGGCTGCCGCTTCCATCCCCGCTGCCCGGTCGGACCCCTTGCTCTGGCGGACCGCCAGCGCTGTCTCACCGAGGATCCCCAGCCCGGAGCGGCTGCCCGGGCCCACCGGGCCGCCTGTCACTTCGCCTCGAGCGCCCCGCTCGGCCAGCGAGACGGGCTCGCCCCGAGCCAGCTCTGAGCCCCTGGCCGGCCCGCCAGGCCGGCGGCCGGCTTGTTCTCGAGCCGGGCGGGCTCTCCTCCGACCGTCCCCGGAGCTCAAGAGACCGGGAACCGGATCTTCTCGCAGCCAGCCTCGCAGCCGCCGGCCGCTCGCCGGCGCCAGAGTTCGCCGGCCCTGTCTCGTGCCTCGTCTGGCCGCTCAGGCGCTCCGCACTCGCTCGGCCAGTCGGCCGCCCAGGTGGACGGCATCGACCCGGCCGTCGGCGTCTCGCCGGAAGTAGCCCCGCATCCCCTTGGCAGGGCCCTCGGGCACGACGTAGGGGTCCCCCTCTCCCTCCACGAGAGCGAGGGGGATGGGCGGCTCGTCGTCCTGCTCTCCGAGCACCGCCACCATCTCTGGCTTCGGCTCCGCCTTGGCAAAGAGGCGTCCGCCCTCGGCGGTGATGGTGCAAAGGGCGGCGATCGTCTCGTACTGGCCGATGTAAGGGGCGAGCGCCTCGTCGGAGAGCGAGAGGAGCTCGGGCTCCTTCTCGCTGAGGCCGAGGTAGTGCTCGAAGGACCACTTGCTGAGCAGGTGATTGAGCTCCGAGCCGTTCGGGCCGCAGTTGGCCATGCTTATGACGGCGAAGTTGCGCGACGGCACCATGTGGAAGTCCGAGTACTGGCCGTTGGTGGTGCCGCCGTGGCTCACCAGGCGCTCCCCGTCCAGCTCTCTCAGCAGCCAGGAGATCCCGACGTAATCGCCGAGGGCGCTCCCGCGCATGTCGGCCGTCGGCTCTTTCATCTTCTGCAGCAGCTCTTGTGAGAGGACCCTGGTGCCGTCGGGTGCCGTGCCGTCTCCGAGGTGGAAGCGAGCCCAGGCGATCTGCTCGCGGGCGGGGGCCGACATCCCGCCGGCCGGGTAGGCGCTGCGGGGCAGGTCCCAGGGACGGTTGATCGTGACATGGCCGTCTTCGTGGCGGGTGTGGCCGACCACGAAGCGCCGCGTCATGACGTCGTTCGGGAAAAAGAGCGTCTCCTCGAGCCCGAGCGGGTCGAGCACGAGCTCGCGCATGGCGGTCTCGTAGGTCTTGCCCGTCACCTTCTCGATGAGGCGGCCGGCCAACGAGAGGGAGGCGTTGTTGTAGCTGACAGTGGCGCCGAGGGGGGAGACCTGGTCGATCGTGGCCATCAGCTCGACATAGCGGGCGAGGGCGTCGTCGCCGTTGCCGGTGTCGTGGATGAAGTCGCCGTCCCAGCCGGCTGTGTGGTTGAACAGCTGGAGGACCGTCACCTTCTCGGCCGCCTCGCTGTCTTTCAGGGTCAGCTCGGGCACGTAGCTGCGCACCGGGGCGTCGAGCTCGACCTTGCCCTCCTCCACGAGGCGGAGGACTGCCGTGGCGGTGAAGGTCTTGCCGGTCGAGCCGAACTGGAACTGGGTGTTCTCGTCGACGGGCAGGGGGTTCTCCACGCTCGTCACGCCGTGAAAGGCGTAGATCTCCTCCCCGTCGAGATAAACGCCGGCGGCGACGCCGGGAACCTCGAGCTCACCCGCCAGCTCGTCGAGCTTCTCTTGCAGTTCGTTGCCCACCCTCACCCCTCCTCGCCCAGAGCCGGCCAGGCCGGCGACGCGTCCCTCCCACTATGGCCGCCGGCGGCACCGCCGGACATGGTGGAGCAAGCCAAAATCGCCGCCGGTTGTTGGTCGGCTCGCACAGCTCCCCGACCGAGAGGACCAGTTGGGCTGTGTGACCCTCCAAGCAGGTCGCTCGCGCCTGTCACGCTTCGACAAGTGCGCACCCGGCTTCCTCCGCGAGAATCGGCAGGCGTGAGAGAGGTGGGAACCCCCGTGATCTTCAAAGAAGCCGTCAGCACCCTCGCTGATGAGCTGGCAGTCCCTGGCGTGAGCGTCGCCGTGCTCTCCGAGGGCCAGGAGATCTACGCCTTTCACGGCGTGACGAGCGTGGAGAACCCCCTGCCCGTCGACGCCGAGACGCTCTTTCAGTTCGGCTCGACCGGCAAGACCTACACGGCGACCGCCATCATGCGGCTCGTCGAGCGGGGCGAGGTGGATCTCGAAGCCCCCGTCCGGCGCTACGTGCCCGAGCTGAGGCTGGCTGACGAGGACGCAGCCGCCACAGTCACCGTCCTCCAGCTGCTCAACCACACGGCGGGCTGGGAGGGAGACCTGCTCGACGACACGGGCGAGGGTGACGACGCCCTCGCCCGCTATGTCGAGCTGATGGCGAAGCTGCGCCAGGAGCGACGGCCGGGGACAGCGGTCAGCTACAACAACTCCGCCCTCTCGCTGGCGGGTCGCCTCATCGAGAAGGTGACGGGCAAGAGCTACGAGACCGCCCTGGGCGAGCTGGTGCTCGGCCCGCTCGGCCTCGACCACACCTTCTTCTTCCTGAACGACATAGCCACCCGGCGCTTCGTCGTCGGCCACACCCGCCACGACGACGGCCGCATCACGATCGCCCGCCCCTTCACCCTGCCCCGGGGGGGCAACCCGGCGGGCGGCATGTCGGCCAACGCCGCCGATCAGCTCGCCTGGGCACGCTTCCACCTCGGAGACGGCACCGCCCCCGGCGGCACTCGGCTCCTCTCCGCCGAGTCGGTTGCCCTCATGCAGCAGCCGACGGCCACCATGGAAGGAAGCGCCCTCGGCGATGCCGTCGGCATCTCCTGGATGCTGAAGGACCTGGCGGGCCTGCGCCTCGTCGCCCACGGCGGGACGACGATCGGCCAGCACTCGGAGTTCGTCATGGTGCCAGAGCGCGGCTTTGCCTTCGTCTCGATGACCAACTGCGGCCCGAACGGGCCCGAGCTCAACGAGAAGCTGCAGCGCTTCGCCTTCGCCCACTTCCTCGGCGTGAGCCTGCCGGAAGAGGTGGGCGTGAGCCTGAGCGACGAAGAGCTCGCTCCCTTCACCGGTCGCTACGAGACGCTCGCCGCCGTCTGCGAGCTCACAGTGAGCGCCGGCAGGCTGCTGGCGGCGGTCTCGATAAAGCCCGAGACGCTCGCATCCCTCGGCGCCTCGGCAGAAGAGTTCGCCCAGCCGCCGATGGCTCTCGCGATGCTGGCGGCAGGAAGCGACCGCTTCGTCGTCCCCGACGGCCCTGGGAAGGGGATGCAGGGATACTTCACCCGCGACGCCGCTGGAGCAGTCGACGGGGTCCATCTCGGAGGACGCCTCGCCAACCGTGTCGCGGCGCCGGCGCCCGCCTAGGCCGATGGCGAACAACACCGGTCGCCGCCCCTCGCGTCGCCTGTCGCCCGAGGACCTCTGGGAGATCGAGCTCCCGTCCGAACCGGCGCTGGCGCCGAGGGGCAAGAAGATCGCCTATGTCGTGACAACGCCGGACCGGCAGAGCGACGGCTATCGCTCTTGCATCTGGCTCGTGCCGACAAGAGGGGGCAAGGGCCGCCGGCTGACCTCGGGACCGAGCGATACCTCGCCCGCCTGGTCGCCCGACGGCGGCCAGCTCGCCTTCGTCTCGGCGAGAGAGGACGGGCCGGCTCAGCTCTACCTGCTGCCCACCGAGGGCGGCGAGCCCCGCCGCCTCACCGAGCTCCCCCTCGGTGCCGGTGAGCCCGTCTGGTCCCCCGAGGGCCGGCGGATCGCCTTCGCCGCCCTCGTCTCGCCCACAGCGGACCGCTCGGAGGACGGTCCGATCGTCATCGACCGGCTCGGCTACAAGGCCGACGGCCTCGGCCAGCTGAAAGGGAGCCGCCGCCAGCTCTTCGTGGTCGACATCGAGAGCGGCGAGGTACGCCAGCTCACCTTCGGCGACCGCTCCGCCTCGGCGCCCGTCTGGTCGCCCGACGGCTCGCTCATCGCCTATGCCTGCCCGCTCGGGGAGGAGAGCGACCTGGCGCCGAACCTCGTCGTGCACAGCGTGCCGACCGAAGGGGGGCGCCCGCGCAGGCTGAGCCCGCTCGAGGGGCTCTTCCAGCCGACTGACTGGTCCCCCGACGGCGCCTTCCTCCTCCTCGCCGGGCGCTCGGAGCTGCGGCCGGGCCACGACCTGCTCTACAGCCTGCCGGCTGGTGGCGGCGACCCGGTCTGCCTCCTCCCCGACCTCGACCGCAACGTCATGGTGGGGGCACCGGGCTACCCCGGGGCACGTCCCCGCTACAGCTCGGACGGCGAGACCATCTACTTCTGTGCCCGCCGGCAAGGCGCCGTCCACCTGCTGAGCCTGCCCGCTGCCGGCGGGGCCCCCCGGCTCGAGATCGGCGGTGACCGCGTCGTGGGCGGCCTCTCGGAGGGAGGCGGCCGGCTCGCCTTCGTGGCGGCGACGCCGTCCACGCCGGGCGAGCTCTTCGTGCGGGACGGCGACGAGAAGGCGCTCACCGACCTCTTCGGCTCCGCCCTCGGGGAGGTGGAGCTGTTCGAGCCGCGCGCTTTCGAGCTGGAGGCGGCCGACGGCACTCCGCTTCACGGCTGGGTGCTCCGGCCCGAGGGGGCAGGGCCGGGCCCGACCCTTCTCGACATCCACGGTGGCCCACACAACGCCTGGTCGCCCGTCTTCGACGGGGCCCACCCATATCACCAGGCCCTGGCGGCCGCCGGGTGGACCGTCATCCTGCTCAACCCGCGGGGCAGCGACGGTTACGGCGAGTCCTTCTACACCGGGGTGACGGGTGGCTGGGGGCTTTCCGACGAAGCCGACTTCCTCGCCGCTTTGGACCTGGCTGTGGCAAAAGGCTGGTCCGACCCGGCCCGTCTGGCGGTGAGCGGGTACAGCTACGGCGGCTACATGACCTGCTGGCTCAGCGCCCGCCATCCCGATCGCTTCGCCGCCGCCGTGCCGGGAGGCTGCGTCTCGGACCTCGTGGCCGTCGCCGGCACCTCCGATGTCGGCCACAACCTGGCCGAGGTGGAGCTCGCCGCCTCTGTGGTGGGCAGCCGCCAGGCGCTGGTCGAGATGTCGCCCATCACCTACGTAGAGGCGGTGCGCGCCCCGACGCTCCTCCTGCACGGGGCGAGCGACGACCGCTGCCCGGCCGGGCAGGCCGAGGAGTGGTTCGCCGCTCTCCGCTCCCGAGGGGTCCCGGTCGAGTTGGTGCTCTACCCCGGTGCGAGCCACCTGTTCATCCTCTCGGGGCGCCCGACCCATCGGATCGACTACGCCACGCGGCTCACCTCCTTCCTCGAACGGCACGTGGCCGGTGAGAGGGGCCGCACCGGGCGCCGGCAGGCGGCCGGCGACCTCTCGGCCCGACTGCAGGAGCTGGTGCGTCGCCATGGCGTACCGGGCGCCTCGGTCGCCGTGCTGGCGGGTGGGGAGGTGACTGCGGCGGCCGCCGGGGTCCTCAACACCTCGACCGGGGCGAGGGCCGACCCCGAATCGATCTTCCAGATCGGGTCGATCACGAAGGCCTACACGGCGACAGTTGTCATGCAGCTCGTGGACGAGGGCCGCCTCGACCTCGATGGCCCGCTCGTGGAGGTGCTGGCCGAGCTGCAGCTGGCCGACGACGACGTCACCAAGTCGGTGACCATGCGCCACCTCTTGAGCCACACCTCTGGCATCCAAGGTGACCACTTCCCCGACACCGGTCGGGGCGACGACTGCGTCGCCCGCTTCGTCGCCAGCTGCGCCGAGCTCGGCCAGTCCCACCCGCTCGGAGCCACGATGTCGTACTGCAACACCGGCTATGTCATCGCCGGCCGCGTCATCGAGGTCCTGACCGGAAAGAGCTGGGACGCCGCCTTGGCCGAGCGCCTCTTCGGCCCGCTCGGCCTGAGCCGCACAGTCACCCTCCCAGAGGAGGTGCTGCGCCACAGCGGCGCCGTCGGCCACGTCGGCAAGCCCGGCCAGCCGGCGTCGGTCGCACCGGTCTGGGGGCTGCCCCGCTCGTGCGGGCCGGCCGGCCTCATCTGCTCGACCGCGAGCGAGGTCCTCTCCTTCGGGCGGCTGCACCTCGAGGGCGGGAGGGGGCCAGACGGCGGCCAGCTGCTCTCGGCGGCCTCGGTCGCCGCCATGCAGGAGCCGCAGGTGGCCGTGCCCGACCCCTACACCCTCGGCTCGCACTGGGGGCTCGGCTGGATCCTTTTCGACTGGGGCGGTCACCGCCTCTTCGGCCACGACGGGAACACGATCGGTCAGTCGGCCTTCCTCCGCCTGCTGCCCGAGCCACAGGTGGGCATCGCCCTCCTCACCAATGGTGGGAACGCCCAGGACCTCTACCGCGAGCTCTTCTCCGGCCTCTTCGCCGAGCTGGCCGGAGTGGAGCTGCCGGCCCGGCCCACCCCCCCGCCAGAGCCGCTCGAAGCCCAGCTGGACCTGGAAGCTCACGTCGGGCTCTACGAGCGGCTCGGTTTGCGGATTGAGATCGCCCTCGAGGAGGGCCACCTCGTCATGACAACCACCTCGACCGGGCCGCTCGCAACCCTCTCAGGCGAGCCCACGCAGCGACACGACCTCGTCGCCGTGGGCCAGGACCTCTTCGTCACCCGGCCGGTGTCCACAAAGACGTGGGTTCCGGTCGTCTTCTACAGGCTGGCGGACGGCTCTGCCTACGTGCACTTCGGGGCGAGGGCGACTCCGAAGCTGGCCTAGCGGGCCAGGCGGCCGGTGGGGGCGATCGCTCCCTCGCAGCAAGGGCGACGGCCGAGAGGAGAGGGGGTCCTCAGCCGAGCTCGGACCAGGCGAGCTTCTCGACCGAGGTGGTGACCTCGGCCAGCACGTCAGGATCGGGCCGCACCCCGATGCCGGGGCCTTGGGGCACCGCCAGGTGACCGCCGTCGAGGACGAAGGGGGCGGTCAGATCCTGGCGCCAGTAGCGGTCAGAGGCCGAGGTGTCCCCCGGCAGGGTGAAGTTCGGAAGGGCCGCCAGCGCCACGTTGGCGGCGCGGCCGAGCCCGGTCTCGAGCATGCCGCCGCACCAGACGGCCACGCCGTGGGCGGCGCAGACGTCGTGCACCCTGCGCGCCTCGAGGTAGCCGCCCACCCGGCCGGCCTTGATGTTCACCACTGAGCAGGCACCCCGGACGATGGCGTCGGCGGCGGCTCGGGCCGAGGTGATCGACTCGTCGAGGCAGACCGGCGTCTGGATGAGGCGGGCGAGGGCGGCATGACCCGCCAAGTCATCTTCCTCGAAGGGCTGCTCGATCAAGAGCAGGTCGAAGGGGTCGAGGCGGGCCAGCTGGCGGGCATCGGCGATGCTGTAGGCGCAGTTGGCGTCCACCTGCAGCAATACGCCGTCGCCGAAGCGCTCTCGCACGGCCCGGACAGGCTCAATGTCCCAGCCCGGCTCGATCTTGAGCTTGATGCGCAGGTAGCCCTCCTCGAGGTGGGCGGCGACGGTGTCGAGGAGCTCGGGGATGGAGCCTGCGATCCCGATCGAGACGCCGCAGGCGACCGAGTCCCGCACCGCCCCGAGGTGCGAGGCGAGGGAGGCCCCCATCGCCGAGAGCTCGGCGTCGAGGACAGCCATCTCGATGGCGGCCTTGGCCATGGGGTTGCCCTTCACAACCGAGAGAACCTGCCCGACCTGCTGGGCCGAGAGAGCGGGCAGCGCCGCCAGCCGGGGGAGGAGGAAGCTCTTCATGATCGCCTGCGCGCCGTCGACGTACTCGTGGGAGTAGAGCGGGTCGGCGAGAGCGACGCACTCCCCCCAGCCCTCGGCCTCCGGGCCGATCACGTGCACGAGCAGGATGTCGCGCTCGAACTGGGTGCCAAAGGAGGTGCGGAAGGGCGCCACGAGCGGCATGGCGATCCGCACGAGCTCAACGGACTCGATCTTCACGGCGTCCCTCCGTTCACTAGCACGTAGCAGCCCTCCCGGGTGATGCCGGTGGCCACCCAACCCGCCTGCACGGCCGTCCCCATCGTGTCACGAAGGGCCAGGCGCCAGCGGCGGGCGAGGGCAGGATCGTCTCTGCGCAGCTCGACCACGTCGAGCGGCACCTGGCAGAGGTAGACGGCCCCCGGGTCGCCCGTCGGCTCGCTCACGACGGGCTCACCGGCCGCCCCCTCCAGGAGGAGCGCCACCGCCCCCGCCGGGTCGACCTGCCCGGCCTGGCGGCGGCCGCCCCCGATGGGCCAGGAGACGAGGCAGCGGTCGCTGTCGTCCCCGGCGTTGAGGCCGTCGTCCATGAGGCCGTAGAAGTGCGGGTGGTAAGCCTCCACCGTGGCGCCGAGCTTCATCAGGTTGAACCAGGCGTTCCTGCGCACGAGAGGGTCGAACGACCAGGTGATGCCGACATAGCCGCGGGTGGCGGCCCAGTTCTTCTGGTGCAGCTTGAGGGCGAAGCCGACACCTCTGCCCTGCCAGCCGTCGGTCACGCCCGAGATGTGGGAGTGGAGCTTGGCCTCAGCGGGGCTCCCCCAGGCGAAGCCGACCGAGACGCCGACGAGCTCTTTCTCCCTCCAGGCGCCGGCGAGGTAGTTGCCGGTGTGGGCGAAGGCCCGCAGCAGAGAGACCGGCTGCTGGTTGGAGGGCAGCGCCAGCTGGGCGTCACCCCCCCAGATCTCGGCCAGCACGCCGTCGGCGGCGGCCATCTCGTCGACGCTCTCGAGCTCCCGCACGCTCACGCCCGCAGCGGCGGCCGCTGCTGCTGCTCGCTCGGCCAGCGGGTCCTCAACCAGCTGCGTAGTCACGGCTGTGAGTCTTCCAGCGTTGCTGCCGCAGGTCATTGTGCGGGCCACCGAATGAGGGGCGGGCACGTTGTCCAGCGGCGCGAAGAACAGCCCGAGGGCCTCGCCCGTATCATCCGCTACACCACTGCCGGGTTAAGGAAGGCTCGATGAGCGACCGCGCCACCTTGAGCTCTCTCATCGAGAGCATCGGGACCGAGATCATGCGGGTGGTGACCGCCCCGGCGGGGCTCCAGGTCGGCGTGAGCAACCCGGTCATCGACGACCCGGGCGAGCCCACCCCGCTCGACTCGGGCGACCTTGTCCTCGCCGTCGGGACGGCAGCCGACTCGGCCGCTGCCCTCAACCTCGTGAGGGGTGCCGGCAGGGCGGGGGCCTCCGCCGTCGCCTTCCGCAGCAACACCGCCCTTTCCCCCGCGCTCGTGCAAGTGGCCGAGGCCGCCGGGGTGGCCCTCTTGTGGATCGAGCCGGCCATGGCCTGGAGCCAGCTCCACACCCTCGTGCGCTCGGCTGTCGCCACCGCCGGCGCAGACGGCGGCTCCGACCAGCTGGGCGGGCCCATCGGCGACCTGTTCAGCCTCGCCAACGCCATAGCGGCCATGGTGGGTGGGCCGACGACCATCGAAGACCCCCGCTCGACGGTGCTCGCCTTCTCGAGCCTCGGCGAACCGATAGACGAGGCGCGGCGGGCGACGATCCTCGGCCGGCGCGTGCCCGAGGACTGGCTGCAGCGACTGCAGAACGACGGCGTCTTCCGCCGGCTCTGGGCAGCCGAAGGAGTCATACGGGTCGACTACCCCCAGATCCAGCCCCGTCTCGCAACCGCCGTTCGCGCCGGGGGCGAGCTCCTCGGCTCCATCTGGGTGGCCGAGGACGCCCGCCCGCTCGATGCTGCCGCCGAGCGGGCGCTGCTCGAGGCGGCCGGCCTCGCCGCCCTCCACCTCATCCGCGCCCGGTCGAGCGAGGACCTCGAGCGGACGAGGAGAAGCGGGCTGCTCCGCTCCCTCCTCGAGGGAAACGCCGTCTCGGAGCTGCTGGCCGAGGCCATCGGCGTCCCGGCCGGCTCTTATGCCACAGTGATCGCCTTCCGCCTGCCAGACGGCTCACCAGAAGAGCTGGCCGTGACGGGGCGGCGGGCCGGCCGCCTGATCGACCTCTACTGCGAGTCGGCCCGCCGCTCGGCGGCTTCGGCCCTCATCGGCCCGACGGTCTACCTCCTCCTCGCCGACAGGGAGGCCCCGGCCCGCGAGCGCTTCGAGGCGCTCGCCGGCGAGCTGCTCGGTGAGAGGCACGCCGTCCTGCCCCCCGCCACGCTGGCGGCGATCGGCTCGACTGTGCCCGACCTCGGCAGCGCTCCGTCCTCGCGGGACGACGCCGACCGGGTGCTCTCGGTGCTGCCCTCTCTCAGCCCGGGCCAGCGGCTGGCAACCGTCGAGTCGGTGCAGAGCAATGTGACCCTCGCCCGTCTCTGCGAGATAGCCAGACGGGAGCCGGGACTGCTCGAGGGACCGGTGGCGGCACTCGCCCGCCTCGACGCCCAGGGCAAGTCCCACCACATCGAGACCCTGCGGGCCTTCCTCGACACCTTCGGCGACGTGGCGAGCGCGGCCAAGTCGATCGGGGTGCACCCCAACACCTTCCGCTTTCGCATGCGTCGACTCGTGGAGGTCTCCGGCCTCGACCTCGACGACCCGGACGAGAGGCTCGTCTCCCACCTGCAGCTGCGGATACGACGCTCCTAGGGCCGCCTCCGCCGGCTCAACGGGGAGGTGAGGACCGCAGCTCCTCCACGAGCAGAGCCAGCAGGCCAGCCCGCTCGGCCATGGCCGCCACCAGCACCCACTCTCCTTCAGCGTGGGCGTTGCCGCCGACCGCCCCGAGCCCGTCGAGGGTCGGCACGCCGAGGGCCGCCGTGAAGTTGCCGTCAGAGCCGCCGCCCACCTCGACCGAGTCGAGGCGGCCCAGCCCGAGGCTGGCGGCGAGCTTCTCGGCGAGCGGGAGGATCCTCCTCGAAGAGGACCACTCGAGCGGCGGCCGGTTGACCCCTCCGCCCAGCCCGAGGCTGGCACCCTCTAGGACGGGCGCCAGCCGGTGCATCGCCGCGTCGACGCGCTGCTGCTCCTCGAGGCTCCAGGCCCGCACGTCGACGTGCAAGAAGGCCTCGGCGGGGACCGTGTTGGTCGTGGTGCCCGAGGCGGCGACGGTCGGGGTGACGGTCGTGCCCTTTTCGGGCTCGGCGAGCTCGCAGATGGCCAGCACCTGATGGGCGAGTTCGACGGTGGCATTGAGACCGCGCTCGGGCTCCAGCCCGGCATGGGCCGCCCGCCCCTCGACTCTGAGGTCGTAGAGCGAGGTGCCCTTCCTCGCCCCTTTCAAAGCGCCGGCCGAGCTCGGCTCGAGCACGAGCGCCGCCCCTGCTCCCGCTGCGCTCTCCTCGATGAGCGAGCGCGAGCTGGGCGAGCCGAGCTCCTCATCGGAGGTGAGGAGGATGGCGAGGCCGTCGAGGTCGCCGAGGAACCTGAGGCCGTTCATCATCTGCACGATGCCCGCCTTCATGTCGAAGGCGCCCGGCCCGCTCGCCCGCCCCCCGTCGACCGAGAAGGGCCAGCGGGCGAGGGTCCCGAGCGGCCAGACGGTGTCGAAGTGGCCGACGAGCAGCACGGCCGGCGGCCCGCTCCTGGCGGCCCCGAAGCGCCAGCGGAGGTGGGTGCGCCCTTCGATCTCGATCCGCTCGGGCGCCTCGCCGAGGAAAGCCTCGCCCATCGCCGCCACCTGCTCGGCGCAGGCCGCCGTCGCCGCCAGCTCGGAGGAGGGCGACTCGATCCTCGTCAGCTGCTCCAGCTGCTCGACCATCTGCCCGGTCGAGGAGCGAAGGGAGTCGAGGAGGAAAGAGGGCTGGGGCAGGGGCACGGGCCGAGACAATAGCGAGCGCCGCCCGAAGGGGCTGGCTGCGGCGCCAGCGGTGGTCCGACCGCCCTCCCAGGCGGGATAAGACTTGGCCCATGGCACAGCTGCAGGCCGAGACCGCCCCCTCGCCGACCCGGCAGAACACGCCCCCCGGCCGACTCGCGTGACGACGACGACCGTGCTGAGAGGGGGGCGTGTGCTCGACCCCGCCACCGGCTTCGACGGGCTGGCCGACGTCCTTGTCGCAGGGGACAGGGTCTCCGCCGTCGGCCCGGGGCTGGCAGGCGACCGTGAGGTCGACCTCGCCGGCCTGGTGGTCGGCCCGGGCTTCATCGACCTGCACAGCCATGTGAACACGATCGCCGGCCAGCGCCTGCAGGCCCTCGACGGCGTCACCACCGCCCTCGACCTCGAGGCCGGGATGATGCCGGTCGCCGACGGCTACGCCAAGGCGGCCGAGGAGGGCCGCCCCCTCAACTACGGCTTCTCCGCCTCATGGAGCTCGGCCCGTGGTCAGGTGCTCTCGGGCGTGGTGCCGAACGCCGACTTCCACCAGGCGATGGCCCTGCTCGGCGACCCGAACTGGCAGCGCAGCTCCACCCCCGCCGAGCTCGGCCGCTGGCTCGAGCTGATCCGGGGCGAGCTCGCGGACGGAGCCCTCGGAGTCGGCGTCCTGCTCGGCTATGCCCCTAAGAGCGATCCGGCCGAATTCCTCGCCCTCGCCCGGCTGGCGGCCGAAGCCGGCGTCCCCACCTACACCCATGTGCGCGAGCTCGTCGAGGCGGACCCGACCACCCCTGTCGACGGCTCGGCAGAGATCGCCATGGCCGCGGCGGCCACCGGCGCCCACATGCATCACTGCCACGTCAACTCGACCTCCCGTCGCCATGTCGACCGGGTGCTCGCCACACTCGAGCAGGCAAGGAGCGAGGGCTCAGCGGTCACGCTGGAGGCCTACCCCTACGGCTCGGGGGCGACCGCCGTCGGCGCCTTCTTCCTCGACCCCGAGCGCCTCGGTCGCTGGGGCCTCACCCCGGACCGCATAGTCCTCCTCCCGAGCGGCGAGCGGGTGGCCGACGCCAGGCGTCTGACGGAAGTCCGGGCGGAGACGCCCGGCATGGCCTGCGTGGTCGAGCTCCTCGACGAGGACGACCCAGGCGACGCAGCCCTCCTGCGCTCCTCCCTTGTTGTGCCCGACTCCTGCGTCGCGAGCGACGCCATGCCGGTCATCTGGCCGGACGGCTCCACAGAGACCAGAAGGTGGCCACTCCCGCCCGGCGGCACCACCCACCCCCGCACTGCCGGCACCTTCGCCCGGGCCCTGCGGACCCTCGTCCGGGAGACAGCCAGCTGGTCATGGCTCGAGGCCTTCCGGCGCTGCTCCTACCTGCCCGCCCGCATCCTCGACTTCGCGCCGGCCGCCCGGGAAAAGGGTCGCCTCGGCGCCGGAGCCGATGCCGACATCGTCGTGCTGGATCCGGCGGCGGTGACCGACACGGCCACCTACCTCGACCCGACCTCGCCCTCGGTCGGCGTCCGGTACCTCTTTGTCGCCGGCACGGCAGTGGTCTGGGAAGGCGAGCTGGTCGCCGATGCCTACCCGGGACGACCGCTTCGAGCCGAGCCCTCTTGACCGCTCTCCGGAGCGCCCGGGCGATCCGCCTCGAATGACTGCAGCGAGGAGACGAGCCGCTCTACGGCCGCCTGCTCCACGGGCCGGCGGAAGGCGGCCGCGAACCGCCGACGCCGCAGTGCCGCCCGAGCGCAGGCAGAGGGCTGCTCGGCACAGAGCCAAGCCCCCCTGCCCCCGCCCGACCGGCTGAGCGACAGCTCGCCGTCGTCGAGCCGGACGATGCGGACGAGCTGGTGGGCCGGCCGGACCCGCTTACAGCCGATGCAGGTGCGCTCGGGGAAGGCCAGCTCAGCCAGGGCTGCCCGGGCCCGGCTCGCCTTCGGCGGACTCGAAGCTGCCCGCCACGCTCGGTGGGGTCTCGACGTCAAAGGTGTCGTCGGCGGCGGCAGCCGCCAGCTCGTCGGCCACCGCGTCGAGTTCCCGCTCCTCCTCGTCGATGGCAGCGACGGCCTCGGTCAGGTTCTCCTCGGCGACCTCACCGGGCGAGGTGTCGTCGGGGTCGGCCTGCTTGCCCCCGGCCGCCCACTGCTCGGCCGAGAGGGTCTCACCGCCCTCGGCCGGCTTCCAGACCATCTCCCCGGACTCGTTCTCGACCCACTCGCCTTCTGCCCAGTCGCCCTCGCTCTCGCTCTCGGCCGCCTGCTCGGACTCCGAGCGGATGTCGATGTGCCAACCGGTGAGCCGGGCCGCCAAGCGGGCGTTCTGGCCCTCCTTGCCGATGGCGAGCGAGAGCTGGTAGTCGTGGACGATGACGGTGGCCCTCCCCTGCTCCTCGTCGAGCAGGACCTCTTTCACCTTGGCTGGCTGCAGGGCGCGGGCGACGAATTCGGCCGGGTCGTCGGAGAAGGGCACGATGTCGACCTTCTCGCCTCGCAGCTCGGTCGTCACCATCCGCACCCGGGCCCCGCGGGCGCCGACACAGGCGCCCACCGGGTCGACGTTCTGGTCGTTCGACCAGACGGCGATCTTCGTGCGGTGGCCCGGCTCCCGGGCACATGCCTTGATCTCGACTATCCCGTTCGAGATCTCCGGCACTTCGAGCTCGAAGAGCCGCTTGATGAGTCCGGGGTGGCTGCGCGAGACGACGATCTGGGGACCCTTGGCCGTCTTTCGGACCTCGACTATGTAGGCCTTCAGCCGGGCGCCGTGGTCGTATCTCTCGTAGGGCACCTGCTCTGCCTGGGGCAGCAGCGCCTCCACCTTGCCAAGGTCGAGCAGGGTGAAGCGGCTGTCGGTCTGCTGGATGATCCCGGTGACGATGTCGCCTTCCCGGCCGGCGTACTCCTCGTACTTCCTGTCCCGCTCGGCCTCGCGGACCCGCTGGGTGAGGACCTGCTTGGCCGCCTGGGCGGCGATGCGACCGAAGTCGGCCGGGGTGTCGTCCCACTCCCGGATGACGTTGCCCTCCTCGTCGAGCTCCTGGCCGAACACCCGGAACTCGCCGGCGTCGGGGTCGATCGTCACGACGGCCTCCTCGGCGGCGTTCGGCAGCCGCTTGTAGGCCGCCACGAGGGCGTTAGCCAAGGCGTCAAAGAGCGTGTCAACCGTGATCCCGCGGTCGCGCGCCATCTGCTGCATCGCCTCGAGCATCTCGAAGTTGGCCGTGCTCATCTCGTCTCCGTCCCGTGTCTGTTCTTGCTCGACCCACCGCCTTGGGCGGTCGCTCGCCGCGCCGCCCGGTGCTCCTTGCGAGCGCTCGGGGCGCCCGTTCCTGCCAGGGCAGCCCGCCAGTCGAAGACCGTCGTCGCCCGTTCCACCTCGTCGAAGGCGAGATGCCGGCGACCGCCCTCGATCATCTCGCCCTCGAGCACGAAGCCGGCGCCCTCGACCGAAACGAGGGTGCCCTCGAGGCGACGCTCTCCCCCGGTGCCTGGCTTGGTCTTCACCGACACCCGGGCGCCGAGCTGGGCGGCGAAGTGCTCGGGGCGCCGGAGCCGGCGCTCGAGGCCCGGGCTCGACACCTCGAGCTCGTAGCTCCCACCCGGGACCGGGTCGGCGTCGTCGAGGGCGCGGGAGATGGCGCTCGTCGCCGCCCCGATGGCCTCGAGGTCGACGCCGCCCTCCCTGTCGACGGTCACCCGGAGACGACCCGAGCCGACCTCCAGGTCCACGAGGTCGAGGCCGCAGGAAGCAACGACGGGCGCGACGACGTGCTCGACTCTCTCGGCCGTGCCCATCCTCGCCTCCTTCCTGCTCTCGGCCGGCTCTCCTCCCGGCAACAAAAAACGTGGGCTACCGCCCACGTCACCAACAACTGTCCTACTAGAACGGCGCGAGAAAGTATACCAGCCACTCGATCCCATCGAAATGGCCTGAGCAGGGAGTTTGGCCGCCGGCCGGGGGATTGGGCCCATGGCGCGGGCGAGAGGGGGCCCGCCTCGCCCCCGCTCGACGGGCCATGGGCAAGACTGCCATCGTGCGCCGCCAGCTGCGAGACGCCCAGGGCTCAGAGCTCGCCTACGAGCCGGCACTCGACGGCGTGCGGGGGGTCGCCGTCCTGGCCGTGCTGCTCTACCACGGCGGGGTGAGCTGGATGGGAGGCGGCTTCCTCGGGGTCGAGGTCTTCTTCGTCCTCTCGGGCTTCCTCATCACCTCTCTCCTCCTCGCTCGAGAGGAGAAAGGCGGCCTCCGCCTGAGGGAGTTCTGGCTGCGCCGGGCCCGCCGCCTGCTGCCCGCCCTCCTCGCTCTTGTCACGGTCTGTGCCGCCTACGAGCTGGCCGTCGGGCCCGGACGGGCCGTGCCCGACTTCGGCGCGGACGCCCTTGCGACCCTCGGCTATGTGGCCAACTGGCACCAGATCTGGACCCAGGCCGGCTATTTCTCCCGCACGGCGCTCACCTCGCCCCTGCAGCACACCTGGTCGCTCGCCATCGAAGAGCAGTTCTACCTCCTCTGGCCGCTCCTGCTGCTGGGACTGCTCCGAGCCGGCCGCCCTCTCGGCGAGAGAGGGCGGCACCTTCCCCTCATCTGCTTCTGCGTCGCCGGCGTGGCCGGTTTCTCCCTCGAGACGGCCCTTTTGTTCGGCGGTGGCGCCGGCCTCGACCGCGTCTACTACGGGACCGACACGAGGGCTACCGGCCTCCTGGCCGGTGCCCTGCTGGCAGCAGTCGTCTCCCACCGCCGGGCCCGGCAGGAGGGCGAGGGCGAGAGCCTCTCGCCCCCTCTCGGTGCCAGGGCCGCCTCCCTGCTCGGCCTCGGCGGAGCAGCTGGGACGGCGGCGCTCATCGCCGCCGCCAGAGGCAACCCGTCGTTCCTCTACCGGGGCGGCCTGCTCGCCCTCGACCTCTCGGTGCTGGCTCTGCTCGTCGGGGCGACGGCCCCGAACAGCCGCTCGCCGGTGAAGCGCCTCTTGTCCCTCCCGCCGCTGCGCGGCCTCGGGCTCATCTCCTACGGCCTCTACCTCTGGCACTTCCCTCTCATGGAATGGCTCACCTCCTCCTCGACGGCCACCAGCGGAGCCCTCCTCCTCTTCTTACGCCTCGGCGCCAGCCTCGCCGCCGCTTGCTTGTCGTTCTTCCTCATCGAGCAGCCGATCCGCCGCCGCCAGCTGCCCCGCCCAGCCCGCCGAGCCCTGCCGCCGCTCGCTGGAGCAGTGGCGCTCACCCTGAGCCTGCTCGCCTGGTCCGCCAGCCCGGCGGTGGCGGCTCCTCGGCTCCCCGCGGCGACGAGGGGCGCGCCCTGCACCCAGGCGGCGCGGGAGGCGCCAAAGCCCCTCGCCAGCTGCCGGCCCCTGCGAGTGCTCGTCGTCGGCGACTCGATCGGCCTCACGCTCGGGATCGAGACCGCCTTCCACCCGGCCGCCTACCGCCTCGTGTCAAAAGACGAGGCCCGCCTCGGCTGTGGCTTCGTCGACGCCGGCTTGGTCCAGTCGAACGGCAGCTACGTCCCGCCGAGTCGCGCCTGTCGGAGCGACCTCTCGTCGTGGCGGTCAGCCGAGCGCAGCTTTCACCCCGAGGTGGTCGTGGTGGAGATGGGCTACTGGGACGAGAGCAACTGGCGGAGGGGCGGGAGGATCGTCCACCTCGGCCAGCGCAACTACGACGCCCGCCTGGCCCGGGCCGTGCGCCACCTCGCCGCGGTCCTCGGCCGCCCCGGCCTGCCCGTCGTCTTTTTGAGCGTGCCGATCGTCGACCCCCCGGCCCTCCCGGACGGCTCCCCGCCACCCCAGGCCGCCGCCTCCCGCCGCCAGCTGGTGAACTCGATCTTCTCGAGCCTCGCTCGCAGGGAGCCCCGGCGCGTGCGCTATTTCGACATCTCCCCCTTCATCACGCCCGGGGGCCGCTATGCGGCCGATCTCTACGGCGGCATCTGCCGGCAGTCAGACGGCGTCCACTTCTATGACGGGCAACCGCCCGCGCTCGTGCAGACGGCTTGCGGCGCCCGCCTCGAGGCCGCCCTCGTCGCCTACCTGAGGAGGGTCGTGGCCGCTGCCCCGGCCGGGGGGTGAAGCCTCAGGAGCGGGCCCTGGCGGGGCCGGGCACACCAGCACGGCAGCTGGCTCGTCCGGACCCGGCGGGCGGCTGGGGGTCGGGCACGGTGAGGAGCCGGTCGGTGCGGGCGGGCGAGGCCACCGAGTAGCCGAAGGCCGTGGAGAAGGGCGGCGTCGTTGTCGGCCTCCAGCCGTCCCCGTAGAGCTCCCAGATGGTGCCGGTCAGCACGGCGTAGACCTGCAGCGGATGGGCCGAGAGCTCCCCCTCCACCCGCACCGGCCCGCGCCTCATCTCGCAGCTGGCGGCCGCCACGACCCGCTCGGTGCCGGTGATGGCCCGCCAGCCGCTCACGAGGTAGTTGCCGCCGGCCGCGTCGGCGGCCAGCGGGCCCAGGGAGGCGACCGTGACGGCGAGGGCAGCGAGGGTGATGGTCGCCCTCCCCGCCGCCGGGAGCGTTCGGCCGAGGTCATCTCGGGCGTGCCGGGGCGAGCCGAGGACCGCCAGCAGCCCCAGCCCGGCAGCCCAGCAGATGACCGCCCAGGCGAGGAGCCCGGCCGGGAAGGCGGCCGGCGCCAGATAGACGAGGGTGAGCGTGTCGGAGCGGGGCACGAGGGCGAAAGAGACGACCACGCCGAGGCCAGCCACGACGGCCACCCCGGACAGGGCGGCGAGCTCGAAGCGCCGGCGCCACCAGGCGAGCGCCCCGATGGCGAGGAGGACCGCCAGCAGCAAGGGCCCGAGGAAGCCCGGGCGGCTCCCGACCTGTGCCAGCAGCCAGCGGAGGTGGGAGAGGCGGTCGCCGTGCTGCCAGAGGGTGGGCGGCTCGACGGCGGCGGCAAAGAGGCGCCAGCCGAAGCCGGCGCCGCGCCCGGTGCCCCGCCCGCTCTCTCGGAGCAGCGCCGAGAGGTTTCCCTCCCGAGCGGTGAGCTGCTGAACCGCCGTCGGGATCCAACAGAGCACGCCGACTGCGAGGCCGTAGCCGAGCCACCTCCCTGCTCGGCGGGTGCGGATCAGCCCGAGGAGGGGCGCCAGCAGGCAGAGGGCCGCCGCCGTGAAGGCATAGATGAGGTGGCACTGGGCCGCGACAGAGGCTGCCACGACCTGCAGCGGCCACCAGCCGGTGCGCCCAGAGGCCACCGCCCAGCCGGCCAGGGCCGCCGCCGTGAGCCAGATCAGCCCGAAGTCGGGATTCCAGACCGGGTCGGTAGCCAGCAGCGGCCGAGCTGCCACGAGGAGGGCGATGCCGAGGAGGGCGAACGCCGCCCCGAGGGTTCCTCGCACCGACCAGGCTGCCTCGACGCAGAGGACGGCGGCGAGGGCCCCGAAGAGGGCCGCCCCCCAGAGGGCACCCTGGGCGGGATCGATGTGCACGGGGACCGACAAGAGCCAGTAGAGCGCCGGGCCGAGGTCGTAGGCCTGCGGTCCGTGCCCCGTCGGCAGCACGTACTGCCCGACGAGCGGGGGGTGGAGCGAGAGCACCTGCCAGGCGCGAAAGGAGATGACGGCGTCGTCGCTGGCGGCCCGGTAGCCGCGGGCGATCTCGAGGGCGCCGGCGAGGAGGAAGGGTGCTGCGGCGCCGGCCAGGAGCAAGAGGTGCAACCCCGGGAGCCTGCCGAGCCGGCGCGAGCTCGTCTCGCTTCGGCGCCTGGCCGCTGCTCCGCTCGGTCTGCCATCGCCCGGTCGGACCTCGTCTCCGCGTGTCGGCAACGCGGTGCTCCTCCTCAGGACCTGGCCACGAGGCGAGAGAGGATCGTCTGACGGGCCTCGCCAAGCTGCTTTCGCACGGTGCCCTCGGCTATCCCGAGCGCTGCGGCCGCCTCTTTGGTCGACATCCCGACGACGAAACAGCAGACGGCACAGGCCCTTCGCCGCGGCGGCAAGGCCGCCAGCGCCCGCTCGAGGTCGACCCGGCTGCCCGCCTCGGCCGCCGGGTCCGAGAGGGCGACGGCTTCCGCCAAGAGGGGGGTCGTGCTTGCCTGGCGGGCGAGGGCCTGGCGAGAGAGGCGAAAGGCGATCCTGTATGCATACCCGGGCGGGTTCGTCCCTTTGCGCACCCGGCGCCAGCGGGCGAGGGTGCGGGCGAAGGCCTCCTCGGCCGCGTCCTCGGCGCTGGCGTGGTCGAGGCCGCCGAGCTCGAGGGCTCGCACCACCCGGCGGTAGTGAACCGCGAACATGGCCGCGAAGTCGCTCGCCTCCTCCGCTTCGTCCGTGGCCGGTCCCAGGTGGCCTATCGCCACAGTGTTGCCGAAAGCGGCCACCGACTCACTTCGACGAGAGCTCGGCCAGCTGGTGTCTCAGCCGGCGGGCTGCGGGCAGATGCCGTTCACGACCCCGATCCGCGCCGGCCCGGGCACACCCACCACCTCGAGGCGGCTCCCACTTCTCGAGCGAGCCGTCAGGGTGACGCCGCGCTGAGAGAGGCGGGCCGGCACAAGGGCGGCGAGGACCGCGACATGCTCGAACGGTCTCGAGGTAACGGCGCCGGCGCCCGTGAACCTCGCCGTGACCTCGCCGACCTTGGCCGAGACGACCCCCGTCGCCACGAGCACTGCCTCGCTCGAGTGAGGTGCCGTGAACAGCGTCTCGGCCACCTCGGTGAACGGCCAGGGACCGACATGGGCCGGAAGGGGCAGGGCCGCCACTGCGAAAGGCCCTTGCTTCCTGCTCGCCACGATGGCCAGCTCCCTCTCCGGCCCGCAAGAGGTTGGCAGCGCCGCCGCGCCGAGGGTGGACGAGAGGGGCTCGATGACGCCCGATACCGGGTGCCTGGTGGCGACGAAGGCGGAGACCTCCAGGAGGCCGAGGTGGTGATGGGCGACGGGAACTATCCTCGGCACGCCCCCTGAGCAGCCGAGCAGCGAGCAGAGCTGCCCCGTACGAGACGAGGAGTAGGAGGGGCCGTTGCTCGACCCGAACACCGCCGCAGGCGAGGAGACGGCCCCGGTGGCCACCGCGCCAGGGAGGAACCTGATCCCAGGCTGCGGCGCGGGCCTCGCCGTAGCGCTCACGGCCCCTCCCCCGCCCCCCGAGGGTGTCGACTGGCTGAGGCCGACGCCGAGGCCGGTGGCGGCGGCAAGCAGGCAGCCGAGAGCGGCAGCTCGCGCCTTGGCGGCCCTCCGGCGGCGGTAGCGGGCCTCGACCCGGCCGAGGGCGGCCGAGGTGTCGCAGTCGGGGCTGTCGAGAAGGCTCTTCAGGTCGGGCAGATCCATCACTGTGCAAAGCGCTCGACGAGCGAGATCGCGTAGAACGGTCGAGATCCACAGCCTGGGAGCCAACCGGGCAGTCCTTCGGTAGGAGAACCGGTAAGAGCCAGGTCCAGCATCTGGTCATGAGCGACACGGGCCTCCTGGAGGATGCGGCCGAGCCCCGAGGCAGAGCCAGACCGAGAGCTAAGAGCGGTTCGAGAAGGCTCCAGCTCGGAGCGGCCCACCCGGCGCTCGTCGAGCGGACACCACGGCGGCGCCTCCACCTGGTGGCGCTCGGCTGCGGTCTCGTGCTCGCCTGCGCCGTCGCTGGCGGTGAGATCGCCATGCGTGCAAGCCGCTTGCAGAGCTACCTGGGCCTCAGGCTTCCCTTGGCTGCCGGCCAGCCACTGAGGGCCGCCGACCTGAGCCGTCTACCGATGCGCGTCTCAGACGGGGTCGGAGCGATCCCCCTCGGGGCGGTCGGCTCCTACCTGGGAAAGGTGGCGGCAAGCGATCTCCCCGTCGGGAGCGTGCTCGTACCCGGTGACTTCCTCGCCGGCCCCCGGCTCCGCCGGATGGCCATCGTCGGGGCCGACCTCCAGTCCGACGAGGTCCCGAGCTCCCTCGGCCCGGGCGACCCCGTCTGGGCCGTCGCCGTCAGGCAGGGGGCCCAGGCCGGCTCGGTTGCCCAGTCCGGAGTCCTGCTCGCCCGGGGGACTGTCCTCTCTGTGAGCGGCGGCGGGGGTGGAGCGGCTTCGGGGGGCCTGGCAGTCGATCTCGAGGTTCCCCTCAGGCTCGGACCAGCGGTCGCCGGGGCCAGCGCTGCCGGCAGCCTGAGCCTCATCGAGGTGCCCGCTGGGAGCGGCCGGAGCCCGGCGGCATGAGCCTCACCGTCGTCGCCTCTGCCAAGGGCTCGCCGGGAGCCACCTCGACCGCTCTCCGCCTCGCTGTCGAGCTCGGCCGCCGCCTCGGCTCCAGCTACCCGGCTTGTTGTCTCGTCGACACAGACCCGGACGGCGGTGACGTGGCGCTGCTGCTCGGTCTCTCGGCCGCGCCGAGCGTGGCGACCCTGGCCCTCGCCGGCCGGCACGGCTTCAGCGAGTCCGTGCTCATCTCCCACACCCAGCGATCACCGCTCCTCCCCGGCGTGGCCGTCCTCGCCGGCGTAGCCGGCTGCGGGCAGCGTTCGGCCGTCAGCTGGCTCGCCGAGCCGCTCGGCGACGCTGCAAGAAGGGCGAACCTCCCCATCGTCGTCGACGCCGGCCGGGTGGGGAGCATCGAGACGACCCGCCCCCTTTACACGGCCGCCGACCAGGTCGTGGTCGTCTGCGACTCGAGCACCGCTTCCATCGTTCACACCCGCTCAGCCCTGATAGCCCTGGGCGCCGAGGGGATCGATGCCGCTGCCGTCCTGGCGGGGGAGGCCCGCGAGCCAGACGCAGAGCTGGCCGCTGCCCTCGGGCGCCCGCTGCTGGCCAGGGTGCCGAGCGCGGCACTCCCCGCTCCCTTTGCTCCCCGGGTCCGCCACCGTGGCAGCGAAGCCAAGCGGGCCACCCTCTTGTCAGAGGGAACCGGCGTGGAGCGACTGGCGCGGGTGCTCTGCGGCGAGGCTGCGGTGCTGGCCGATCCACTCGAGAAGATCGTCGAGCACGCTCCGGTCTCGCTCGAAGGAGCGATCGCTGATCTCAACTCCCCCAGGCGACGATGAAAGCGCTTGTTGAGCAGACGGTCAGCAGGGAACCGCTGCAGCCTCATCTTCTCGAGATGGCGGCCGCCGTGCGGGCCGAGGTGCTGGCGCATGTCGCAGAGGGCAGGGCGGACCTCTCGGCACCGGGTCGCCAGCGGATGGCCCAACAGGCGGCTGGCTTGACCGAGGAGGTGCTCGAAAGGCTGGCCGCCGCCAGAGTCGCCTCAGGCCAGCCGGCGCTGCGCGTCGCCGAAGAGGAGATCGTTCGCCGGTTGGCTCTCGCCATGCTCTTCGGCCTCGGGGCTCTCCAGGTCTACATCGACGATCCGGCGGTTGAGAACATCGACGTGAACGGCCATAGTCGGACCTTCGTCACCTACTGCGACGGGACGAAGAAGATGGTCGGCCCCATCGCCGCCTCCGACGACGAGCTCATCGCCCTCATCCGCCACGCCGGGGCCAAGTTCGGGCTGAGTGAGCGGCGCTTTGACGCGGCGCAGCCTGAGATCGACCTCCGGTTGCCAGACGGGAGCCGCCTCTCGGCGGTGATGGGAGTTACCGAGCGACCCGTGGTCGACATCAGACGTCACCGCATGAAGGACGAGGATCTAGCAGGCCTCGTGCAGCTCGGCATGCTCGACCATGAGCTGGCCGACTTCCTCGCCCAGGCGGTCCGGGCCAAGCAGAACATCCTCGTCTCAGGTGCCATGAACGCCGGCAAGACGACGCTCCTTCGCGCTCTCGCCGCTGCCGTGCCGCCCGAGGAGCGTCTTGTCACGATCGAACAGGCCCTCGAGCTCGGGCTCGATACCCAGATCGAGCGGCACCCCGACTGCGTCGCTATGGAGGCTCGCCTGCCTAACACCGAGGGGGAGGGCGCCGTCGGCATGGCCCGCCTCGTCCGCCGCTCGCTTCGCATGAACGCCTCCCGGGTGATCGTGGGCGAGGTGCTCGGCGACGAGGTGATCCCGATGCTCAATGCCATGAGCCAAGGGCGGTCCGGCTCGATGGCGACCATCCATGCGGACTCTTCGGCGGGCGTCTTTCGCCGCATCGCCGCCTATGCCGTGCAGGCCCCCGAGCGCCTGCCGCTCGAGGCGACCAACCTGCTCATCGCCGGGGCCATCCACTTCGTTGTCCATCTCGACTGGTGGCGAGAAAGCGGCCCGCCAAGCCGGAGGGTCTTCTCGGTCCGCGAGGTGATCGACGCCGACGGCCCCCTCGTGATCTCGAACGAGCTCTGGCACCTCGACAGTGATGGCCGTCTCCGGGCGGCTGCGCCGCTCAGCGAGCGGGCGTTCCGGGCGTTCGGCTGCGCTGCTGGGTCGAGAGCTGGCGCCCGAGCGGGATGGCAGTCATGATGCTCGTCCTCCTCGGCGCTGGTGTCGGAACCGGCTTGGCGATAGCTCTCCTCGGGGCTGGCGCTCCGAGCGAGCCGCACTTCTCCGCCTCGGTGCTGAGCCCGCTCTCAAAGGCGAGAAGCCGGCTCGGCCCCTACCACCTCGCCGCTCTCGCCATCGGAGTCGTCGCCCTCGTCGCCACCCGCTGGCCCATGGCGCTTCTCCTCGGGACGGCGGCGACCCTCGGCATGAAGGGACTGAGAAAAGGCGACAGTCGCTCAGCGGTAGAGAACCTCGAGGCGATCGCAACCTGGAGCGAGATGCTGCGAGACACGCTCGCAGGCGCCTCGGGCCTCTCGCAGGCGCTCATCGCGACAGCGGCGATAGCCCCGGCCGCTATCCGGCCCGCCGTCTCCTCTCTCGCCGGCCGCCTGACTGCTGGCGTCCCGCTGGAAGATGCCCTCCGTGCTCTCGCCGACGAGATCGCCGACCCGGCGAGCGACATGGTGGTGGCGGCGCTGCTGATGGCGAGCAGGGAACGGGCTCAAAAGCTCGGCGACCTGCTCGGAGCGCTGGCGCTCTCGGTGCGCGAGGAGGTCAGCATGCGCCTGCGGATAGAGGCCTCCAGAGCCTCCTCTCGAACCGCCATCCGGATGATCACCGGCTTCTCGCTGGCGCTGTTTTTGCTCATGGCCCTCTTCGCCCGCTCCTACCTCTCCCCCTACTCGACAGCCCTCGGGCAGGTGGTTCTCGGCTTCATAGGGCTCTTGTTCGCCCTCGGGCTCTGGATGATGGCCGCCATGGTGCGGCCGAAGTCGCTGCCCCGCCTGGTGCTCACCCGGAGCGGAGAGTGAGCCAGATGAGCCTTCTCGTCCTCCTCGGCGGCGCCGCCGGGCTCGGCCTTTTCGTCATCACGGCGGGCCTGTGGCCCAAGCGGCCGCGACTTGGAGACCTCATCGCCGTCTACGACGAGACGACGACCCCGCCCCTCGTGGCCGAGAGCTCGGGTGGTGGGCCGTTGCTGGCTCGGCTCGGCCGCCTCCTCGAGACGGCGGCAGCTCGCATCGGTCACCCGCTCTCTCCGGCGGAGGATCTGGCGATGCTGAGACGCGACGAAGCCGACCAGCTCTCCCTCTCAGCACTCGCGGCCCTCGGTGGCGCCGCGGCGGGCACCTTCATGGTTGTCGTCTTCCATCGCCTCCTCCCCTCCCCCGGCGCCGTTCTCACGGTCCTTCTCCCTCTGGCCGGCGCTCTAGCCGGGACCCTGCTCGCTGCTCGCTCCCTGCAGAAGAAGGCCTCCTCGGCCAGAGAGAGCTTTCTGCGGGGCTTCGGCTGCTGGCTGGAGCTGGTCGCCCTGGCTCAAGCGGGCGGCATGGGCATCGAGGGCGCCCTCCGCGCCAGCTACTCGGTCTCGAGCGACCCGACCTTCACCCGGCTGGCCGAGACCTTGGAGCAGACGCGCTTTGGTGCTCTCACGCCATGGCAGGCGCTCGACCACCTCGGCGAGGAGATAGGTGTGCCCGCCCTGTTGGAGCTCGGCGCCACGCTCGGCCTGGCAGGCATGGAGGGGGCGAGGGTGCGCAGCTCGCTTTTGGCCAAATCCGACTCGCTGAGAAAGCGGGCGATCTCGGAGGCCGAGGCAAAGGCAAACGCCACGACAGAGCGCCTCTTCTTGCCGTCGATCGTGATGATGCTCGCCTTTCTCGTCTTCCTCATGTACCCCGCTGGCGTCCACCTCGCCGGCGTCCTCTGAGGAGGACCGATCGCGCCAGAGGGCGCCTGCAGATCAAGCAGCAAAGGGAGGAAGAAGTGAATCTCACCGTCGTCGCACAGCTCGTCCAACTGCTCGCCAGCCGCTTGGCTGCGCTCCGAGCAGAACCCGACCGCGGAGACGTGGCCGAGAAGATCGTCATCGTCGGCATCTTCGTCGCACTGGCGGTAGCCGTCGGCGCCATCATCACGAGCGCCGTCTCAGGCGATGCCACCGCGGTCGCCAAGACGATCTCGGGGGCGAACCATTGATCGTGGCGGCGCACCGGCCCCTCTGGCGAGGCGGTCGCTCCGAGTCACCGCCCGCCGACGGGTCGCTCGGTAGCGAGCGGGGTTCCTCTCCGATCGAGGAACTCCTGGTGCTGCCCGCCCTCATGCTCCTCGTCCTTGCCGCCTTGCAGTTCGGGCTGTACGGGCTGGCTGCCCATGCTTCCTC
>JAJYQK010000190.1 GCA_021794645.1 Actinomycetes bacterium
CTACAGCGACAGCCAGTGCTCTTAAGAAGAGCAACAAGTCCCCAAAGCCAATCATCCGCTCCTTCTCGGCCAAGCCCTCCTTCCTCTCAGCCGGTGGCGGAAATGTGAACGTGCTCGGCCACGTCGCTCGAGCCTCGTTCTGTCTCGTCACTTCGACCCCATCCCTGCGCGGGCTCCCAAAGCGCCAGAACTGCAGCCGAGGGACCGACCATCTGACGGTGAAGGTGCCGGTCAACACGGCCTCTTCCAAGCGGCGCATCGTCTTCCACCTGAAGGTGACTAACAGGGGAGGAAGCGTCTACGGGAACGCTCTCGTGGTGGAGAAGGCGGCGCCACCGACAGCCGGTGCTCTCGTCGCCAACCCTTCAAGCCTCACCGCCAACGGCGGGTCCGTCGTTCTCTCTGACACCGTCTCGCGGGCAACCAGCTGTGAGTTCTCTTCCTCGCCGAGCCTGACCGGCCTCCCGAAGTCTGTGTCGTGCACGAGTGGAGCGGTGTCCCTCACCGTCTCGATCCCCTCTGGCGCCAGCGCGGCCGCCTACACCTTCACCCTCGTCGTGAAGGGGCCCGGCGGCACCATCTCCCGGCGGGCGACCGCCAACCGACAGGCCGCCCCCGCTCCGAGTGTCGGAGCGGTCTCGGCCAATCCCAGCTCGCTTTCCTACTCGGGCGGCACGGTGAACCTCAGCGCCACGGTGGCGAATGCCTCGAGCTGTGCCTACTCGGTCAACCCGACCATCCCGGGCTTCTCGGGAAGTACTTCGTGCAGCGGGGGGCAGGCCGACCTCTCGGTGACCATCCCGGCCAACACCACGTCGAGCGCTGTCGGCTACACCTTCTCCCTGGCTGCGAATGGCCTCGGTGGCTTGGCGAACTCCTCGAGCCCGGCGAAGGTGACCGAGGCGGCCGCCCCCCCGACAGCAGGGGCAGTCACAGCCAATCCGAGCAGCCTCAGAGCTTCGGGCGCGTCCGTATCGCTCACCACGCCAGTGACGAACGCCTCGAGCTGCACCTACACGGTGACGCCGTCGCTTGCTGGCTTCCCCCAAACCGTTTCCTGCAGCTCTGGCAACGCGGCCGCCACAGCTGCTGTGCCAGCGAACACCTCCGCATCGTCGGTGGTATATACCTTCTCGCTCTCGGTCACCGGCCCGGGAGGAACTGTCAACTCCTCGAGCCCGGCCAAGGTGACTGAGGCGGCAGCGCCCCCGACAGCAGAGGCAGTCACAGCCAATCCGAGCAGCCTGACCTCTTCGGGCGGCTACGTCTCGCTCAGCACGACGGTGACGAATGCCTCGAGCTGCACCTACACGGTGACGCCGTCGCTTGCTGGCTTCCCCGACATCGTCTCTTGCAGCTCGGGAACCGCCGCGGCCTCTGCCACAATCCCGGCCAACACCAGCTCCAGCCCGGCGAGCTACACCTTCTCCCTCTCGGCCACCGGTGCGGGAGGAACTGTCAGCTCAACGAGCCCGGCCACGGTGACTGAGGCGGCGGCTTCGAGCGGGGGCTCGACCCCCCCGACAGCAGAGGCAGTCACAGCCAATCCAAGCAGCCTGACCTCTTCGGGCGGCTCCGTCTCGCTCAGCACGACGGTGACGAATGCCTCGAGCTGCACCTACAACGTGACGCCGTCTCTTTCTGGCTTCCCGGTCACGGTCTCTTGCAGCTCGGGAACCGCCGCGGCCTCTGCCACAATCCCGGCCAACACCAGCTCCAGCCCGGCGAGCTACACCTTCTCCCTCTCGGCCACCGGCTCGCGAGGAACGGTCAGCTCAACGAGCCCGGCCACGGTGACTGAGGCGGCGGCTTCGAGCGGGGGCTCGGCAACCTACCCGCTCACGTGGTCTCCCGGATCGCAGGTCGAACCGCTACCGGTGAACTATGAGCTCGTCTCCTGCCCGTCGACTTCCTTCTGCGCGGCCGCTGACCAGTCATCTGGATACGTCATCACCTATACCGGGACCTGGTCGTCGAATCCGACCCAGATCGACACAGGTCAGGGCCGGATCTCCAGCCTCTCGTGCACATCGAGCTCACTCTGTCTCGCGACCGACGGCCCGAGCCTATGGGCCTACAGCGGGGGTTCGTGGTCGACCATCCCGGGCCCGACGTTTGCGCAGCCCGGCATCGCCGCTCTGTCTTGCGCGGCCGGGCAGTGCATGGTGATCGGCTTTGACGGGGAGGTGGCCACCACAACGAACGCCTCCAACTGGACCTCCACCACCTCGCTCCCAACGGGGACGGCTGCCGCCGGGCTCAGCTGTGTATCGACGAACGCCTGCATCGCACTGGTCTCCACATCGAGCTCGTACGAGTCTTACGACTGGGGCGGGAGCAGCTGGACGAACCCTGCCCCGTTGACCGGGACCAGTCCAGGTCAAGGACAGTTCTCCTGTGCCTCGACGACGACCTGCATCGTCTCGGACTTCAACAGCTCGACCTTCACCCAGCAGATCGAGATCTACAGCAGCAGCGCCTGGGCGGAGAGCACCTTGCCGAACAGTGCCAGTAGCCACGGGGCGGTCGACTGCACCATCGGGGGCGACTGTTGGGCAACTGGCACGGATCCGAGCACCAACAGCACATACCTCTACGACTACTCAGTATCTACCACCTCTTGGAGCGAGGTCAGCACCTCGCTTGGCGCTCCCTTCCAAGGCGGCCTCTCGTGCCTCTCGGCCAGCTTCTGTATGGACGTCCTCGGTAGCACCGCCTTTCTCTTCGATGGGACCTGGTCACCTAGTCCCCTCGGCTGGGGCTTCGATGTGACCGGAGTCTCCTGTCCAACGGCATCGTTCTGCATGGAAGTCGACAACGGCGGCAACTACGCCACCTCCACCAACGGCGTCTGGAGCGCCACGAGCCCTGTCGGACAAATAGGTCTGAGCTCGGTTGCCTGTATAAGCGAATCGCAGTGCGTGGCCATCGACTACCAGGGCAATCTCTATGACTGGAACGGCAATGCCTGGCAATCTGGCGGCACCTCACTCGCGTTGTCGCCCGGCCAGTACTTCCAGTACCCCGGGAGCGTCTCGTGCTGGTCCTCGGGCTGTGCGGCCACTGGGGGTGCCTCGGTCGAGTTCTTTGACGGTGCCAGCTCCACCTGGGGCCCAGCGGACACCGTCGACTCCTCCAATAAGGACCTCACCGGCATCGCCTGCACCAGCGCGACGAGCTGCGTGGCTGTAGACGCCAACGGCATGCCCTTCACCTACGGCGGCTCTGGTTGGAGCTCGGGGAGCTCCTTTGATCCTCATGCCAACTCCTTCGCCGTTCCCGAGGAGATCGCGTGCGTCGCGCCCGGGACTTGTGTGGCGGCTGGATGGGACGGCTACGCGGAGGTCCTGCAGTCAAACAACTGGTCCACCCCAAGCCTCCTGGTGAGCACAGCAGGCGAGGCACCGGCTTCGGTCTCGTGTGACAGCACCGCTGGTTTTTGTGCCATCGCCACCGAGAACGGCGTCTACTACGCCCAGTCGAACGGCAGCACCTACTCCATCGGCAGCAGCGCCCAGACGATCGGGCCGGGGAGATGGACGATCATCTCGTGCACCGGCTCTTCCTGCATAGCCGTCTCTGACGAGAACGCCTCGGCCTTGGGGAGCTGAGCCGCCTCCCGGGCAGCCGACCTCGGCTGCCCGGGGGTCCGACGCCGGCCTAGCCGAGCTCTCGCCGGACGACGGCCGCCAGACGCTCTGCCATCTCTGTGGCGACCTGCTCGCTCGCCGCCTCGACCATCACCCGAACGCAGGCTTCCGTGCCGCTCGAGCGGAGCAGTACTCGGCCCGAGCCCTCTAGCTCGGAGCGGACGGCCTCGGTCTCCGCCCAGACAACCTCAGCCTCCTCGAGACGCCCCGGGTCGGGAACGGCCACATTCAAAAGGACCTGGGGAAGGCGAGACATCGTCCCTCTTGCGAGTGCTCCGAGAGGCTTGCCGGCGCGCCCGAGGACATCGATCAGCTTCACGGCCGTGAGAAGGCCATCTCCTGTCGGCGAGTGCCGGCGGAAGATGATGTGACCGGACTGCTCACCTCCGAGCATGAAGCCGCCCGACTCGAGAGCATCAGCGACGTGGCGGTCGCCGAGGGGTGTCTCGACCGTCTGGAGGCCCATCTCGCCAAGGGCACGGTGGAGGCCGAGGTTGCTCATGACGGTCACGACCACGGTGTCGCCCTCGAGCTCACCGCCCTGGCGCATGTCCGACGCGAAGATGGCCAGCAGGTGGTCGCCGTCGACGAGGTTACCCTCCTCGTCGACGGCCAACATCCGATCGGCGTCTCCGTCGAGGGCCACGCCGGCAAATGCGCCGCGCCGGAGCACCTCGGCCTGCAGTTCCTCGGGATGGGTGGAGCCACAGCCGTCGTTTATGTTGAGTCCGTCGGGAGCGTCGAAGATGACGTGGTGGGCGACACCGAGTCGTTCGAGAACGAGATGAGCCGCCGACGAGGCAGCTCCGTTAGCGCAGTCGACCACAATCTCGCCGGGAGGGAGAGGACCGCCCCCGTGCACCGAGACAACAGCCTCGGCATCGCACGAGAGCCCCTCGGTGTCGGTGTGGATCGAGCCGACCGTCTCGGCATGGACGGCACCCGTACCCTCCGCGAGAAAACGGTCGAGGGCCTCTTGCACAGCCGCCTCGGTCTCGAGCGAGAGCTTTGCCCCCCGCTCGGAGAAGAGCTTGATGCCGTTGTCCCTGTAGGGGTTGTGCGAGGCGGAGATCACCGCCGCCGGAGCGCTGCGCTCGGCCGAGGCCCAGGCGACCCCCGGGGTCGGGATCACCCCGAGGTCGACGACTTCGCGTCCTTCCGAGGCGAGCCCGGCCGAGAGGGCGGCCTGCAACAAGGGGCCAGAAAGCCGAGTGTCGCGGCCGATGAGAAATGGCCCGTCGGGCAGGAGGCGGGCCGCCGCCCGCCCGAGGGCGAGGGCGATCTCGGGGGTCAGCTCTGAGTTGGCGACGCCCCGGATCCCGTCGGTGCCGAACCGAGGGGGCAAGGAATGGCTCTGATCAGCGCTTGGAGTACTGGGGGGCCTTGCGGGCCTTCTTGAGGCCGTACTTCTTTGACTCCTTCTCCCTGGCGTCGCGGGTGAGCATGCCCGCCCGCTTCAGCCTGGTGCGGAGCTCGGGGTCGAGCTCGGCCAGCGCCCGGGCGATGCCGAGGCGGAGGGCGCCCGACTGGCCTGAGATGCCGCCGCCGTCGATGGTGGCGTCGACGTCGAACTCCTCGGCCCTCTCCACGAGACGGAGCGGCTCGCTCGCCAGCATCCGGTGGGAGGCGGAAGGGAAGTAGTCCTCGAAGGACCGCTTGTTGATGGTGATGGTCCCCTGGCCGGGCCGAAAGCGGACCCGGGCGACGGACTCCTTGCGACGACCGGTCGTCTGGATGAGCGGCTTCGGCATCAGCGGGTGCTCCTGTTCATCTGCTCTGTCCGTCTCAGGAGGCCCGGCGGGCGCTCTCTGGTAGCGGGAGCGGGCTCGGCATCTGGGCGGCGTGCGGGTGCTCGGGGCCGGCGTAGACCTTGAGCTTGTTGATCACCTTGCGGCCGAGGCGACCTTTCGGAAGCATGCCCCGCACGGCGTTTCGCACCAGCTCCTCCGGCTTGTTCTGCAAGAGGACGGCATAGCTCGTCGCCGTCAGGCTGCCGGGGTAACCGCTGTGGCGGTAGTGGAAGGACTGATCTGCCTTGTTGGCTGTCAGCACCACCTTGGCGGCGTTCACGACGATGACGTGGTCACCGGTGTCCACATGGGGGGCGAAGATCGGCCGGTGCTTGCCCCGCAGGACGCGGGCCACCTCTGTCGCCAGCCGACCGAGGACGACGTCTTCGGCATCGACCACGTACCAGACGCGTTCGATCTCGCTCGCCTTGGGGGAATAGGTGCGCACAGTCGTCCTTATCGAGAAGGTGTCCTAGGGCTGCAGAACCGGCGCGAAGGCGCCCTCACGCAGCCCAAACAGGATAATCGCCGCCGGAGCGGTCGGCAAACAGGCTAGCGCGCCTGGCCTTGGCCCCCGACAGAGGAGGTGCGCAGGTCGAGGGCAACTGGTCGTGGGAGCAAAAGCACCACGGCGCCGGGGTGCGGCCTCCGCTCCGGCGATCCTCCTCAGCAGGCGGCTCTCCCCACCGGCCTTCTTCCCGGCTCGGGACCGCTCCGCCTGGGGAAAGAGCGGCTCCAGGGCGGCTCACCGGGGCTCGAGCGGGAGGAGGATGCCGCCCGGGACGAGCTCGTCGGGGTAGCGGACAGCCTCGAGAACGAGCCCCTCGGGCGGGGCGGGCTCGGCGCTCCCGAGCCTCGTCGCCGTCCTCACCATCGTG
>JAJYQK010000134.1 GCA_021794645.1 Actinomycetes bacterium
CATCGCCACATCGTGCCCGCCCGAGGGACGGCTCTGCCGGCCCGACAATCTCAACGTGCACCGGGTCGCGCCGGGAGGCGGCCGGGAGGGGGGCCTGCCCCCCTCCCGCTAACGGTAGGTGCGGGGGATCCGGAAGATGCCCCGGACGCGCCCCGGCCCCTGCCCGTTGCCGGCACCGGCTCCGGCTCCGTCGGCGGCCCGGCCGTTCTTCGACCCGACGAGCACCATGGCATCGACCGGGATGGGCGGCAGGTGGGTGCGCTCGTCGCCCGGGCGGGCCTTCACCTCGATCGTCGAGTAGCCACCCTCGGGCGAGCGGATGACGATGTTGTGCCGCTTGGTCTTGCTCGGCCGGCGCTGGTGCTGCAGCTCGAGGCAGATCTTGTAGGTGATCGGCAGGACGAGGAGCGGCACCGCCACGGTGAGCACCCTGAAGGCGACGAGGACGGTGTTGAGCGGGACGTCGAGGTAGTTGGCGAGGACGTCGGTCGAGCTCGCCCCGAACAGCACGAAGTAGAAGGCGAACACAGCTGCCCCGATGGCGGTGCGCACCGGCTTGTTCCTCGGCTCGTCGAGCAGGTGGTGCTCGACGTCGTCCTTCTCGATGGCGGCCTCGATCATCGGCCAGGCCATGAGGATCGTGAAGGTGAGCCCGGGCAGCAAGATGCCGGGGAAGAAGGCGTTCGGGATCATGTGGCCCGGGAAGACGATCTCCCAGCTCGGCATGACGCGAAGCGCCCCGTCCAGCCAGCCCATGTACCAGTCGGGCTGCACGGCGTAGCTCACCTTGTAGGGCTTGTAGGGCCCGTACTGCCAGATGGGGTTGATCTGGACGATGGCGGCCAGCAGGGCGGTGACGGCGGCGACGAGGAGGAGGAAGCCCTGGCTCTTCGCGATGAAGTTGGGGTACATCGGCGCCCCGACGACGTTCTTCTCGGTGGCGCCCGACCCCTTGAACTGGGTGTGCTTCTGCTTGACGAGCAAGAAGAGGTGCGCCCCGATGAGGCCGGCGATGATGGCCGGCAGGATGAGGACGTGGAGGATGAAAAAGCGGGGGATGATCGCCGTGCCCGGGTAGTTGCCGCCGAAGAGCCAGACCGCCAGGTAGCTGCCGACGAGAGGGAGCGACTCAAGGATGGAAAAGGCGATCCGGATGCCGGTGCCCGAGACCAGGTCGTCGGGTAGGGAGTAACCGAGGAATCCGTTGAAGATCGCCAGGATCAATAGGTTGACGCCGATGATCCAGTTGAACTCCCTCGGGCGCCGGTAGGCGCCGGTGAAGAAGATGCGGGCCATGTGGACCACGATGGAGCCGACGAAGATGTTGGCCGCCCAGTGGTGCATCTGGCGCATGAGCAGGCCGGCCCGCACCTGGAAGCTGAGACGGATGGTGGAGGCGTAGGCCTCGGAGACCCGCTGGCCGACGAGCGGCAGGTAGGAGCCGTGGTAGACGACCTCGTGCTGGGAGGGGACGAAGTAGAGGGTGAGGAAGACCCCTGTCGCCACGAGCACGATGAAGGAGTAGAGGGCGATCTCTCCCAACATGAACGACCAGTGGTCGGGGAAGATCTTGTTGAGGAGCTTCCGGCTGCCGCCCGAGATGTTGAGTCGTTTGTCAGTCCACTGGAAGAGGCCGTCGACCACTAGTTGGCTCCCCGTTCCCAGAAGCCGGGCCCGACAGGCTCGTCGTAGGGCGCCTGGGCCCGCAGGAAGCCCTTGCTGTCGATGTAGAGGGGCAGCTGGGGCAGCGGCCGGGGCGCCGGGCCGAAGACGGGGGTGGCAGGACGACCAGGGCCGACGTCGAAGATCGACTGGTGGCAGGGGCAGAGCAGCTGGTTCAAGGCCTTCTGGTAGAGCGCCACGGGGCAGCCGGCATGGGTGCAGACCTTCGAGAAGGCGAGGTAGCCCTTCGGCCCCCATGTCTTGCGGTGCGGTGCGGTCACGACGTAGCCGTAGCTGGCGTCCTCGACCCTTATGAGCATCGTCTGGCTGAGAGCCCCGCCGATGTCGCCCTGTGGGAAGACGGTGAGCACGCCGCCTTTCTCGAGGTCGTCCTCGTGCACCTTCCTGCCCTCGGCCGTCATCAGGTAGGAGCCCTTCTTCCAGGCGGTGTGGTAGAAGAGCATCTTCGGCAGCGGGCCGAGCGAGCGCAGGAGCGGGAAGGCGGCGACGATGGCGAAGACGCCACCGGCCGCCCCGAGCAGCTTGAGCAGGAAGCCCCGCCGCTCGATGGCGACCTTGCCGCGGGAGGTGAAGTCGGTGAGGAAGGCCTCCTGCTCCTCTGGCGTCGGGGCTGCCGAGTGGCGGGCCTCCGAGAAGGGGCCCCGCGGCATGAGGTACTTCCCCCAGGCCACCATGCCGATGCCGAGGCCGAAAAAGCCCACCCCGAGCGTGATCCCGAGCCAGAAGTTGGAGTAGTTCTGCCAGTACGAGGCACCGAAGCCCATGAAGCCGGCGAGCCCGACGAGGAACATGACTGCGATGCCCCGCTCGACCCGCTCGGGGTGAGCTGCCGCCACCTGGAACTGCGGGGCGTCGATCGAGACCTCGACCATCTCGGCCGGCTCGATGGTGCCCTTGGGGAGGTGCTCGGTCGCCTTCCCCTCGACGCCGCCCGAACCCTCGGTACCTGGGTTGAAGTCCTCAGGCATGGCTCGCCTCCCTCGAGCTCTCCGGGCCCTCGCCCGTCCCCGGGTCCTCCTCGCTCTCGCGCTCGGTCCGGTCCCCCACCCAGTAGGCGGCCAGCATGCAGCCGCCGACGCCGATGAAGAGGCCGACAAAGCCCTCTGCCACCGGGCCGACGCCACCGAGCGAGATGCCGCCCGGGCTGACCGGGTGCTTGATGTCGGTGATGACGTACCTGATGATGTCGCGCAGCTGGGCGGGCGTGATGTTCTTCGGGCCGAACTGCGGCATGTTCTGAGGCCCGGAGCGGACGGCCTCGTAGATCTCGTAGCGGTTGACGCCGTGCAGCGGTGGGGCGTGGTAGCCGTCGGCCAGGGCGTCGCCGGCCCCGGTGATCGTGTGGCAGGGGGCGCAGTTGAGGGTGAAGAGGCTGAAGCCCTGCGAGAGGCTGGCGCTGTGGAGGTGGAGCTTGGGGGCGAAGCCGACCCCGCCCTTCTTGAGCGAGGCGACCCAGAGGGCGATGTCTTTGATGCGGGTGTCGTTGAAGCTCGGCGGCTTGTTGTCGGGCTGGGCGCTCGGGGTCTTGAGCGGCATCCAGCCCGTGCGCAGCCAGAGCTGCACCACACCGGGCCCGAGACCCTGCAGGTTGGGGGCGATGCCGGTCGAACCGTTGGCCAGCTCCCCGTGACAGAAGGAGCAGTGCGTCTGGAAGAGCTCGTAGCCGGTGTGGAGTCGCGCCTTCATCGAGGGCGAGCTGGCGGCCGTGAGGAAGACCCCCGGGCTGGCCGCCCCCGACGGCGAGGCGGCATGGGTGCGGCCCATCACGATCGTCGCCAGGCTGGCGGCGACCACGAGGGCGGCGAAGGGGAGGAGGATCCTTCTGAGGAGGCGGAGACCCATGGTCTATGAGAGCAGGAAAAGGGCGCTGAACAGCCCGATCCAGACGATATCGACGAAGTGCCAGTAGTAGCTGACGGCCTGCACGACCGCGGTCTCACCCGGGTCCCCCTTGGCCCCTGCCATCCGCCCCAGCAGGGCGGTCATCGCCACCAGGCCGAGCAGGACGTGGAGGCCGTGGAGGCCGGTCATGATGTAAAAGAGCGAGCCGTAGGCGTTGGTGTGGGGGCGGAAGGGCAGCGTCTTCCACTCGTAGGCCTGGTTGGCGAGGAAGGCGGCGCCGAGGATGATGCTCACCACGACCCAGGCGCGCGCCTTTTTGAACTGCCCCTTCTCCTGGGCCCAGACGGCGATCTGCATCGTGGGAGAGGAGGCGAGCAGCACGACGGTGAAGGCCAGTGCCTGGTAGGTGTCGAGCTTCGTGCCTGGCGGCGGCCAGACCTTGGCGTTGGCCCGGATGGTGAAGAAGGCGGCGAAGAGGCCGGAGAAGAACATGAACTCCGACCCGAGCCAGATCATGACGCCGACGGCCAGCATCTGAGGCCGCTCGGCGATCGGGTGCCCCCTGACGTCAGGGCGCTCGAGGGCGGCGGCGGCGTCGGCCATGGCCTTGTTCTTACCGCATTCAGCGCCCGTTGAGCCAACCGGGCTGCACGGGCGGCCGACGAGCTCGCAGCCCGACCGGCGGGCGCCAGGCCGGGGCGAAGTAGGGTCCGGTTTCGTGAGGTTTCTCGCCGCCTGTCGCTGCCAGCCGGTCGACGCCACGCCAGTCTGGTTCATGCGCCAGGCGGGCCGCTCGCTGCCCGAGTACCGGGCCCTCCGCCAGGGCGGCAGCATCCTCGAGGCGATCGCCGACCCCGAGACGGCCGCCGAGATAACCCTGCAGCCCGTCCGCCGCTACGGCGTCGACGCCGCCATTCTGTTCTCCGACATCGTCGTGCCGCTCGTGGCCGTCGGCCTCGAGATCGACATCGTCCCAGGGCGCGGCCCCGTCCTCGGCGAGCCGTTCTCCCGGCCGGCCGACCTCGACCGCCTGCGCCCTCTCGAGCCGGGTGAGGACCTCGCCCACGTGCTCGAGACGATCCGCCTCCTCTCAGGCGAGCTCTCGGTCCCGCTCATCGGCTTTGCCGGCGCCCCCTTCACCCTCGCCAGCTACCTGGTAGAGGGCGGACCCTCCCGCACCTTCGCCCGCACGAAGGTGCTCATGCACGCCGAGCCGGCTCTCTTCGCCGAGCTGCTGTCGCGCCTGGCCGACATCTCCCTTGCCGCCTTGCGGGCCCAGGTAGGGGCCGGGGCGGCCGCCGTCCAGCTCTTCGACAGCTGGGCGGGCGCCTTGTCGCGAGCAGAGTACGAGCGCTTCGCCCTCCCTGCCTCCCGCCGGGTGCTCGAGGGGCTCGCCGATCTCGATGTCCCCCGCATCCACTTCGGCGTCGGCACCGGCGAGCTGCTCGACCTCATGGCGGCGGCGGGGGCCGACGTTGTCGGCGTCGACTGGCGGGTCGCCCTCGACGAGGCCGGGCGCCGTGTCGGCGCCGGCCGGGCGCTGCAGGGCAACCTCGACCCGGCTCTCTGCCTGGCCACCCCGCCCGTCGTCGAGGAGGCCGCCAGGCAGGTGCTGAAGGAGGCGAGCGGCCTGCCGGGCCATGTCTTCAACCTCGGCCACGGGGTGCTGCCCGAGACCGACCCGGGCGTGCTCGCAGCTGTCGTCGATCTCGTCCACGAGGAGACGGCCCGGTGAGGCGCATCGGCGTCGCCGTCATGGCCTACGGCACGCCTGCCAGCTTCGAGGAGGTCGAGGCCTTCTACACCGACGTCCGCCGGGGCAGGCCGCCCTCGCCCGAGCAGCTGGCCGAGCTCCGGTCCCGCTACGCGGCCGTCGGGGGCACCTCGCAGCTGGCTGCCCAGACGGCCGCCCAGGTGGCCGGGATCCAGGCCGCCCTGGAGGTCTCCTCGCCCGGGCGCTACCTGTGCTGCTTTGGAGCCAAGCACGCCGTCCCGAAGATCGAGCAGGCCGTCGACGAGCTCGCCCGGGAGGGGGTCGCCGGCCTCGTCGGGCTGGTGCTCGCCCCCCACTACTCGGCTGCCAGCGTCGGCGAGTACATCGAGCGGGCGAAAAAGAGGGCCGCCGAGCAGGCGCTGGCGAGCGTCTTCATCGAGGACTGGCACGATGAGGCGACCCTTGTCAGCCTGCTCGCCGGCCGGGTGGAGGAGGCCTACGGCCGCCTCGGCGTCGCGCCCTTTGACCCCGAGACCGAGCTGCTCGTCACGGCCCATGCGCTGCCGCTGCGGGTCATCGAGTCGGGCGACGGCTACGACGCCCGGCTGGCAGAGACGGCCGAGCTTGTCGCCGCCGCCGCCGGAGCCCGGCACTGGCGGGTCTGCTGGCAGAGCGCCGGGCGGACGGCCGAGCCGTGGATCGGCCCCGACATCCTCGAGGTGCTGCGGGCCCTCCCCGCCGAGGGGAGGCGACGGGTCGTCGTCTGCCCGGCCGGCTTCACCTCGGACCACCTCGAGGTCAACTACGACATCGACATCGATGCCCGGCGGGTGGCCCGGGAGGTCGGCCTCGAGCTCGAGAGGACGGCCTCGCTCAACGACGACCCCCGCCTCTGCGCCGCCCTGGCTGCTCTCGTCGAGGCGGCCGCCGGGGAGCTCGGTGACTGAGGACCGGCCCACCTATGCCGTCGTCGGGGCCGGTGTCGCCGGCCTGGCGGCCGCCCGCCTGCTGGCCG
>JAJYQK010000063.1 GCA_021794645.1 Actinomycetes bacterium
GGGGTTCGACATGGCGCGGTGGGCTGCATGGCTCAGTCATCTGCAGGGGTCGCTGGGCTTTGAGTGAGGACGGCTTTTTTTACCGGCCTGGGACCGCAGCGGGCGGGCGCCCTTGCGCTCATCGACCCGGACTCTCCGGCGCCCCTCCTCATCTGAGAGTGCACCGGAGTGGAGGGGCGTCGCATGGTGAAAGCGCCGCCGCCCGAGGTTCGCGAGAAGTGGAGCTGCCGCCGAACGTAGCTCTCATGGCACTAGAGGTTGTGCAGCCGGCTCGGCCAAGGGTGGCCCGCTGTCGGGGTGTCTGGGCCTAGCAGACCCGCCCAGTCCCCCACCGCCGCCAGGCCCCGCCTGATCCGACGCCGAACCTCGCCCAGCGGCATTGCGGTCAGCTCGGCGACCTCGGATCCGTTGTATCTCCCCAGCGTGAGCGCGAGGGCCTCGAGGTCAGCCGTGCCGCCTTTGACACCGGCGCGGGGAGCTCGGTCTGCAGGCTCGAAGCCATGGTCACCAGACCGGCCGAGGGCCGAGGTGACAGAGTCGACGAGCACTGCCCACCGCTCGGCCCGGCCGGCTCCCTCCGAGCCCGCCTGACGGCACAGGGCCACAACGGATTCGTAGACGACTTCCTCCGCCCTAGGACGACTTCCGCACTCGAGAAACGCCAGCCACCATAGAGATACAGCCTCGCGGCGGAGGGATTCGAGGTCCGCCCTGCCGGCCACTCCTCCCGCGACACCCTCGCCTGCGCCACGATCGGAGGTGGCTGGCGGAGTTTCAGCCTGCGGTCTCTGCCACCTGCTGCCCGCTCGCCAGCGCCTCTCGAACCAAGGCTTGGACCCCATCATCCACTCCTCGCGGCGCTCTATCCCGGATGCGCTACCAAGGTCCGGAGCAACGCCGTGGGCAGCATGTCGCTGGCCAGCACTGCGGGCTACCCTGCAAGTCCGAGTGGGAAACTCCGCCCGGGCCCAGTCGACCATGGTGGTGCCACCGCCAATGGCGGTCGACCTGCGACCTTCGAGGAAGCTCTAGAGCGCCTCGCCAAGCCGGTTGGAAGCCTCCAGCAAGAGGGCGTGCACGAAGGCCTGCGGCACGTTGCCGCGCAGCTGACGCTGGTTGACGTCGTACTCCTCGGAGAACAGACCCGAGCTGCCGCAGCCCGCCCGGTTCCGCTCGAAGTGGCGAGCAGCTGTCACGACATCTCCCTGCTGGAGCGAGGCCAGGCTCATCATGAAGCCACAGAGCAAGAAGGCGCCTTCGGCCTCGTGGAGGGGGCGCTCGTCCTGGCGGAAGCGGTAGGTGTAGTCGTCCTGCACCAGCTCGGCTGAGACAGCGCGGTAGGTGGCGACGGTGCGGGCGTCGGTGGCGGGGAGGGCGCCCCGCACCGCCGGCAGCACGAGGGCGGCGTCGACGCGGTCGTCTTTCGGGGAACGCTGCCAGCGGCCGCTCGGGTGCGTGCAGCGGCGGGCCACCTCGGCCAGCAGCTTGTCGGCGAGCGCCTCGAGCTCGGCCGCCCGGCCGGGGTCGACGATGAGCCCCGGGCTAGCCACCGAGCGGAGACCGGCCACGCACTCGAGGCGGGAGTGGGACCACCAGTCCGGGGCGAGCTCCCAGATGCCTGCATCGGGCTTGGTCCACTTGGCGAGGATCGAGTCGACGGCGACGTCGATGGCGTTCCGCCCTTGGCTCGTCAGCTGTTCGTTGCGGGCAGCCGCCGCGAAGAGCTGCAGCGCCTCGCCGTAGGCGTCGAGCTGGAACTGGCCGTTCACCCAGTTGCCGACCTTGTCTGCCCCACCCGGGTAGCCCCGCAGGCCGGCGAGCCTCCTCTCGTCCGGCACGGGGCTGCCGTCCACCTTGTAGGCCGGCTTCAGGCCGGGGCCGTCCTCGAGGATGCGGGCCGCGACGAAGCTGACGGCGTCGGCCGTGAGTGGGTGCCCACCGAGCGTCGAGGCCGCCAGCCCGGCGTAGCACTGGTCGCGGATCCAGGCGTACCGGTAGTCGTAGTTGCGCCCCTCCTCGGCCCGCTCGGGCAGCGACATCGTGGCCGCCGCCACCATGCCGCCCCCCTCCTCGGTGAGGCCGCGCAGCACGGCGATGGCCTGGGAGGCGTCCCGCGGGCTGGCCGAGGCCGAGGTGTCGCCGGTCACCTCGGACCACATGTTCGCCGTCGCCTCCCAGAGCTCGTCCGGATCGGGCAGCTCGGAGGGGAGCGCCGCGTCGCTCACCTCGAGCACGAAGTCGTGGTGCTCGCCCTTGCGCAGGCGGAGCTGGCCGAGGAGGCCCGCCTTGTCGTCGAAGGTGGCCCGGGGAGCGCCCGAGAAGCGGATGCGCAGCGGCCCCGTCCGCCCTTCCCAGACACCCTTTTCCACCCGCAGGTCCCGCAGCGAGGCCCGCCCGAACGAGGCGCGGGGGTCGAGCCGCATGCTGAGGAGGGTGGGGGCGTCCATCGCCTGCACCCGCCGGAGCACGATGGCCCGGTGGGCCTCGCCCGGTGCCGCCATCGCCTCCCGGCACTCGACGATGCCCCGACCCGTTATCCAGCGGGATCTGAAGACGAGCGAGTTCGACTCGTAGTAGCCGCCCCAGACGAACCAGGGGTCCGTCGGCGCCAGCGTGAAGCAGCCCCGCCCGCCGATGAGGCTCGAGAAGACGGCGTCGTCATGCCAGGCCGGGGCGCACATGAAAGCGAGGTCGCCCCGCGGCCCGATGAGGGCGCCCCGACGGCTGTCGGCAATGAAGGCGTACTCGCGCAGGGCGTGGGGCACCGGCTCGCTCGCCGGCTCGCCGCTCCTCGTCACGCGCTCGCTCGCCTGCGGGCGGACTCGAGCACGGGCGAGTGGCCGAGGGAGAAGCGGAGGGCCGCCGTGAGGGCAAGAGCCGCCGGCCGCACGACGCCGGCCCGCAGCACGAGCGGGCGGGAGAGGCCGAGCATGCCCCGGGCCCAGCTCGGGAGGAGGTCCACCCCTGCCTCGGCCAAGGTGAGGTAGGCCGAGCGGGCAGTGAGGCCGAAGGCGACCGGCGGGGCCGTGAGGAACGAGACCGTCGCCCGCGCCGTCTCGCTCCCTTGCAGCTGCGGCCGCACCTCAGCCAAGTAGCGGCGGACCTCATCGGTCGTGAGCGGGACGGTGGCCGCTCCGAGGCGGGCGGCCACCACCGACATCTCGGTCAGGTAGCGGTTCTTCTCCTCCCGGAGGAGCGGGGCGCCCGAGTAGCGCTGGTGGGCCTGCAGGAAGGACCAGACCTCCGTCACGTGCACGTAGGTCAAGAGCTCGGGGTCCTCGGCGCTGTAGGCGACGCCCTCCGCGGTCTCTCCTCTCACCCTGTGGTGGATGGCCCTCACCCGGCGCACGAGCTGGGCGGCGTGGTCGTTGCTGCCGTAGGTGGTGGCGGCGATGAACTCCGCCGTCCGCTGCAGCCGGCCGAAGGGGTCGCGACGGTAGTCGGAGTGGTCGGCCACGCCCTGCATGACGAGCGGGTGGAGACTCTGGAGGTAGAGGGCCGCCAAGCCGCCGACGAGCATCGGCCCGAGATCGGCGTGGATCCTCCAGGCGACCGAGTCGGGTCCGAACCAGCCCGGGTCGCCCGGGGGCCAGCCATAGTCCCTCGGCCGCGCCCGCACGAGGAGCTCGCGCGGGCTCCTGGCGTCCTCAGCCATCGCCGGCCGCCGGCGCCAGTGCCTCGGGCTCGAAGCGGTCATGGCGGCCGAGACTGAGCGAGAGGCGGGCCGGCAGCCCGAAGACCTCCTCGAAGAGGGCCGACTTGCGGACGAACATCCACCGCTCGAGCTCGGCCTCCCCCCGGGCGGGCGCCCGCAGCACCACCTGGGCCTCGCCTACCTCCACGGCTATTGAGCCGACCACGTCGCCGTGTCCGCTGTCGAGCCCGTCGGCGATGCGAAGAAGCGCCAGCAGCGCGAGCACCCGCTCCCGCTCGGCCGGGCCGAGCGCCTCGAAGGCCGGGAAGGACTCCTTCGGCCTCCCCCGCGAGTGGTAGCGCCCGAGGCAGGAGAGCATTCTCACCTCGTCGGGCGAGAAACCCCGCAGCCCGGCGTTCTCGATGAGGTAGGAGGTGTGCCGGCCGTGACCGTCAGGGCTCACGTGCTCGCCGACATCATGAAGGAAGGCGGCGAGCTCGAGCAGTTCCCGGTCCTCCGGCGAGCCGCCGTGGAGCGAGGTGGTCCCGTCGAACAGGTCGAGCGCCATGCGAGCGACGGAGCGGGCGTGGCGCTCCCGCCAGTTCGAGCGGCGACAGAGGGCCAGCACGGAGGCCTGGCGAATGGCACGGGGGTCCTCTGAGAAGTCGGCCCGGTCGTGGCGACGGAGCACTTTCAGCACCATGCCCTCTCGCATCGCCCACTCCGAGGTGGTGAGCGCCCCGATGCCGGTCGATTCGAGGAGGGCGGTGAGCACGACCAGCCCGGCCGGGAGCAGCTCGGCCCGGCGGGCGTCTATGCCGGGCAGGCGGGCCCGGTCCCCGACCGAAAGCGAGAAGGCGAGCTCGGCGAAGGCGGCCACATCGGCGGCGGCCACGCTCAGCTGGTTGACAGAGGGAGGCACTGCTCCCTCCCGCAGGGCCGTGGCCCCCCGGGCGATGGCACAGAAGGTGCCCGAGGTCCCGATCAGCTGGGCGGGCCGGTGGCGGTTGACGTCCCCGAGCACCTCGGCCAGCTCCGAGTCGACGCGCTCGGCGAGGCGGCGGCGGTCCTTCTGGCTCAAGGGGTCGTCTTGGACGAGCTCGGCCGTCAGACGGCCGACGCCGAGGTGGAGGCTCGTGGCATAGCGGACGCCGGCGGCGTCGCCGACGACGAGCTCGAGCGAGCCGCCCCCGAGGTCGGCGCAGAGGACGGGAGAGGGCTCCATCAGCACAGAGGCCCGGACCGCCTCGAAGACGAGCCTTGCCTCCTTGATGCCGTTCACGACCTGGACTCGGACGCCGGTCTCGGCCTCGATGCGGTCGGCCACCTGCGGGCCGTTGGCCGCCTCGCGCAAGGCGGCGGTGGCGTAGGCCACCACCTCTGTGACCCCGTTCGACTCGGCGATGGCGCGAAAGCGCCCCACCACCTCGACCGCCTTTGCGATCGACTCCTCGTCGAGGTAGCCGAGGCGGGCCACCACCTCACCGAGGAGCAGCATCTCCTTCTCCCGCACGAGCGGCAGGAATGAGCCGTCCGGGCGGGTCTCGACGATGAGGAGGTGGAACGAGTTCGACCCGAGGTCGAAGGCGGCGATCCTCATGGAGCTGCCGGGCCTGCTGCCTGGCGCCGGCCGGAGACGGTCACCCTAGGCGGGGGCGTCGGCGCTCCGCCGGCGCCTCGCCCGGCCGAGGGCGAGCTCTTGCAGCTGGCGGTGGAGGCTCACCTGCGCCACGGCTCTGTTCCGCCTCCAGCTGCCGTCGGGGCCGAGCTGCCAGCTGTTGGTGTCATCGGCCAGGTTGAGGGCGAGGATCTCGTCGAGGCGGTCCTTCAGCTCGGGCTGGCGCACCGGCGCCACGCACTCCACCCGCCGGTCGAGGTTGCGCTCCATCAGGTCCGAGGAGCCGATGAAGTGGCGGGCCCCGGCCTTCGAGGCCGGGTCGCCGAAGCGGTAGATGCGGGAGTGCTCGAGGAAGCGGCCGACGATCGAGCGCACGGCGATGTGATCGGAGAGCCCTGGCACCCCGGGCCGGAGGCTACAGACCCCCCGCACCACGAGATCGATGCGCACGCCCGCCCCGCTCGTCTCGTAGAGGGCGTCGATGACGGACGGATCGGTCAGGCCGTTCACCTTGATCACGACCCGCCCCCGCTCCCCCTTCTCGGCCTCCGCCGCCAGCTCGGACAAGACCCAGCTGCGCATCTCGTGGGGCGAGGTGATTATGCGCCGGTGGCGGGGCTGACGGCCGTAGCCGGTCAGGTAGTTGAAGAGCTCGGTCAAGTCGGCACAGAGCTCGGGATCGGCCGAGAAGAGCCCGAGGTCCTCGTAGACCCGGGCCGTGCCCGAGTTGTAGTTGCCCGTCCCGATGTGGCAGTAGCCCCGCACGCCGTCTTCCTCCCGCCGCACCACGAGGGCCGTCTTCGAGTGGGTCTTCAGGCCGACGAGGCCGTAGACGACGTGCACGCCCGCCTGCTCGAGCTGGCGGGCGTGGACGATGTTGGCCTGCTCGTCGAAGCGGGCCTTCAACTCCACGAGAGCCGCCACCTGCTTTCCCTTCTCGGCGGCCCGCACGAGGGCGGCAACTATCTCGGTGTCGTCGGAGGTCCGATAGAGCGTCTGTTTCATGGCGAGCACCCGCGGGTCGTCGGCCGCCTGGTTCACGAAGGCCTCGACAGAGCTGGCAAAGGAGTCGTAGGGGTGGTGGACGAGGACGTCGCGCTCGCGGATCGTGGCGAAGAGGTCGACCGGCTCGTCGCCGGCCGTGGCCAGCCGGGGAGGGGTCATCGGCACCCAAGGCGGGTCATGCAGGTCGGGCCGGTCGATCTCGTGCAGCTGCCAGAGCTGGGCCATGTCGAGGGGGGCGGCCACCTCGTAGACGTCGTCGGCGGTCAGCTCGAGCTCCTCCAAGAGGAGGTCGAGCACATGGGCCGGCATGTTCTTTCTCACCTCGAGGCGGACGGCCCGCCCGAAGCGGCGCCTGCGCAGCTCGACCTCTACTGCCGCCAGCAGGTCGTCGGCCTCTCCCTCCTCCAGGGAGAGATCGGTGTTGCGCGTGACCCGGAAGGTGTAGGCCCCCCCGATCGACATCTGGGGGAAGAGGCGGTCGAGGTTCTCCCCGATGACATCTTCGACCGGGATGAAGCGGCTCTCCCCGAGCTGCACGAGGCGGGGCAGGATCGAGCGGGGCGGGATCTTCACGCGGGCGAAGCGGTGGGCCCCCGAGTCCTGGTCGGCCACGAGCACCCCGAGGTTGATCGAGAGGTTCGAGATGTAGGGGAAGGGGTGGCCGGGGTCGACCGCCAGCGGGGTGAGGACGGGGAAGATCTCCCGCTCGAAGAGGGCGAGCAGCTGGCTGCGCTCCTCCTCGCCAAGCTCGTCCCAGGAGACGAGGTAGACATCAGCGCCTGCCAGTTCGGGTACGAGCGAGCCATCGAAGATGCGATCGGCGCGGGCCGACAGAGCCAGGCAGTCCTCCCGGATGAGCTTCAGCTGCTGGGACGGGGTCTTCCCGTCGGCAGACTGCGAGCGCAACCCGGCAGCTACCTGGTCTTTCAGGCCGGCGACCCTCACCTGGAAGAACTCGTCCATGCCGGAGGCGTAGATGGCGGCGAACTTGACCCGCTCGAGGAGGGGCACCTCCTCGTCAGCCATCAGGTCCAAGAGACGGTCGGCGAAGTCGCACCAGGAGCGCTCCCTGTTGAGGAAGCGCTCCTCGCTCTTCATGTCCACGGCCGCCAACGCCTTCAGATCGGCGCCCTCCATGGAGTCGATGACGTCGGCTTCCATGTCGCAGACGCTACCGTGAGCCCGTGGCTGCGATAGCGACACCCGCCCTCAAGTCGCGGCCGCGACGCCGGAGTGAGCTGGGGCTCCTCCTCGTCGGCGCCATCTTCGTCGTCTTCGCCGAGGTGCTCGTCTACCTCGGCACCTACAACCGCTTCCCGCCCAACCTCTGGCTGTTCGCCCTCATCCTCGTCGTGATGGGCCTCGTGGGCAACATCGCCAACCGCGCCCTGGCGCCGGAGGCGGACCCGGTCGTGCTGCCGGTGGTGCTCGTGCTGAACGGGCTCGGCTTCATCATGATGCAGCGGCTCGCCAACTCGCCGGTCGTGAGCGCCGTCCACCTGGCCGGCTACCAGGCGGTCTGGTCGGCCCTTGGTCTCTTCGCCTACGTCGTGACCCTGGCGGTCTTTCGCCACTCGCGCGACCTCGAGCGCTACCGCTACCTGCTCGCCCTCGCCGCCTTCATCCTGCTGGTCCTGCCGCTCATGCCGGGTCTGAAGGACTACGCCGCCGACGCCAACGGTGCCTACCTCTGGGTGAAGCTCGGCCCCGCCTCCTTCCAGCCGATCGAGATCTCGAAGATCCTGCTCGTCATCTTCTTCGCCAGCTACTTCGTCGAGAAGCGGGAGCTGCTCTCGATGGCGACCAACCGGGTCGGCAACCGTCTGCTGCCCGATCTGCGCGGCTTCGGACCTATCGCCGTCGCCTGGCTCGCCTCGGTCGGCATCATCCTCATCGAGCGGGACATCGGCTTTTCGCTCATGCTCTTCGTGCTGTTCATCTCGATGCTCTGGGTGACGACGGGCCGCTGGACCTACGTGCTGCTCGGCATCGTGGCCTTCGCCATCGGCACCTTCGTCGCCTCCCACATCTTGAGCCAGGTGAACACCCGTATCGAGGTCTGGCTCGACCCCTGGAAGACGCTCCACACCACGGGCTACCAGCCGGCCATGGGCGAGGTGATGATGGGCAAGGGCGGTGTGACCGGCACCGGTCTCGGCCTCGGGGGCGCCGGCTACATCCCCGTCGCCCAGAGCGACTTCGTCTTCGCCGCCATCGGCAATGAGCTCGGCCTGGCGGGCACCTCGGCCGTCGTGGTCGCTTTCATGATCATCGTCGGGGCCGGGGTCCGCATCGCCAACCGGGCCCACTCCGACTTCGCCAAGCTGGCCGCCTTCGGGCTCACCGTCATCCTCGGCATCCAGGCCTTTTTGATCATGGCGGGCGTGAGCCGGCTGCTCCCCCTCACGGGCGTGACCCTGCCCTTCGTCTCCTACGGCGGCTCATCGCTGCTCGCCAACTACATCCTCATCGCCCTTTTGATGCGGATCTCGCACGAGGGCTCGGCCGACGCGATAGCGGCGCCGGCCGCCTACGCCGAGCTGCCGCTCGCCCACGCCGGCGGCTAGGGCGCCCGGCCTAGTTGCCCGAGGCGGCTCCGCCGCCCGCCTTCTCCAGCACCTCGGGCGAGGCCATTATCGGCACGGCGATCGGCCGGCGGAGGGCGAGGGCGATCCCATCCGAGGGCCGGCAGTCGATCCTCCGCACCCCGTTGCGGCCGCTGCAGACGAGCTCGGCGACGAAGTTGGCGCCCTCGACGCCGGTGATGTGGACGGCGTCGAGGCTCAAGTCGAAGGCGTCGAGGAGGCGGGAGACCATCTCGTGGGTGAGCGGCCGCGGCGTCTCGACCTGGCGGGCGGCGTAACCGATCGCCACCCCCTCGGCCCCGCCGACGGGGATGCGCAGCTCCCTGTAGGGCGGGTCGGCCTCCTGCAGCACCACCACCGGGTAGGTGGAGGGGAGCACGAGGGCGACGTCGACGAAGTGCATCTGGCACATCGCCACCGGGCGCTCGAAGGCCGGCTCGTCTTTCTCGAGAGCCGGCGGGCTCCCCCAGAGCAGCTCGTCGCCCGGCGGCTCCTCAGCCGCCGGAGCGGGCTCGTCGCCGAGGAGGGCGGCCGGCTCGTCGCCCAGCAGCTCCTTGTCGCTCACCGGCGGACCACCCGTCGCATCTCGACGCTCAGCACGAGCCCAATCGTTGCAAAAAAGGCGAACGACGCCGAGCCGCCGTAGGAGATGAACGGCAGCGGGATGCCGGTGATGGGCATGAGGCCGATCGTCATGCCGATGTTCTCGAAGACAGAGAAGGCGATGAACGCGAGTGCCCCGGCGCAGATGAGCCGGCCGAAGGTGTCCCGCGCCCGCTGGGCGGCACGCAGCACCCGCACGGCGACGAGGCCGAACAGGCCGATGACGACGGCCGAGCCGATGAAGCCGAGCTGCTCGCCGATGGCCGAGAAGATGAAGTCGTTCTGCTGGTTGGGCACGAGCGAGAGGTTGGTCGCCACCCCCTGGCCGAGGCCGGTGCCGTGCAAGCCGCCAGAGCTGATGGCGTCTCGCGACATGCAAAGGTCGTAGTTGGTGCTGGCACAGTCCTTGTACTGGTGGAGGAAGCCGGTCAACCGCTGCAGCTGGTAGCTGTGGAGCAGGTGAACGTGGAGGGCGACGAAAAAGCAGGCGGCCCCACCGACGATGAGAAGGGCGAGGTAGCGCAGCCGGACGTCGGCGGCGAGCATCATGGCGGTCATGACGACCGCCAGCACGATGGCGGTGCCGAGGTCTGGCTGCTTGTAGACGAGCAGCATCGGCACCGCGGCCAGGGCGAAGAGGCCGAGCATCTGGCGCAGGCCGAGCACCCCCTGGCGCCGCTGGCAGTAGGCGGCGATGGCGAGGATGAGCCCGATGGCGGCGAACTCCGAGGGCTGCAGCTGCAAGGGGCCGAACTGGTACCACCGCTCCGAGCCGTACTGGCTCTTGCCGACAGCAAAGACGCCGACGAGCGAGACCAGCACGAGGCCGTAGAGGATGTAGGCGTAGTCGTGGAAGCGGCGGTAGTCGATGGCGGCCACCGCCACCATCACGACAACGCCGATCACCACCCAGAGGACCTGGCGCTCGAGGTAGTAGTGGGGGTTGGCGCCGGCCAGCTCGAGAGCGGGCTTGGTGGCCGTGTAGACCATCACGATCCCGATGAGGGCGAGCACGAGGGCCGCCGCCACGAGGACGTAGTCGACGTGGCGCAGATAGCCGAGGATCGACTTGCGCTCACGCCGCGTGCCGACCGCGACGTCGCGCCCGTAGGGGACAGCGGTCACGCCTCAAAGATACCGGCGCTCTGGCCCCTAGCTCGGGCGGGTCGCCGCCTCCTTGCCGCCGACGGCCGCCCACATCGCCTCGAGCGGGGCGGGAGCACCGGTGAAGAGGCTCACTTGCAAGCCCGCCTGTCGCACGAGCATGCCGAGGCCGTTTCGCACCCGGGCCCCGTTGCGGGCGGCCTCGGAGAGGAACTCTGTCAGGGCGGGCGAGTAGACGAGGTCCACCACGAGCTGGCCCGACCCGAGGTGGCGGGGATCGGCCGGGAAGCGGGTCGCCCCCTCCAGAGCCCCCATGCCCACCGGCGTGGCCTGCACGACGAGGTCGGCTCCTTCGAGCTCGGCCTCCCGCGCCACCCGCGCCCTCCCCCGCCCGACAGCGGCGGCCCGGAAGGCGTTGACGGTCGTCCGGTTGATGACGAGCAGCTGGCCGGCCCCGGCCTCCGCCAGCGCCAGGATGACCGCCCGGGCGGCCCCGCCTGCCCCGATGACAGCGCATGTCTTGCCGGCCGGGTCGAAGGCCGCCTCCTCCCGCAGGTCGGCGAGGAAGCCCTCGCCGTCGGTCGACTCGGCAAGCGTGCCGGAAGTCTCGAACACGAGGGTGTTGCAGGCCGCCAGGCGACGGGCCGCCGCGCTGCGCCGGTCGGCCAGGGCGGCCGCCTCCTCCTTGTGCGGCATCGTCACCGAGAGCCCCCGCAGCCCGAGCGCCCTCGCCCCGGCCACGGCAGCTGCGAGCTCGCCGGGCGCGACGTCGAAGGCGTGGTAGCACCAGTCGAGGCCGAGGGCGGCGTAGGCGGCGTTGTGCAGGGCCGGCGAGAGCGAGTGCTCGACGGGGTGGCCGATCACGCCGGCCACCCGGGCCGGGCTCACCGGCCCCCCCGGCCCGCCAGGTAGGCCTCGAGCAGGACAGCGGCCGCCTCGGCGTCGATGCCCCGGCGGCCCGCCCGCCTCTTTCGCCCTGCCGGGGTGACGGCTCGCTCCCGGCGCCGCCTCGTCGCCTCGAGGGTGGTGAGGCGCTCGTCGAAGAGCTCGACGGGCACCTCGAGCAGGCCGGCGAGGGCCGCCGCCTCCTTCTCGGCCTTCTCGGCCGCCGGCCCTGATCGGCCCGAGAGGGAGAGGGGGTGGCCGACAAGGACGAGACCGGCCCGGCTCTCTCTCACGACAGCGGCGATGGCGGCCCGGTCCGCCGACTCGTCTCCCGACCGCTCGATTGTTCCATAGGGGCTGGCGAGCACGCCGGCCGAGTCCGAGAGGGCAAGGCCGATGCGGGCCTGCCCGAGATCGAGCGCCAGCACCCTCACGAGCCCGCTGCGAGCAGCTCTTCCAGGCGGGCGATCGCCTTGTCGATGCCGCCCGGGTCGCGCCCGCCGGCGGTCGCCAGCTCGGGTGAGCCCCCTCCCCCACCGCCGATCTCCCTGGCCGCCTCGGCCGCGACGCTCTTGGCGTCGAGAGCGCTTCCCTTCTCGACGGCCACCACGAGAGCCACCCGCCCAGGCGCAGGCAGGCCGGCCAAAGCGACCGCCTCGACGCCGGGCCGGTCCCGCACCAAGAGGGCCAGCTGGCGCAGCTCGTTCGGATCGAGGCCGTCGCGCCGGGCGACCACCCGGCCGAGGACCGCCCCTTCGGCTAGCCGTGCGGCGCTCTCTTGCAGCTCCCCGGCCCGCAGCTGTCGCAGCTCGTCCTCGAGGGCCCGCTGGCGTGCCAGCAGGCGGGATAAGGCCTCGCCCACCTCCTCGGGCTGGGCTCGGAGCAGCTCTGCCGCCTCCTCCAGCCGGGCGTCGAGCTCCTTTATGTGGGCGAGGGAGGCGGAGCCGGTGAGCGCCTCGATGCGACGGGTGTTCGCCCCGATCGAGCCCTCCGAGACGATCTGGAGCGGCCCGACCATGCCGAGGGCGTGGACGTGGGTGCCACCGCAGAGCTCGACCGACTCGAGGCCGGCCCGCACGACCCGCACCCGCTCGCCGTACTTCTCGCCGAAAAAGGCGATGGCGCCGACCGCCTCGGCCTCCTCCTTGCTCGCCTCGACCGTCTCGACCGGCTCGTCGGCGATGACGCGGGCGTTCACGAGGTCTTCGACTGCCACGATCTCTTCCTTGGAGAGCGGCCCGAAGTGGCTGAAGTCGAAGCGGAGGCGGTCCGGGGCGACGAGCGAGCCCTGCTGGCGGACGTGGTCGCCGAGCACCCGCCGGAGCGCCCAGTGGAGCAGATGGGTACCGGTGTGGTTGCGCCTGATGGCATCACGGCGCACGGTGTCGACCTCGGCGAGCGCCTCGCTCCCGACCTCGACGGTGCCCTCGGCGAGGTAGCCGAGGTGGCGGGTGAGCCCCTCGACGACCGCCGTCGTGTCGAGCACCCGGAACGAGCCAGTCGCAGTCGAGATGACGCCGGTGTCGCCCACCTGGCCCCCGCCCTCGGCGTAAAAGGGCGTCTCGTCGAGGAAGACCTCCAGCAAAGAGAGCCCCTCGGGCGCCCGCTCCCCGTCGACGTTGGCGAAGCTCGGCTCGACGGCGCTCTCGAGCACGGCCAGCACCCGGGCCGAGGCAGAGGTCTGGCTGTAGCCGAGGAAACGGGTCGGCCCCGAGTCGGCCCGGATCTGGCGCCAGGCCGAAGCCGCCTCCTCGGGCGTGGCCGTCCCCGTCCGGCGGCCTTCCCTGGCCCGCTGCCGCTGGGCTTGCATGTGGGCCTCGTAACCGGCCTCGTCGACGGCCACCCCCCGCTCGGAGGCGATCTCCTTGGTCAGCTCGAAGGGGAAGCCGAAGGTGTCGTGCAGCTGGAAGGCGACGGCACCGCTCACCTCATCTCTCCCCTCGGCCAGCTCGGTCTCGAGCAGGGCCGTCCCCTGGCGGAGGGTGCGCAAGAAGGCCTCCTCCTCGTGGACGACCACCCGCTTGATCCGCTCGGCCTCCCGGGCGAGCTGGGGGTAGGCGACGCCCATGGTGGAGATGACGGCGTCGACGAGCTCGTCGGTCACCACCTCCTTGCGCCCGAGCTGGTGGGCGCGCAGCACCGCCCGGCGGATGAGGCGGCGCAGCACGTAGCCCCGACCCTCGTTGGAGGGGAAGACGCCGTCGGAGACAGCGAACGTGAAGGCCCGGGCGTGGTCGGCGATGATGCGCAGGCCCGTGTCGGAGGCGGTCGCCCGCCCAAGCGGCGTCCGCGTGAGCGAGGCGGCCCGCTCGAGGATGGGGGCGACGCAGTCGATCGCCTGCACGTGTGGCACGCCCTGCAAGACGACGAGCAGGCGGTCGAGACCGGCACCGGTGTCGATGTTGCGCCGCGGGAGCGGGGTGAGGGTGCCGTCTTGCGCCCGGTCGTACTGGGTGAACACGAGGTTCCAGATCTCTGTGTAGCGGCCGGACTCCTCGGCGCCGGGGGCGGCCGGACCGCCCGCCGGGCCGAACTCCGGGCCGCGGTCGAAGAAGATCTCAGAGCTTGGACCGCAGGGCCCGGTCTCCCCCATCTTCCAGAAGTTGTCCTCGTCGAGGCGCTGCACCCGCTCGGCCGGGAGAGATGTCGTCTCTGGCCAGAGCGAGGCCGCCTCGTCGTCGCTGACGTGCACCGTCGCCCAGAGCCGGTCCGCCTCGAAGCCGAGCACCTCGGTGACGAACTCCCAGGCCCAGGGGATGGCCTTCTCCTTGAAGTAGTCGCCGAAGGAGAAGTTGCCGAGCATCTCGAAAAAGGTGCAGTGGCGGGCGGTCGTGCCGACGAGCTCGATGTCGACGTTGCGCAGGCAGGGCTGGATGGTGGTGATGCGCGGGTTCTCCGGCACCGCCTCGCCGAGGAAGTAGGGCCTGAAGGGCACCATGCCGGCGATCGTGAACAGGACGGTCGGGTCGTTGGCGACGAGGCTGGCAGGCGGCATGGCGGCGTGGCCGCGCTCCACGAAGAACTGCGTGAACGACTGGCGGAGCCGCTCGGCCTCCATCTCGCCTCCTCCTAGCTCTCCCCGGGCGGCGCTGCGCCGGCCGGCTGGTCCCCGTCGGGCCCCTCGCTCTCGCCCCGCCGCTCGCGCCACCGGCGGACGAGGCCTTGCTCGGCTCCGTGGGCGCTCGGCTGGAAGAGGCGCTCTCCTGCCAGCTCTCCTGGCAGGTACTCCTGTTCGAGATAGCCGCGAGGGTCATCGTGAGGATACTCGTAGCCGACCCCGTGGCCGAGCGAGGAGGCCCCCCGGTAATTGGAGGAGCGTAGGTGGGCCGGCACCTCGACGAAGGGGCCGCCTCGCACCTTCTCCTGGGCGGCCCAGATCGCCTTGGCGGCCGAGTTCGACTTCGGGGCGAGCGCCAGGTGCAAGGCGGCCTGGGAGAGGTTGAGGGCTGCCTCGGGCAGGCCGACGAGCTCGACGGCCCGGGCGGCCGAGGTGGCCACGACGAGGGAGAGGGGATCGGCGAGGCCGACGTCCTCGCTGGCGAGGATGACGAGGCGGCGGGCGACATAGCGCGGGTCCTCTCCCACCTCGAGGATGCGGGCGAGCCAGTAGCTGGCGGCGTCGGGGTCCGAGCCCCGGATCGACTTGATTAGCGCCGAGATCAGGTTGTAGTGCTCCTCCTGGCCGTGGCGGTAGGCCCGCATCGAGCGGGCCTGCTCGATGTGGGCGGCGCTCACCTGCTTGTCCGGCGCGGCGAGGGCGACGGCCACCTCGAGCACCGTGAGGGCCACCCGGCCGTCCCCGGCGGCCAGGTCGGTGAGGAGCGCCACCGCCTCTTCCGGGGCGCTCGCCCCCTCGGCCTCGAGGCCGCGCCGGGCCAACTGGGCCACCTCCTCCTCGCTGAGCGGCTCGAAGCGCCAGAGGGTGGAGCGGCTGAGAAGCGGCGTGTTGAGGGCGAAAAAGGGGTTCTCTGTCGTGGCTCCGATGAGAGCCACGACGCCCTCTTCCACGCCGTGCAAGAGGGCGTCTTGCTGCGCCTTGTTGAAGCGGTGCACCTCGTCGAGGAAGAGGATCGTCCCCCTCCCCTCCTCTCCGAGGGCTCGGCGCGCCCCCTCGAGCTCGGCGCGGACCTCCTTCACCCCTGCCTCGACGGCCGAGAGAGCCCGGTAGCGGCGCTTGGTGTGCTCGGCGACGAGGCGGGCAACGGTCGTCTTGCCGGTGCCGGGCGGACCGTAGAAGATCGCCGAGGAGAGGCGGTCGGACTCGACGAGCGCCCGCAACGGTGCGCCGGGGCCGATGAGGTGGCGCTGGCCGACGACCTCCTCCAGGCGACGTGGCCGCAAGCGGGCGGGCAGGGGGGCGCGCTTTCGCAGCTCTTCCCGGCCCGCCGCGTCGAAGAGGCTCACGGCCCGACCGTCACAGCCCGCAGGGCGCTTGTCAAGGTGAGCGGCGGGTATACCGGAGGGCGGCGGAGGATCGAGCCGCGTCCATCTGCACCGCCCGGTGGTCCACACTGGCGGGGTTGTAAGTTCGTCTGAGGAGTACCTGAGCATGACCACCGAGCCCGTTGAAGAGAACATGCGCCTGCCCGAGGCGGCAGCGCGCCAGCCAGTGCCGGTCGACGCCTTCAACCCGCTTTTGCGATCGCTCCTCTCCTGGGAGCTGGTCGAGAGGCGGGAGGACGGAGAGGGTGGCCACTACTGGGCCCTCATAGACGAGGCTCAGGAGCGTCTCGAGAAGCTGACGCCGCCACCGCGGCGGGCGACCGCCGCCCTCGCCTACCTCGACCACTGGTGCGCCCGCTGCCGCCAGCAGAAGCTGACCCATCTCATAGACGGCCGCTTCCTCTGCGAGGAGTGCGAGCGGGCCGAGTCCGAGACCGGCGACGTCACGACGCCGCGCCCCCAGCCCAAGCGCCTCCGCCACATCCAGGCCCACCTCCGCCACCAGCCCTCCTGAGCCGGCTTTGCCGAAGGCCCGAGTGGCTGAGCCGTCGGAGAGCTGTTGGGTCCTAGACGGCCAGGCGCGAAGGAGTGCCCGCTCGGCGGCCCCTCAGGCGCCCTTTGCCTCCTTCGGCGGCGCCAGGCGCAGGCCCAGCTCCTGCAGCTGACTGGCCGGCAGCGAGCGGGGCGAGCCGGCCATGAGGTCGGCCCCCGACTGAGTCTTCGGGAAGGCGATCACCTCCCGGATCGACTCCTCTCCCGCCATGATGGCCGCCAGCCGGTCCACCCCGTAGGCGAAGCCGCCGTGGGGCGGGGCGCCGTAGCGGAAGGCGCCGAGCAGGAAGCCGAAGCGGCTCTCGGCCTCCTCCTCGGAGATGCCGAGGAGGGCGAAGATCCGCCGCTGGATGTCGGCCCGGTGGATCCGGATCGAGCCTGAGCCGAGCTCCCAGCCGTTGAGGACGAGGTCGTAGGACTGCGAGCGGACAGAGAGCGGGTCAGCCTCCAGGCGACCGAGGTCCTCGGGGTGCGGCATGGTGAAGGGGTGGTGGGCAGCCACGGGGTTCCCCTCCTCGTCGACACCCTCGAAGAGGGGGAACTCGGTCACCCAGCAGAAGCGGTAGGGGCGCTCGGAGACCGGCGGCTGACCGAGGTCGAGGCGGAGCTGGCCGAGGACGCGGCAGGTGGGCGCCCGCTCGCCCGCCACGACGAGCACGAGGTCGCCGGCACCGGCACCGGTCGCCTCGATGACGGCCGCCTTCTCCTTTGTCGAGAGGAACTTCGCCACCGGCGACTCGAGGTCGAGCTGGCCCTCCCCCCCCACGACCCGCAGCCAGACGAGGCCGGCCGCCCCGAGCTTTCTCGCCCGGTCCGTCAGGGCGTCCAGCCGGCCCCGGCCGAGCTCGGCGCCTCCCTCGAGGCAGATGGCCCGCACCGCCTCTGCCTGGAAGGCCTTGAACTCCGTGCCGGCAACGGCCTCCTCCAAGGCGACGAGCTCCATGCCGAAGCGGAGGTCGGGCTTGTCGGTGCCGAAGCGATCGAGGGCCTCGTTCCAGGTCATCGTGACGACCGGCGGGGGCTCCTCTCCCGTCACCGCCCGGGCCACCTCGAGCACCGAGTCAGAGACCATCTCCCAGACGTCTTCTTGGGAGACGAAGGAGGCCTCCAGGTCGAGCTGGGTGAACTCGAACTGGCGGTCGGCCCGCAGGTCCTCGTCCCGCATGCAGCGGGCGATCTGGTAGTAGCGGTCGAAGCCCGAGACCATGAGGAGCTGCTTGGCGATCTGGGGGCTCTGGGGCAAGACGTAGAAAGACCCCGGCTGCAGCCGCGACGGGATGGCGAACTCGCGGGCGCCCTCTGGTGTCGGCGTCCAGAGAAGCGGCGTCTCCACCTCGACGAAGCCCTGCCGGTCCATCGAGCGCCGGATGGCGGCGTTCACCTCGGCTCGTACCCGCAGGTTGTGCTGCATCCGCTCGGAGCGGAGGTCGACGTAGCGGTAGCGGAGGCGGACCGGCTCCTCGGCCTCGACGCGGCCGTCGACCGAGAACGGGGGCGGCTCGGCGACAGAGAGGATCTCGACCTCGCTCGCCCCCACCTCGACCTCGCCGGTCGGGATGGCGTCGTTCACAGTCCCCTCCGGGCGCAGCCGCAGCTCGCCGGTGACCCTGACGACGTGCTCGGCCCGCAGGTCGTGGCCGCCGTCGACCACGCACTGGACGATGCCGGTGTGGTCGCGCAGATCGACGAAGGCGAGGTGCTCGCCGTGCTCGCGCCGGCGGGCGACCCAGCCGCAGACCGAGACCGTGCGGCCCACGTCCTTGCTGCGCAGCTCTCCGCAGTAGTCGGTCCGAAGCCCCCGGGCCCGGGCCGTCTCCTCTCGGCTCACCGGCCCGGGGAGGCGGTGAGTGTGCCGCCCTTGCCCGGGAGGAGGCGGTAGGCGTCATAGACGCTGTCGAGCTGGCGGAGCGAGTCGAGGAGCGACTCAAGGTGGGAGGGGTCGGCCAGCTCGAACTCGAAGCGCATCCGGGCAACCCTATCTGCCGTCGTGTGGGTGCTCGACGACAAGATGGCGACATGGTGCTCGGCGAAGAGCTTGGCGACATCCGCGAGCAGCCGGGCCCGGTCGAGTGCCTTCACCTCGACGGCCGCCACGAAGACCCCTTGGCGGTCCTCGTCCCACTCGACCTCGATCAGCCGCTCGGAGTCACTGCCGGCCAGCGCCAGGGCGTTGGCGCAGTCCTCCCGGTGCACAGAGACCCCCCGGCCCCGGGTGATGAAGCCGATGACTCGGTCGCCCGGCACCGGCGTGCAGCAGCGCGAGAGCCGCACCATGACGTCGTCGAGCCCCTCGACGTAGATGCCGGCACCCCCGCGGCGGTGGCTGGGGCGCCGGGGCGTCAGGGCGGTCGTCGGGAGCTGCTCTTCCCGATCGCCCCCGCGCAGCTCCCGCTCTAGCCGCTGCACGACCGAGTGGCCCGAGACGTGCCCCTCCCCGAGGGCGGCATAGAGGGCGTCGAGATCGCCGTAGCCGAGAGCGGCGGCGATCCCGGCGACGGCCTGGGAGGACTGCAGCTTCTGCACCGGCAGCCCGGCTCGCCTGAGCGAGCGGGCGAGCTCGTCCCGGCCCGCCTCGATGGCGTCCTCCCGGCGCTCGCGTGAGAACCACTGGCGGATCTTGTTGCGCGCCCGCGGGCTGGCGACCATCTTCAGCCAGTCCCGCGAGGGACCGGCCGTGGCGATCTTCGAGGTGACCACCTCGACGGTGTCGCCCGAGGAGAGCTTGGACTCGAGCGGGACGAGGCGACCGTTCACCCGCGCCCCGATGCAGCGGTGGCCCACCTCGGTGTGGATGGAGTAGGCGAAGTCGACCGGAGTCGCCCCGGCCGGCAGCGTGACGATCTCGCCTTTCGGGGTGAAGACGTAGACCTCGTCCTGCTCGAGGTCGACCTTCAACGTCTCGAGGAACTCGTGTGGGTCGGGGGTCTCGCGCTCCCAGTCGACGATCCGCTGCAGCCAGGCGATCTCGTCGGTCGAGCGGGCTCCCCGGCTGCCCGAGGCGCCCCGCACCTCCTCCTCCTTGTAGCCCCAGTGGGCGGCGATGCCGTGCTCGGCCCGCTGGTGCATCTCGAAGGTGCGGATCTGCACCTCGAGGGGCTTTCCCTGCGGTCCGACGACGGTGGTGTGGAGGGACTGGTAGAGGTTGAACTTGGGCGAGTTGATGTAGTCCTTGAAGCGGCCCTGCACCGGCGGCCAGAGGGCGTGCACCGCCCCGAGGGCAGCCCAGCAGTCCTTCTCGGCCTCGACGATGATGCGGATGGCGACGAGGTCGTGGATGTCGTCGAAGTCCTTGCCCCGCACGACCATCTTCTCGTAGATCGACCAGAGGTGCTTCGGGCGGCCCGTCACCTCGGCGGTGAGGCCGAGGTCGGCCAGGCGCTTTTTCACGACCTCGAGGACCTCCTCGAGCTCCTGCTCGCGGGCCGGCGCCCGGGTCGCCACCATCTGGGCTATCTCGGCGAAGCGCTTGGCATGGAGGGCCTCGAAGGCGAGGTCCTCGAGCTGCCACTTGATCTCCTGGATGCCGAGACGGTGGGCGAGGGGGGCGTATATGTCCCGGGTCTCCTCGGCGATTCGGCGCTTCTTCCACTCCGGCAGCACCTCGAGGGTGCGGACGTTGTGCAGCCGGTCGGCCAGCTTTATGACAAGGACCCGCCAGTCGCGGGCCATCGCCACGAGCATCTTGCGCATGGTGGCGGCCTGCTGGGCCTCTTTCGAGCCGAAGCGGAGGCGGTCGAGCTTGGTGACACCGTCCACGATGGCGGCCACCTCGGGCCCGAACTCCCGCTCGATCTGGGCGAGCTCGACCCGGGTGTCCTCGACGGCGTCGTGCAGCAGGGCGGCCGCCGCACTCGTCTCGTCGAGGCCGAGCTCGGCGACGATTGTGGCGACGGCGACGGGGTGGGTGATGTAGGGCTCGCCCGAGAGCCGCGTCTGGCCGTGGTGGGCCCGGCTCGCCAGGGCGTGCGCCCGCCTCACCACGGCCGTGTCGGCGCCCGGGTGGTGGGCGAGGAGGGCGGTCAGCACCGGCTCGATCGACTCGGTCGGGGGCCGGACGAGCAGGCGGGCGGCGCTTTGGACCGGCCTCCGGCCGGCCGGCTCGGGACGGCGCTCGGCCCTGTCGCCCTCCTCGCTTCGTTCCAGCTCGTCTACAGGCATCTCGCCTCCCGCCCAACGAGCGTACCGAGCCGGGAACTGCCAAAGCGCCCCGGCTGTAGCCTCTTTCGGTTGTGGCAACGATGGACAGCGCCCGCCCGCCGCAGGCCCCGGCCCCTTCGCCGGCCCGGCCTCTCCCCTCGGTGAAGCCGGCGCTCATCGTCGTGGCCGTGGCGGTCACGATCGTCCTCCTCGGCTCGATCCTCGCCCTCGTCGGCACGCCCTCTGCCCGCCCGGTGCCGCTGGCGGCCGGGCCTCACCACAAGCTCGCCGGCAGCAGGATCGAGGCCGAGGCCGCCCGGGGCTTCCTCACCCACATCGAGACCGCCGGGGAACCACCTGCCGACGTCGTCTCCTCCCTCCTCGTCCCGGTCGGCAGCCGCTACCTCGGCAAGAGGGTGGAGAGCCGCGGCGTCAGCCAGTTCGACTCGAGCGTCTCCCTCTCGGTCCCCTACCCCGAGCAGCAGGTGCGGACCTTCTTCTTGCAGGCGCTCTCGGCCGGCAAGTGGGTGAGCAACTCGGTCTCCGCCCCCCGCAAGGGCACGAGCGAGCTCATCGCCGAGCGGGCCGGCTCGGACGGCTACCAGTGGCGGGTGGGCATCGTCACCACGGCCGTGCACACCCTCGTCTCGCCCGCCCTCGCCGGCAACAGCTCGAGCCCGGCCCGCACCCGGGTCTCGATCCAGCTCTACCAGGTGGGCGACGCCAGCTGACCCTTCTCGAGCGGCACCCGCTCGATGACCTCGAGCAGGGCGGGTAGCCGCTTGGTGCCGTCGGGCACCTCGTGGAGGAGGTAGGCCCACACGAGCATGTTGGCCGGGTAGATGAAATAGCCGAAGCGGGTGGCCGGGGCGATGAAGATGGCAAAGGCGAGCGCCCAGCCGGCGAAGTGGGCCGCCTCGTAGGCGGTGCGGGGCGGGTGGCGCCACAAGAAGACCAGCACGAGGAGGGCCCCGGCGCCGACGAGGGCGACGGTGAGGGGCCGCTTCAGCGAGGGCAGCAGCTGCACGATCGCCTGGCCCGGCAGGGGGCTGGCGGCCGGTGAGTGGACCTTGGTGAGCCCGAGCGGGAAGAGCACGACGTTCTCGAAGAAGGCATGGGGGGAGAGCGCGACGGCCGCCCCGAGGACGGGGACGACGATGACGACGACGGCCAGGCTGTAACGGAGCATCGCCGGGCGGTCCTCCTCGTCGCGCACGGCGAGGAAGGCGAGGAGAACGAGCGGCCAGGCGGTCCACTTGAGGATGGCGGCGAGCCCCATCGCCACGCCGGCCCAGACGGGCTGGCGCCGCCGCACGAGGACGAGGCCGAGGAAGAGGAGGGCGAGCACCGGGAGGTCGTCTCCACCCGTCACGATCGGAAGCGCCCCGGTCGGCAGCACCAGGAGGAATTGGAGGGCGCGCCACTTGCGCCGGCTCGTCGCCGGTACGAGGAAGAGGGCGAGGGCCACGACGAGGGCCGAGAAGCCGGCGAGGAGCACCCGGGCATCGGTGAAGGGCTTGGGGAGCGGCGCCGGGTTGGAGAGCCCGAAGACGACCATCCCGGGCAGATAGGGGAAGAAGGAGGTGGCGTTCACCTGCTTGCTGTCGTTCGAGGGCGAGACGCCGACGGTACGGGGGTGGGCGAGGTAGGGGTCCTGGAAGTGGGCGAAGCGGTCGCCGGCCCGCTCGATCACGGCCACCTCGGGCTGGGCCATGGCCCGGTGGGGGTTCGTGCGCGGCCCGGGCGCCTCGGCCCGCCAGGTCACCTGGATGCCGAGAGGGAGGACGACCGCCAAGGCGAAGACCGAGAGGACGAGCCCGCGGCGAAACGAGGTCGCCCGGCCTGCCACGTCCCCGGCGGCACCGGCCACCTCGCCCGGCTCCGCCCGCCGGCGCCTCCGCCGCAGGACCGCCTCACTGCCGAGGGCGGCGAGCAGGTAGGGGCCGCCCGCGATCTCGGCCCAGAGGCGGTAGTCGGCCGTCACGGCCACGCCGGCCACGCCGGCGCAAAAGAGGGCCGAGCAGAGGTACAAGAGGGCGTCCTGGCGCAGCACCGGCAAGGCGGTGAGGCGTTCGGCCAGCAGGGCGACAGCCGAGCGGATCCTGCCTCTCACTTCGGCCACCGGTCGATCGTAGGCCGTCGACCGGCCGGAGGCCGGGCATCGAGCGGCCCTGCCGGCCCCGCCGGCAGGGCCCTCTCGCTCAGCGGTTCGGCTGGGGGGTGAAGCGCAGGTAGTCCTTCACCTTGCGGAAGCCCTTCGGGAACTTCTCCTTGGCCGACTCGTCGTCGATGGCCGGGGCGATGATGACGTCCTCCCCGTCTTTCCAGTTGACCGGCGTCGAGACCTGGTAGTCGGAGGTGAGCTGGAGCGAGTCGAGCACCCGGAGGATCTCCTCGAAGTTGCGCCCCGTCGAGGCCGGATAGGTGATCGTCAGCTTCACCTTCTTGTCCGGTCCGATGACGAAGACCGAGCGCACCGTCAAGGTGTCGTTGGCGTTCGGGTGGATCATGCCGTAGGCCTCGGAGACCTTGTGGTCGTCGTCGCCTATGAGGGGGTAGTTGAGCTTGTTCCCCGTGGCGTCCTCGATGTCCTTCTTCCAGTCGTCATGCGAGCTCACCGAGTCGACCGAGAGGCCGATCACCTTGGCGTTGCGCTTGTCGAACTCACCCTTCAGGCGGGCGACCTCGCCCAGCTCGGTGGTGCAGACGGGGGTGAAGTCCTTCGGGTGGGAGAAGAGGACGCCCCAGCTGTCCCCGAGCCACTCATGGAAGTGGATCGTCCCCTCGGTCGTCTCGGCGGTGAAGTCTGGTGCGGTGTCGCCAAGCTGCAGTGCCATCGCCATCTCCTGTCTGCTCGTCGGACCCGCCCCGGGGCGCCATCGGCCCGGGCGGCAATGTCGAGCAGATTAGTCGGCTTTGCCAAAGGCCTGTCCGGCCTCAGGGGCGCAGCAGGGCGCCGAGCCGGCGGGCGGCCACCGCCATGCCGGCGAGGCCGAGGGCGAAGAGGTAGCCCGCATGGAGGGCGAGCGCCGGGGTGAGAAGACCGGCGTCAAGCTCGCGGATCATGTCGACCCCCTGGTAGAGCGGCGTCAGCGAGACGACCACCTGCAGCCAGCCCGGGTAGACCGAGAGCGGGTAGAAGACCGCCGAGAAGAGGAACATCGGGATCGAGGCCATCGAGACGTAGTCGAAGTCCTGCCAGCTCCGCATGTAGCAGGTGGCGCCCATGCCGATGCCGGCGAAGGCGAAGCTGACGAGGGTGGCGGCCCCGAAGCACAAGACGGCCCAGCCGCTCAGCACGAGGCCCATCGCCGCCATCACGCACATGAAGGCGAAGGAGTAGATGGCCCCCCGCAAGAGGGACCAGGTCACCTCGCCGAGGGCGATGTCGCCCACCTCGACGGGGGTGGCGAGGACGGCGTCGTAGCTCTTGGCGATCTTGAGCTTGAAAAAGACGTTGAAGGTCGAGTCGAAGAGCGCCCCGTTCATCGCAGAGGAGGCGAGCAGCCCCGGCGCCACGTAGGCGGCATAGGCGACGAGGCGGCCGTCGAGATGGAGCCGCCCGACGAGGTGGCCGAGGCCGAGACCGATCGAGAGGAGATAGAAGAAGGGCTCGAAGAAGCCGGTGGCGAGGATCCACCACCTCCTGCGGTAGGCGATGACGTTCCGCTCGACGAGGCGGCGGGCCATCCCCCGGCCGAGGAGGGCGGGCGGCAGCACCCGCAGCGAGAGGACCGAGGAGCGCTCGAAGACCGGCCGGACCGTCATACGACGAGCCTTCTCGTGAAGGTGCGCCGGGCCGCCCAGGCGCCGAGGGTCGCCATGGCGACGAGGTAGCTGGCATGGGCTAGGGCCGCTGGGGCCGACACCCGCCCGAGCACCAAGGCCCGGGAGAGGGCGACGCCGTGGTAGAGGGGCGTGGCCCGGGCGACCACCTGCAGCCAGCCGGGCAGCTGGGCGATCGGAAAGAAGGTGCCCGAGAAGAGGAAGAGCGGCACGGTCCCGAGCCTGTAGAGGACAGGAAGGGCGGCGTCGTTCTCCTGGGTCGCCGTGAAGGCGGCAACGGGCCCGGCGAAGGCCAGCCCCGTCAGCACGGCGACGAGGACGGCGAGGACCCCGAGAGGCGAGGGGACGTCGCCGAAGACGGCGAGCACGGCGAGAAAGAGGGCCGAGGCGCCGCCGACGCGGGTCGCCACCCAGGCAAGGTGGCCGCTCACGAGGTCCCGCACCCGCACGGGCGTCGCCAGGAGGGCGTGGTAGGTCTTCAACCACTTGAGCCCGCCCATGACCGGGTACATCGACTCGTTCGTGCCCCACTGCATGGCGGAGGCGACGAGGAGGCCGGGTGCCAGGAACTGGACGTAGCCCACCCCGCCCAGGCGCCCCGTCTGATCGACGGCGTGGAGGTGGCTGTTGACGAGGTGGCCGAGGCCGAGGCCCATCGCCAGCAGGTAGAGGATCGGGTAGAGGATGCTCGAGGTGACAGTGCCCCGCCAGGTCCTCTTGTAGCGGAAGGCGAAGTAGCGGTAGGGCCGGAGCCAGCCGGGGCGCAGGAGCGAGGGCCGGGGAGCGGCGAGAGCCCCCATCAGTCGACAAGCGAGCGCCCCGTGAGGCGCAAGAAGACGTCCTCGAGGCTGGAGCGCCGGACGAGGCTGGCCTCGGGCCGAAGCCCGAGGCCGAGGGCGGCCCGCAGCGCCTCGTCGCCGTCGTCGGTGTAGAGCAGCACGCGGTCGGGCAGCACCTCGACCCGGGCGGCCAGCTCGGCCAGCCTCTCGGCGGCAGCGGCGTTCTCGTCGACCCCGAAGCGGAGCTCGGCCACCTCCCTCGTCGAGTAGGTGTCGATCAGCTGGCGGGGGGAGCCCGCCGCGACGATCTTTCCCTTGTCCATCACGACGAGGCGGTCGCAGAGCTGCTCGGCCTCGTCCATGTAGTGGGTCGTGATGACGAGGGTGACGCCCTCCTGCTTCAGGCGGTACAGGCGGTCCCACAGCAGGTGACGGGCCTGGGGGTCGAGACCGGTGGTCGGCTCGTCGAGGATCACCAGCTCGGGCTCGGAGATGAGAGCCCGAGCGATCGTGAGCCGGCGCTTCATCCCGCCCGAGAGGTTGTCGACCTCCTCGTCGCCCTTCTCGCTCAGGTGGGCGAACTCCAACAGGCGCTCCACCCGCTGGCGCACCTCGCGGCGGGGCAGGTCGAAGTAGCGGCCGTAGAGATAGAGGTTGTCCCGCACCGACAGCTCGAGGTCCAAGGTGTCGTCCTGGGGGACGAGGCCGAGCCGGCGGCGGATCTCCGGGCCGTGGGCGTTCGGCTCCATGCCGAGGACGGAGAGCTCTCCCCCGCTCACAGGAGAGAGGCAGGAGACCATCCGCATGGTCGAGGTCTTGCCGGCGCCGTTCGGTCCGAGGAAGCCGAAGACCTCGCCCCGCTCGACGCTGAAGTCGATTCCGTCGACGGCGACGAAGTCACCAAAGCGCTTCTCGAGATGACGCGCCACGACCACCTCGTCTCGGGTGGCCGGGCGGCCTCGTCCCTCCCGGCTCGCCGAGAGGTCCTCCTGGCGGGCCTCGGCGTGCTGCACCCAAGGAAGGTACAACGCCGCTGCGACACCACGGCGCAGCGCTCAGCCGGGAAAGGCGCCTCTCGACTTGGCGAGTAGCTGGCGGAGAGTCGCCACCTTGGCCAGCGGCGGCGGCCCGATCGCGGCCCTCACCCCGTAGCCCCAGAACTGGACCGTCTCCACGACCGGGACGGCCCGACCGGAGAGGGACATCTGCAGCGCCACGCCGAGCTGTGAGACGAGCCCGGAGCCCACCGTGAAGTAGGCCGTCATGGCGAGGGAGCGCACCGCCTCGAGGGCGCCAGCGGCGGGCGACGCTTGCAGCCGGGCGAGAGCCGCCGGCGGGAAGGTGACGGAGTAGCCGGTCACCTCGCTCCCGTGCAGGCGCCTCCTCCCGAGCGGGCGGACGGGAAGGCCCGCCAGGTTGAGCGCCTGCAGGAACGAGCCCGGGTTGGCGCTGCCCGGCGCCAGGCTGGCGGGCGTCTTTACGGCGACCCAGCTCTTTCCCGGGAGGAGGCGCGAGAGCCCGGGCAGGGAGAGATAGCTCTGCCCGGGAAACGAGACGACCTCGAGCGAGCGTGCGGGGGTGGCACTCCCGCCGTAGCGGAGGGCCATCGAGACACCGCCGGTGGCGAAGTCGCAAAGGCCGCCGCCGCGGACGAAGACGGTCTTGCCGCCGCTTCCCACCCGCACGCTGAGGGCCATCTCGGCGCTCTTTTCGGCCAGGCTCCTTTTGAGCGAGGTCAACATGGCACCCTGGCTGCCCACCGCCGCCCCGGGTGCCGCCGCGGCGGTCGGTGGGGTTGGGCGGGGCGGCGTGGCCGCGGCCGAGTGCAAGATCCGCTCGCGCAGCAGATAGGCACCCAGCAGGACGAGAGCGAGCAGGGCGAGCAAGGCGAGCAGCCGCCGGCGGCCAGCGGCCGCCTGTTCGCTGGCCGGGCGCGCCGTCGCCCGGAGCGACCATTCGGCTTCCCCCCTCGGCCTCGGACCGTCGGTCGCCTCTGGTGCCATCCCCCCTCCGGCTGTTCTCTCTACGTGATAATACCACCACTCTCCGTGGTTACAAGGGCCGGTCGAAGGTGGCCAGGACCGCTAGGACAGGGCGGATGGCGCTCTGGATCGGTACCTCCGGTTGGCAGTACGCCGACTGGAGGGGCAAGCTCTACCCGCAGGGTCTGCCCCAACGGCTCTGGCTCGAGCACTACTCCGCTCGCTTCGCCACTGTCGAGGTG
>JAJYQK010000170.1 GCA_021794645.1 Actinomycetes bacterium
CACTCGCGAGCACGGGCTCGGCCGCGGCCGTCCCATCGTCGCTCGTCGTGTCGGTTTTCTCTTGCTCGAAGGCCATTGCCTCGTCACTCACTTTTATCGGCCTCGCTCTATTGGAAGAGGTAGATGATGCCCTTGGCGAAGCCGACGTCGAGCCCGTAGATGAACGCCGTCAGCAAGACGACGGCCACCAAGACGACGACGGTGTAGTTGGCGACCTCGCTCCGCCCGGGCCAGGCGACCTTCTGCAGCTCGGAGCGCACCTCCCGGATGTACTCGACAGAGCGCTCGCCGAGAGGGGCCTTCTCCTGGCCGGGCTGGCGGCGCCGGCCGGCCTCGGCGGTGGCCCGCTCGCGGCTCATCCCGCTCGGCGCACCGTCGGGCCCGAGCGACCCCTGGCGCTGTAGCAATCGCTTTGTCTGTCGGTTCACTTCTTCTCCGGCTCGGGGTGCTTGGAGCTGGCGCAGGGCAGGAGGGACTTGAACCCCCAACCGCCGGTTTTGGAGACCGGTGCTCTGCCAATTGAGCTACTGCCCTCCGCTCAGGCCAGTGGCCCGCGCGGACGGGAACACCGATGACCTGGGCGCGTCCACGTTACCACCGGCAGAGGAGGGGCCGTCCCGGCCCGGGAGAGAGCGCCCGCCAGCTCCGCCGCTCCCCCGGCCTCCTCCAGAGCGCCTCTCCTGCCGGGCCGCCCGGGGGAAGGGCGCCGACCGGGCGGCTCAGCGCCCCCTTCGGGAGGGACTTTCCCGCTCGCCCCGCTTGGCCCGCCGGAGCATGACGAGGGCGGTGGCCGCCCCGCCCGCCGCCACGGCGGCCCCGCCGTAGGCGACCCGGCGCCCGGTCAGAAGGGAGCGGACGGCGCTTCTCGAGGCGGCGCTCTCGAGGGAGGAGAGGACGTCGGCGACGATCCCCTCGGGCAGGTCGACCTCGCTCGTGCGCAGCTGGTGCAAGAGGCGGAGGAGCTTGTGGCAGCGGGCGAGCTCGGCCTGGCAGGCGAGGCAGTACTCGACATGGGCGACCACGGCCTCTGGCGCCGAGCCGCCCTGGGCCATCTCGTCCAGGCTCTCGACCGCCTGCTCGCAGGTGAGCGGGGAGGCCCTTCGGCGGTAATGGAGCCGGCTCCCCCACTCGCGGCCTCTCACCGGGTCGAGGCGGGTGGCCATCAGATCGCCACCTCTGGCCTTTGCTCACCTTCCTCGCCCGTCTCCTGCCCGCTTTCGGCCTGCTCGGAGGGCTGGCGGCGGCCCGGGAAGATCCGCTCTCGCAGCAGCCGCCGGCCCCGATGGAGCCGCACCTTGGCCGCCGACTGGGAGATCCCGAGCTCGCGGGCTATCTCCTTGTGGGAGAGGTCGTAGACGTCGCGCAGGACGACGACGGTGCGCAGTCCGTCGGGCAGGGCGCCGAGCGCCTCGACGAGGCGGCCCCGCTCGTCGGCGGCCGAGAGGAGCGCCTCGGGATCGCCGGCCCCGCCGGCATGGGGGACCTCGAGGGACTCGTCCAGCTGGGAGGTCCGCGAGCGGGTGCGGCGCTCGAGATGGCGGGCGGCGACGTTGGCGGTGATCCGGTAGAGCCAGGTGGTGACGGCCGCCTCCCCCCGGAAGCGGCGCAGACCCCGATAGGCGCGCAGGTAGGCCTCCTGCACGACGTCACGGGCGTCGTCCTCGTTCCCGACGAGGCGGTAGGCGAGCTGGTAGCAGGTCGCCGAGGTGGCCACCACCAGCTGGCCGAAGGCCTCCCTGTCCCCCTCGCGGGCCCGGCGGGCCAGCTCGTCCAGCTCGCCCGAGCTCAACCTCTCGTCGCCGCTGCGGCGCCGCTCGAGGGGGAGGGGGGTCAAGGCTGGCTCAGCGCGTCTCTTTGTGGAGCGTGTGCTGGCGGTCGAATCGGCAGTACTTCTTCATCTCGATCCGCTCGCGGTCGTTCTGCTTGTTCTTGGTCGTGATGTAGTTGCGCCGCTTGCAGACCTCGCAGGCGAGCGTCACCTGGACCCGCTTCTCGTTCTTAGCCATCGTTCTCTTTCCTCGCGCCCATCTTCACTGGTAGCGGCGCCGGGGCTCGAACCCGGGACCTCACGATTATGAGCCGTGCGCTCTTACCAACTGAGCTACGCCGCCAGGGAGCCCCCTGTCGGAATCGAACCGACGACACCAGCCTTACCATGGCTGTGCTCTGCCGACTGAGCTAAGGGGGCCGGCCGGGCGAGCTGGCCGCCCTCTCGGGCCGAGAGTCTACCCCGTGGTCAAACGGGCCGGCGTCTACGATCGCCCGGATGGAGATCAGGCGGGCGAGCGAGCTGGACGCCGACGCCATCTTGCAGATCTACAACGCCGAGGTGCTCACCTCGACAGCCACCTTGGACCTGGTCCCCCGCAGCAAGGCGGAGCACCAGGCCTGGATGGCCGCCCACGCCGGCGTCTACCCGGTCCTCGTGGCGACAGAGGGCCTCGCTGTCCTCGGCTTCTCCTCCCTCTCGCCCTACCGCCCCCGGCCCGGCTACTCGACTGCTGTCGAGGACTCGATCTACGTGGCGGCGGAGGCCCGCCGCCAGGGCGTCGGCCGGGCGCTCCTCACCGCGGCGGTGGAGGCGGCCCGCAGCCACGGCTTCCACTCGGTCATCGGGCGCATCAGCGCCGAGCAGGAGGGCTCGGTCAAGCTCCACGAGGCCTGCGGCTTCACCTTCGTCGGGGTGGAGCGAGAGGTGGCCCGCAAGTTCGGCCGCTTCATCGACGTCGCCATCGTCCAGCTGCTCTTGTGACCCGCCCCTCCCCGGATCAGCCGCCGGCGGGGCCGCCGTGGCGGCCGGCGCCCTCCCGGAAGGCCTCGGCCCCGCGGCGGGTCTCACCCGACTCGATGGTGGCAAGGCCACGAGCCAGCTCGTTCGCCATGGCGGCCCTCTCGGCGAGCCCCTCCTGCTCGAGCAGGCTGAGCCTGTCGCTTCGCAGGCAGCCCTGGGGGAAGGAGGCGAGCTCGGCCCCGAGGGCGACGGCTGCCCGCAGGGCCTCTCCCGCAGGCACCAGCCGGTTCACGAGCCCGATCGAGTAGGCCTCCTCCGCCCCCACCTCCCGCCCCGTGAGGACGAGGTCCATCGCCCGGCTCTGGCCGATGAGCCGGGGCAGGCGCACGGTGCCGCCGTCGACGAGAGGGACGCCGAAGCGGCGGCAGAAGACACCGAAGACCGCCGTCTCCGAGGCCACCCGCAGGTCGGCCCAGAGCGCCAGCTCGAGGCCGCCTGCGACGGCATAGCCCTCGACAGCGGCGATGACGGGCTTGCCAAGGCGCATCCTCGTCGGGCCCATCGGGCCGTCGCCGCCTGCTCGCACCCGGTTGCCCCGGCCTGCGGCGATCGCCTTCAGGTCGGCGCCGGCAGAGAAATTGCCCCCGGCCCCGCTGAGGACGGCGACGGCGGCCTCCTCGTCGGCCTCGAAGGAGGAGAAGGCCTCGACGAGAGCGGCTCCCGTCGGCTGGTCGACGGCGTTTCTCACCTCGGGGCGATCGATCGTGACGACGAAGACCGGCCCCTCCCGCCTCGTCGTCACCGGCGCCCGGGGCGGGCTCAAAGGCCGGCTCCCATCTCTTCTCCCAGCTCGGCCGGGCCGCCGACCCGACCCCGGCGGAAAGAGGCGAGCCCGGCCCGCAGCCGGCCCCAGCAGGGCCAGATGAGGAGGACGAGAGCAGCGGCAGCCGCCGCCCCGAAGATGGCGATGTTGACCGATCGGAGGGCGCCGACGAAGTAGGTGGCGTCCCCGACCCCGAGGAAGGTCACGAGCACCGTCAGCCAGATGAGCCAGCCGCGCAGCCGTCCCTCGGCCACGACGCCGAGGATCACGACCCCCCAGGCGAGGTACCAGGGCTGCATGACGGGCCCGAGCACGACGACTGCCAGCATCGTGAGACCGATGGCCCGCAGGCTCGAGGCGCCGCCGCGGGCGCGCCACAACAGCACGAGCCCGATGGAGACGGCCGCCACGGCCCCGGCGGCCCGGAAGGCGAAGAGGAAGGCGTCGGGATGGCTGCCGAGGCCGATCGCCCCGACCACCTTGGCGAGACCGAGGCCGAGGGCGGTGACGGGGTCGAGGTAGGAGCGGATCGTGTCGGCGTTGGTGAGGGCCGCCACCCACCCCCAGCCGATGCCGACGGCCTGGGTGACCGCTCCCATCACCGCCAGGGCGATCGCCCCGGCGAAAAAGACGTAGCGGACCCGCTCCTTCCAGCCGGCCGCCGGCCCCGGCCAGTCCCAGCCGATGTAGATCACCCCCACCATGGCCGGCACCTTCACGAGGGCGGCCAGGGTGACAAGGACGGTCCCGGCCACAGGGTGCCGCCGGGCGAGGGCGAGGCCCGCCAGCATGAGCCCGAGCATGAGGGCGTCGTTGTGGTCCCCGCCGATGAGGTGGATGAGGACGATCGGGTTCATGACCGCATAGGCGAAGGCGGTCGAGGCGTCCCGCCCCACAGCTCTTGCCAGGCGGGGGATGGAAAAGCCGATGAGGCAGACGCCGGCGACGGCCACGAGCCGGAACATGACCAGGCCGCCCAGCTCGCTGTGTCCGACCAGCACCTGGATCCAGCCGGCCAGCGCCAAGAAGACCGGCCCGTAGGGGGAGGTGACGTTCCACCAGAGCTTGTCTGTGAGGACGGTGTAGCTGTTGCCGCCCGTCCCGAGCACCGAGGGGCCGTAGACATAGGGGCTGATGTGGCGGCTCATCATCTCGCCCTGGGCGACATAGGAGTAGGCGTCCTTCGAGAGGAGGGGCACCACGAACAGCATCGGCACGGTCCAGGCCACCATCACCCAGGCGTAGAGGCGCACAGGGATGCCCTGGTACTCCCGGGCGAGGCGGCCGAGGCGGATCCACGAGCGCATGAGCAGGACCATGCCGCAGTAGAAGGCGAACAGGGCCAGGTAGAAGCTCGGCGAGGGCGCCACATGCAGGTTCGGGACGGCCGAGCGCCCAGGCACGCCGAAGAACCAGACCGGCGGGGTCGTGGGGGTCATGGCTATCGCCTGGCGGGAGAAGCCCGGGAAGGGCGAGGTCGGCTGGGAGGCACCCCAGAAGATGCCGAGGCTGCCGAGGAAGCCGACGAAGGCCGCCTGCAAGAAGCGCCGGCGGAAGTCGGGGTCGTGCGGCCGGTAGGCCCTCGCCTCGATGGGCGGGTGGCGGAAGGCCACCACGGCCTCCTCGAGGCGGTCAAAGCCCCGGGCGACGGGTCGCCAGAGCCGGAACGGCCAGGTCGACGGCGTCGACCTCTCGGGGGACTCTCGGCGCGTGGGTGTGAGCATTGAACCTCTGGTTGACGCGCTAGTCCGGGCAGCCTAATCGGCCGGCGCTCGGAGCGGCCGCCTCATCGAGGGCCGCCGGCCGAGCTCTTTGCCTGTGGCGACGGTGGTGCGGGGCGTCGCGCCCGGGCTCGGTGATGACGCCTCTTCTCGGCCAGGACACCGGTGGGATCCGGCTCCTTGAGTTACCGCTCTCAGCTGGGCTTTCGTTGCCCGGCACTCGGGTAGGCCGTAGGCACTGCTACTCGAACTTCGACGGGATCCGAGAACGGATCAGCGACGTGGCTCGTCTGCTGGTAGCAACGTGAAACGACCACCGGCGAGGGGTCGGAGCGATCGGAAGTGGCGCTCGTCGAAGGTGAGCAGTCGCCGGGTCTGGTGACGATGCGCCGCAACGACCAGGCTCAGGTCGGCGAGACCAGCATCAAGACTTTCGTAGCGGCGTTCAAGATCTGCGATGACGCCGTACTCGTCCGGTTCAAGGTGAGCGACGACGAACCGACCAGCGGCGAGATCTTCGATGAAGCCGAGGCGAGCACCGCGCCCGAGCCGACGCCCGAGCAAGTAGTCGACCTCTGCGGTAACGGGAGCCGGGACTACAAGCTCGCCTGGCTCCTCTCGCAGTACCGCCTCTACAGCCGAACGCAGGCGGTCGCGCCGATCTGCGACCGCGATAAGAGGAGCGGCGTGGAGGACGACCGTCAACCGCCGAAGCCCTCGAGCAGCTCACCCTCCGGGACATCGGCGATGGAACCACCGGGACCATCGGCGATGCCGATGAGCGCGAAGTTCCTGTCCCCTTTACGTTCGGGCTCGTAGAGCCGGATCGCCC
>JAJYQK010000110.1 GCA_021794645.1 Actinomycetes bacterium
GGCCGAAGGTCGAGGGCCAGCTCGGCTCGGAGGGCTTGGCCTTCTTCCAGAGCACGAAGTCCATCGCCGCCCGCTTGCTGCCGGTCGCCTCGACGCGCGCCCCGGCCCGGAGCGACTCGAGCGGCTGTTGCGCCAAGAGGCCGTAGCCGGGCACGTCCGCCACCGAGAGGTAGACGCCGTCTTCGGCGTCGTAGGCGGCACCCCGGGCGACCAGCTCGGAGATGAGAGCCACCATCTCCTCGACGTAGTCGGTGGCGTGCGGGACGACATGCGGCTTGGCCACCCCCATGCGGTCCATCGCCGCCCACCAGAGCTCTTCGTTCTCCTCGGCCACCTCCTTCCAGCTCCGCCCCTGCGAGTTGGCCCTGTCGATGATCTTGTCGTCGATGTCGGTGACGTTCGAGACGTGGCGGACGGCCGTTCCGCTGGACTCGAGGTAGCGCCGGATGACGTCGTAGACGAGGCTGAAGCGGCCATGCCCGATGTGGGGCGGCCCGTAGACGGTGGGCCCGCAGACGTAGAGGCGCAGGGTCCCGCTGGCGGCAGTCATCTCGGCCGGGCGGCCCGTCGCCGTGTCGTGGAGCCGCAGCATGGAAGTACCGTACTAGTCCTATGGAGCCGCCCGACCTGCCCGATCGACCGTCCCTCGACGGCCTCGAAGCCAAGTGGACGGCGCTCTGGGAGGAGCGGGGCACCTACCGCTTCGACCGCTCCAAGAGCCGGGCAGAGGTCTTCGCCGTCGACACGCCGCCGCCGACCGTCTCCGGCTCGCTCCACGTCGGGCACGTCTTCTCCTACACCCAGACCGATGTCATCGCCCGCTACCAGCGGATGCGGGGCAAGGCCGTCTTCTATCCCATCGGCTGGGACGACAACGGGCTTGCCACCGAGCGGCGGGTGCAGAACTACTTCGGCGTCCGCTGCGACCCCAACCAGCCCTACGACCCGTCCTTCCGGCCACCCGCTAAGCCCGGCAAGGAGGAGTTGCCCGTCTCGCGGCCGAACTTCGTCGAGCTCTGCTACGCCCTCACGAACGAGGACGAGAAGATCTTCGAGGACCTCTTCAAGCGCCTCGCCCTCTCCTTCGACTGGCAGCACCACTACACGACCATCGGGGAGCAGGCGCGGCGGGTCTCCCAGGCCGCCTTCCTGCGCAATCTGGCGAGGGGGGAGGCCTACCGCAACGAGGCCCCCACCCTCTGGGACGTCGACTTCCAGACCGCGGTCGCCCAGGCCGAGCTGGAGGACAGGGAGCGGCCGGGCGCCTACCACCGCATCGCCTTTCACCGCAGAGACGCAAGTGGCCCCCCGGTCGAGATAGAGACGACCCGCCCCGAGCTGCTGCCCGCCTGCGTCGCCCTCGTCGCCCACCCCGACGACGAGCGCTACAAGGCCCTTTTGGGCAAGGAGGTGCTCACCCCGCTCTTCTCGGTCCCCGTGCCGGTCGTCGCCCACCACCTGGCCGAGCCCGAGAAGGGCAGCGGCATCGCCATGATCTGCACCTTCGGCGACCTGACCGACGTCACCTGGTGGCGGGAGCTCGAGCTGCCCACCCGGACGATCCTGCGGCGCGACGGCCGGCTCGGCGAGGCCCCCTTCGGGGAGCAGGGCTGGGAGTCCCTCGATCCCGATGCGGCCCGGCGCCACTACGCCGAGCTCGAGGGGCTGCCGGTGAGACGGGCCCAGGGGCGCATCGTCGAGCTGCTCGGCGAGGCCGGGGCGCTCGTCGGCGAGCCGCGGCCCGTCACCCATGCGGTCAAGTTCTACGAGCGGGGCGAGCGCCCCCTCGAGATCGTCTCCTCCCGCCAGTGGTACCTGCGCACGACCGCCATGAGGGAGCGCCTCTTGCAGCGTGGCCGGGAGCTCGACTGGCTGCCGCCGTTCATGCGCTTTCGCTACGAGCACTGGATCGAGGGCTTGACCGGGGACTGGGCCCTCTCCCGCCAGCGCTACTTCGGGGTCCCCTTCCCGGTCTGGTACCGCCTCGACGACGAGGGCGAGGTGATCGAGGAGGACCTCCTCGTCCCCGCCGAGTCGCGCCTTCCCATCGACCCCTCGACCGACGTGCCTGACGGCTACGAGGAGTCCGAGCGGGGGAAGCCGGGCGGCTTCATCGGCGATCCCGACGTCATGGACACCTGGGCAACATCCTCCCTCACGCCCCAGATCGCCGGCGGCTACCTCGACGACCCGGACCTGTTCGCCCGGGTCTTCCCGATGGACCTGAGGCCGCAGGGACACGACATCATCCGCACGTGGCTCTTCGACACAGTCGTGCGAGCCGAGCTCGAGAACGACTCGCTCCCCTGGCGCCACGCCGCCATCTCGGGCTGGATCCTCGACCCGGACCGGAAGAAGATGTCGAAGTCGAAGGGGAACGTCGTCGTCCCGACCGAGCCGATCGAGCGGCACGGCACTGACGCCGTCAGGTACTGGGCCGCCTCGGCCCGTCTCGGCACCGACGCCGCCTATGACGACCAGCAGATGAGAGTCGGTCGGCGCCTCGCCATAAAGATCCTCAACGCCTCGAAGTTCGCCCTCTCCCGAGTGGCGGCGGTGAGCGACCCGAGCGCTCCTCCCAACGAGCTGCAGCCGGTCGACGCCTCCATGCTCGGTCTCCTCGGCCTGGTGGTCGAGGAGGCGACGGCGGCCTTCGAGGGCTTCGACTACGCCCGCGCCCTCGAGCAGACCGAGGCGTTCTTCTGGCGCTTTTGCGACGACTATCTCGAGCTGGTGAAGGCACGCGCCTACGGCGATCCGGCCAGCACCGAGACCATCTCGGCCTGCCACGGCCTCTTCCAGGGCCTCGAGATCCAGCTGCGCCTCTTCGCCCCGTTCCTCCCCTATGCCAGCGAGGAGGCCTGGTCGTGGTTCCACCCCGACTCGGTCCACCTCGCTTCCTGGCCGCTGGCACCGACCGGCGTGGAGCCGAGCCCGCTCCTCTCGCATCTCTCAGAGGTGCTCGGCACGCTCCGCCGGGCCAAGTCCGAGGCGCACGTCTCGATGCGCCATCCGGTGGCGGTCTGCACACTGCGGGGACGGCCCGAGGTGCTGTCGCTGCTCGGGCAGGGGGAGAGCGACCTGACCCGGGCCGGGGTCATCTCCGAGCTCACCTACGAGCCACACGAGGGCCCCCTCGAGGTCGCCGTCGAGCTCGGCCTCCCGGCCCCTCAGAGCTGAGCGAAGCTCAGCGGGAGCCGGGGCAGCAGCACCACCCCGAGCACCTGCTGGTTCGCCTGGTGGACCACGACGATGGTGAAGCGGGGCTGGCCGCCTTCGGGCCGCCAGACCTGCTGGCGGAGAGGGCGAACGGGTGCCCCCCGGAAGGCGACGAGGCACTCGGGCCTTCTGAAGACGTCCGAGAAGGCGTCGGGCACCTCGGGCGGGAAGCGATGGAGCTCTCGCGCCAACGCGATCGCGACCATGCGAGGGGTGACATAGCGGACGCCGTCGAAGTGGGGCGATCGGCCGACGACACGGCGAGCGGCCGGAAGGGCGTTGAAACAGATGCCGACGCGCGGTCCGAGGCCGTTTCTCACCGAGGTGCAGCCGGCCCCGCCCAGCACGAGGAGGCCGAGCGCGAGGAGAAGGCTGGCCCTTCTCACTGGGCTTCCTCCCAGGCCTCGTCCGCGGCCATCTCGACAGGCACCACCTCGCCCGCCGAAGCGGCCGCGGCGCGGTCCGCCCGGGCGTCTTTCACCTTCACGCCGAGGTATGCGAGCCAGCCCAACGGCAAGAACCCCCAAAAGGACACGATCCTGTAGATGAGCACCGCCCCGACAGTCGATGCCTGCGCACCACCGTAGGCCACGAGGGCGATCGTGAGACTGCCTTCCACCACGCCGAGGCCACCGGGGGTGATGGGCAGGTTGGAGGCGAGCTGGCCGGCACCGTAGGCGAGCAGGAGAGCCGTCCAGGGGATGGAGGCGTGCACCGCCAGGTAGCCAAAGGCGAGGGCGCCGCAGTCGGCCGCCCAGTAGCCGAGCGACCAAGCGAGGGCACGGGCCATCTCCCGCCAGCCGATGTCGACCCGCCCGAGGCGGGCCATCAGCCCGGCCAGCACCTCTGTCTCGTGCCGACGGGGCCGCCCCGTCAGGCGGCGCACGAGGCGGAGCACCCCGAGCCCGAAGCGGGAGAGGGCCCTTCGCCGCTGCAGGATCACCGCCGCGATCACCGCCGCGAAGAGCACGCCGATGACGGCGCCGATCAGGTCGAAGGCCGCTCCCTGGCGGGTGGCGAGGGCCAGGCCGGCAGTCGTGAGGAGGCTGAGGCCGAGGGCGGACGAGACGAGGGTGGCGATGAGCGTCCAGCCGGCGAGGGCCTCGTCGGCCCCGAAGCGGCGGTACTGGCGGTAGGCGAAGAAGCTCGAGGCAGCCGGGCCGGCCGGGATGGAAGAGGCGATGGCGCCCGCTCCGGCCGTCATCGTCACCAGCCGGCCGGCGGGGATCCGGACGTTGCCAGAGGAGATGAGCGTCCCCTGCATGCGGGCGAAGGCGACGACAGAGAGGAACTCGGAGATGACGGCGACCGAGAACCAGGGAATGGAGAGATGGCCGATCTCGCGGGCGGCGTCGGTCAGCTCGCCCCGCTGCCCGGCCACCGCCCAGAGAGCGAGCAGGCCGAGGGCGATGCCGATCACGAAGCGCAACCAGGCGGCATGACGGCGCGCCCAGGCTATGAAGCGTCTTGTCACTGCCTCGTTGCTGTCAGGGGGGTCGCCTGCCTCCCGGGGCTGGCTCAGAGCTGCAAGGACTTGAGCTCGAGGTACTCCTCGAGCCCGTACTTGCCGAGCTCGCGTCCGTTGCCGGACTGCTTGTAGCCGCCGAAGGGGGCCAAGGTGTTGAACATGCCGCCGTTCACGTCGACCCGGCCGGTCCGGATCCGGCGGGCGACCGCCTTGGCGTGCTCGGGGTCAGCGGACCAGACTCCTCCCGCCAGGCCGTAGTCGGAGTCGTTGGCGATGGCGATGGCCTCCTCCTCGCTGTCGTAGGCGAGGATGCAAAGGACGGGGCCGAAGATCTCCTCCCGGGCGATCGTCATGTCGCTTCTCACCCCGGAGAAGACCGTCGGGCGCACGAAGTAGCCCTTCTCGGCGCCCTCGGGGGCCTCGGGCCCGCCCGTGAGGAGCTTCGCCCCCTCCGCGATGCCCTTTTCGATGTAGGAGCGCACCCGCTGTGCCTGGGCGGCCGAGACGAGCGGGCCGAGACGGGTGGACTCCTCGAAGGGGCTGCCGGTGGTGTACTCCTCGGCCGCCTGCACGGCGAGCTGTTCCACCTCCGCCAGCCGCGAGCGGGGCACGATCATGCGGGTGAGCGCCGAGCACGTCTGACCGGAGTTGAGGTAGCACATGGCGACGCCGTTGGAGACCGCCGCCTCGAGCGGGGCGTCTTCGAGCAGCACGTTGGGTGACTTGCCCCCGAGCTCGAGCGCCACCCGCTTCACCGTGGCGGAGGCGAGCTCGGAGACCCGCCGGCCAGCCCTCGTCGAGCCGGTGAACGAGACCATGTCGACGCCCCGGTGGGCGGCGATGGCCTCGCCCACGACCGGGCCCGCCCCCGAGACGAGGTTGAACACCCCGGGCGGCAGGCCCACCTCGTCGATGATGTCAGCCAGCAGGAAAGCGCTGAGCGGGGCCACCTCGCTCGGTTTCAGCACGATCGTGCAGCCGGCCGTCAGAGCCGGGGCGACCTTGGCAGCCACCTGGTGGAGGGGGTAGTTCCAGGGGGTGATCGCCCCGACGACGCCAACCGGCTCTCGCAGCACGATCGAATTGCCGACCTGTTCCTCCCAGGTGATCTCGTCGACGAGGGCGGCCATGGAGGAGAAGGTGGCTATGGGCAGGCCGGCCTGGATCATCTGCGAGAGGGAGAAGGGCATACCGACCTCGCGGGAGATGACCGTCGCCACCTCTCCCATGCGGGCCCCGAGCGCCTCCCCGATGCGGGTCGCGTACTTGGCACGCTCGGGCGGCGCCACCGCCGACCACTCCTCGAAGGCGGCCCTGGCCGCCGCCACGGCCCGGTCGACGTCAGCTGGTCCGGCCATCGGCACCCGTCCGATTACCTCCTCGGTG
>JAJYQK010000091.1 GCA_021794645.1 Actinomycetes bacterium
TCCCGAGGTCTACATCCTCGCCCTGCCCTACTTCGGGGCGGTGACCGAGGTGCTGGCGGTCTTCTCCCGCAAGCCGGTCTTCGGCTACAAGGGCATGATCTTCGCCACCATCTCCATCGCCGCCCTCTCGACCTCGGTCTGGGCCCACCACATGTTCACGACCGGGACGGTGCTGCTGCCGTTCTTCTCGATCATGTCGTACCTGATCGCCGTGCCGACCGGCATCAAGTTCTTCAACTGGATCGGGACCATGTGGCGAGGTTCCATCTCGTTCACGACGCCGATGCTCTTCTCGGTCGGCTTCCTCGCCGTCTTCCTGTTCGGAGGCGTCACCGGGATCTTCCTCGCCTCGCCGCCGGTCGACTTCAACATGCACGACACCTACTTCGTCGTCGCCCACTTCCACGAGGTGCTCTTCGGGACGGTCGTCTTCGGAGGCTTCTCCGGCCTCACCTTCTGGTATCCGAAGTACACCGGCCGGATGCTCAACGAGACGCTCGGCAAGATCAGCTTCTGGCTCATGTTCATCGGCTTCTGGGTCACCTTCATGCCCCAGTACCTCCTCGGGGAGGAGGGGATGCCGCGGCGAATCGCCGAGTACCTGCCGCACAACAACTGGACCATCCTCAACCGCATCTCGACGGTCGGCGCCTACATGCTCTTCCTGTCGGTCTTCGTGATGTGCGTCAACTTCCTCGAGGCCTGGCGGCGCCCGATCCCGGCCGGTGACAACCCCTGGGATGCCCACACCCTCGAGTGGGCCACCTCCTCGCCCCCGCCGCACCACAACTTCTACTGGATCCCGCCCATCCGCTCCGAGCGCCCCGTCTGGGACCACAACCACCCCGACCACGTGCTCGCCAACGGCCACGTCCCGCGCACCGGTGAGCGCGACCTCGTGGCCGTCGAGGCCCGCCGGGCGGCGGCGAGCGACCCGCGGTCCGGCTTCGGCGGGGCAGCCGGCCACACCACGAGCGGCGGCGAGGCCGAGAGACGGCTCGAGGACGACGAGAGCGGAGGCGGAGAGTGAAGGCAGAAGGGGTGATGCTCCTTTTCATCGGGCTCTTCTTCGGCGTCGTGGCCCTCATCTACTGGTTCTGGAGCAACGAGACTGCCGGCACCGCCATGCTGACGGGCGCCTTCCTCCTCGGGATGCTTCCCGGCGGCTACTACTTCTGGTGGTCCCGCCGGATGAAGCCCCGACCCGAGGACGACCCGCATGCCGAGCGGGCCGAGGGCGCCGGCGTCGTCGGAGCCTTCCCCTCCTCTTCCATCTGGCCGTTCGTGCTCGGGATCTCGGCCGCCTCGGTCGGCCTCTCCCTCGTCTTCGGCTTCTGGTCGGCCATCTTCGGTTTCGTGGTGGCCGCTGCCGCCGTCCTCGGCGTCATCCGCGAGAGCCGCCGGGGCGGCATCGTCTAGGCGCTCAACCGCTCCCGCCGGGCGGCCGGCGCCGCGTCGCCCGCGCCTTGCGGTCGAGCCGGATGGCGAAGCGGATGACGAAGAAGGCAAGAACCACCATCGCCACCACGAACAGGCCGAAGACGATCTCGCCCGCCATCACGCCTCTGCCTTGGTGCGAAGGCGGATGAGCCCCTCTTGCACGAAGGACATCACGAGCTCGCCCCCCTCTGTGTAGAGAAGGCCGCGGGCGACTCCCCGCGCCCCGTAGGCGCTCGGGGAGTCCTGGTCGAACAGCAGCCACTCATCGGTGCGGAAGGGCCGGTGGAACCACATGCAGTGATCGAGGCTCGCCCCCATGAAGTTCTCGTCCTGCCAGCGGATCTGGTGGGGGGCGAGGATGGAGTCATAAAGGGTCATGTCCGAGGCGTAGGCCATGACAGCCGCGTGCATGAGCGGGTCGTCCGGCATCTTGCCGTCGGTGCGGAGCCAGAGCCGCTGACGGGGCTCCTCGGACGCCCCCTTGCGCAGCCAGGGCAGCTCGCCGATGAAGCGCTGGTCGATCGGGCGGGGCCGGTCGAAGAACCAACCCTCCATCTGGTCCCTGTAGGGCTCGAGGCGCTGCTCGACGGTGGGGAGGCTCTCGGGAGCGGGCACCTCGGGCATCGGGAACTGGTGGGTGATGCCCTCCTCCTCGACGTGGAAGGAGCACTGCAGGTTGAAGATGGCCCGGCCGTGCTGGATGGCCACCACGCGGCGGGTAAGGAAAGAGCGGCCGTCCCGGATCCGGTCGACCTCGTAGAGGATCGGTGCCGCCGGGTCCCCGGGGCGGAGGAAGTAGGAATGGAGCGAATGGACCTGTCCCCTGTCGACTGTGCGGCCGGCGGCCACGAGAGCCTGGGCGGCCACCTGGCCGCCGAAGACCCGCTGGCGGTCCTCCTCGATGTTGCAGCCCCGGAAGATGTTCACCTCGATCGGCTCGATGTCGAGCAGGGCGAGCAGGTCCTCGAGGGCTTCGGTCACGGCAGAGACGATAGACTGAGGCCATGGCTGCGCTGACCGAGCGCCTGCGCGCGGCTCGCGAAAGCGCCCACTGGAAACGGCTTTGGAAGTACGCCGCCGTCTCGGTCATCTCGACTCTCGTCACCCAGACGGTCCTTTTCGTCACCTACCACGTGGTGGCCCTCGCCACGGCGATGGAGTGCAACGTCCTCGCCACGGCTGTCGCCACGGTGCCCGCCTACTGGCTCAACCGCACCTGGACCTGGGGCAAGCGGGGCAAGTCCCACCCCTGGCGGGAGATCGCTCCCTTCTGGATCATCTCTTTCACCGGGCTCGTCCTCTCGACCCTGGCCGTCGGCCTGGCCGCCCACAACGCCGACCGCATCTCGAGCTCGAAGACCGTCGAGGTGCTCCTCGTCCAGTTCGCCAACCTGTTCACCTACGGCCTCATCTGGGTGGGCCGCTACATGGTCTTCAACCGCTTCCTGTTCGGCGAGAGGGCGCCCGGCGCCCCTCTCGAGCCGCCCGGCGAGGTGGAGGCGATCGTGCTCGAGGAGCACCGCCCGGCCCCCTCAGGCGGGAGTGGCCTCACCACCGGGAGCCACTAGCCCGCCTCTGGCTCGCCCGCGGGCGAGCAGCCAGCCGAGGGCGGCCACGAGGCCGGCGCCTGCCAGGGTGGGCGCCTCCCCGAGGTCGGCGTAGGGAGTGGTGGCGCGCAGCATCGGCACGCTCGCCTCGATGAGATCGGGTCGCGAGAGCCGGCTCTCGCGCGAGACCACCCCGGAGGGAGAGACGATGGCGCTGTAGCCGGTCGGGGCGGCCTGCAGCAGGTAGCGGTCCTCCTCGAGGGCCTGCAGGCGGGAGGCGGCGATCTCCTCGGCCGGCGCCTGGTCGTTCGAGTAGGAGGCGGTGTTCGTCGGCACGAGGATGACCCGACCGCCTGCCCGCACCCCCGAACGGCCTCGCCCGGCGAAGAAGACCTCGTAGGAGACGAGGACGGCGAAGCGGCCGGCCGGCGTCGTCATGAGCCCGCTCCCGTGCCCGGGGATGGCGTCGCGGGGGACGGCCGAGAGGTTGGCCAGGTGCTTGAAGAGGCCGCGGAGCGGGACGTACTCGCCGAAGGGGACGCGGTGGACCTTCTCAAAGACGGCCACCAGCCGGCCGGCCGGGGAGAGGGCCACCACCTCGTTGCGAAAGCGGGTCCGGCCGACGTCGTAGGTGACCCCGGCGACGAGGGTGGCGTGATGGCGGCGGGCGATGGCCGCCATCACCGCCTCGGCCTGCGAGCCGCGGAAGGGCTCGGGGCCGAGGCCGACGACGTCTTCTGGCCACAAGATGAGAGAGGGCCGGCCCCGTACTCTCCTCGTCTCGGCGACGGCGGCCGAGAAGACCTTGCTGGCGGGCACCTGCAGGGCGTTGAGGCCCCGCCTTCCCCCGCCCTGCACGATGGCGAACGAGAGCCTCTTCGCCCCTGCGGGTACGGCCGGCACCGCCACGCCGCCGGCAGCGGCCAGGGCGGCACCGGCGAGGAGGCAGGCGAGCGCCTGCTGGCCCGCCTCCGGGCGCCGCCGGAGGGCGAGGGCGGCCAGCCTGACCGCGCCGGCCCCCGCCAGGGCGGCGGCGAAGATGACGAGGATGGGACCGCCGAGGCGGGCGACGAACTGGAAGGGGCCGCCCACCTCCCCGAGGGCAGCCGAGCCGAGCGGGAGGCCTCCGAAGGGCCAGGAGTCCCTCACCCACTCGAAGATCGCCAGCAGGGCGGCGCCGGCCGGGAGCGCCAGCGGGCCGCCGGGCGGGACGAGGAGGGCGGCCAGGGCCAACATGAGGGACTCGAGGATGACGAGGGCGACATAACCGGCATCGTTGAACTGGATGGCCCAGGCGAGGCCGATCGAGAACTGCCCGAGCCCGGCGGCAAAGCCGGCCAGCAGGCGGCCCCGCCAGCCCTGGGAGAAGGAGGAGATGACGAGGCCGAGGCCGACCACCCCGAGGGGCCAGAAGCCGACGGGAGGGAGTGAGAGGCCGACGAGGACTCCCCCGCAGAGGGCGCTCCCGGCTCCGGTGAGCCGCCGGGACGGCCTCCTCACGCCGGTCGGGTGGCTGCGAGGACCTCGGCGGCGGCCCGCTCGCCGCTCGAGATGCAGGCCGGTATGCCGATGCCGCCCAGGGCCGCACCGGCGAGGGCGACGCCGGGCGGCAGCGCCTGGCGGGCCCGGGCGATGCCGGCCCGGTGGCCGGGGCGGTACTGCGGGAAGGAGGCCCGCCAGCGTGTGACGAGGCGATCGAGCAGCGGGGCGCTCGACCCGCTCACCTGGCGCAGCTCGGCGAGGAGCACCTCGGCCAGCTCCTCGTCCCCGAGCCGGCTCGCCCTCTCGTCGCCGAAGCGCCCGGCCGACACCCTGAGCAGCTCGACCCCGGGTCGCCTCATCCAGGGCCACTTCCGGCTCGAGAACGTGGCAGCCGTCATGAGCCGCCCCTCCCGGGCGGGCACCAGCAGGCCGGTCCAGCCCTCCGGCAGGACGAGAGCCCCCTCTTCGAAGGCGAAGGTGACGAGGCTGACGTCGGCATAGACGACGTCGCCGAGCAGGCGGGCCGCCGCCGGTGCCAGCTCCTGCAGCAGCCGGGCCGTCTGGCCGGCGGGCGGGGCGAGGACCACCCCCTCGCAGGCGAGGGTGCCGCCCGAGGTCTCGAGCAGGTAGCCGCCGGGTCCTCCGGCGAGGCTGCGAGCCGCCGTCCCGAGCCAGAGCTCGACCCCGGCCGCCTGCAGCTCTCCCGCTGCGGCCGCCACCAGGTCCCCGAGGCCGCCCTCGAGGCCGTAGAAGACCGGCCCGCCGTTGGCCGTAGGAGGGGGCAGGGCGCCGAGGGCGGAGAGGACGTGGCGCTCGCCGAGAAGGGCCCGGGCCACGCCGGGCGCCGTCACGGCGAGAGAGAGCGAGTCGACCCGCCCGGCGTTTATCCCGCCGAGGAGGGGGTCGACGAGGTAGTCGACCACCTCGTCTCCGAGCTGGGGCCGGAGCAGCTCGCCGGCGGCCTGCTCCTCAGCGCCCGGCTCATCGCCGAGGCCGAGCTCCCCAGCCGAGTAGGCGGCCGCCCGGCCGACGCCCCGCTCGATGGCGGCCAGCCCCTCTCTCGAGACGATGCCGCTCGCGGCCAGGGCCTCGAGGTCGGTCGGGACACCGAGGACGAGGCCGGCCGGCAGGCGGCGCAGCTCTCCCCGGGCATAGATGCCGGCGGTGCCGCCGGCCGGGGCGCGCAGGCGGTCACCCAGCCCGAGGTGGCGGGCCAGCCGCTCGGCCGACGGGTCCCGCCGGAGGAACTGATCCGGGCCGAGCTCGACAGGGACCCCGGCCACCTCGCCGGTGCGGACCTTGCCCCCCGGGCGGTCGGAGGCCTCGATGAGGACGACGCGAGCCCCCCTGCTCCCCGTCGCCCCCTCCGAGACGGCCTCGAGCCCGGCCAGCAGGCGGGCGGCCGCCAAGCCGGCGACACCGGCCCCGACGACGGCATAGGTGGGCCGGTCCTCAGTCACCGAGCTCCCCGGCGGCCGCCTCGACGAGAGCAGCCAGGGCGGCGCAGAGGCGGGGGTCGTCGTTGAGCGAGGCCG
>JAJYQK010000143.1 GCA_021794645.1 Actinomycetes bacterium
CTTCCTCGAGGCCTCCCTGGCAGCCCGGCCCGAAGAGGAGGCGAGGCTCGAGCCGAGCACCGCCGTGCCCTTCACGGTCGTCTACGAGGACGAGGAGCTGCTCGTTGTCGAGAAGCCGGCCGGCGTCGTCGTCCATCCCGGGGCCGGCAACCCCGCCGGCACCCTCGCCGCCGGCCTGCTGGCGGCCTACCCCGAGCTAGCCCGGCTGCCGGCGGAGGGGGTGGGCGAGGCGGACAGGCCCGGCATCGTCCACCGGCTCGACAAGGAGACCTCCGGTCTCCTCGTCGTCGCCCGCAGCCCGGCCGCCCACGCCTCTTTGAGCGCCCAGCTGCAGCGGCGCACCATGTCGCGGCGCTACCGGGCGATCCTCGTCGGCCATCTCGAGTCGGACCGCGGCATCGTCGACGCCCCGATCGGGCGCTCGGAGGGGGACCCGACCAAGAGGGCCGTCATCGCCACCGGGCGGGAGGCGCGCACCAGCTACGAGACGCGGGCCCGCTTCAGCCAGCCGCTGCAGGCGAGCGAGGTCGAGCTGACGCTCGAGACGGGCCGGACACACCAGATCCGGGTGCACATGGCGGCGATCGGCCACCCGGTCCTCGGCGACCGCCGCTACGGCGGAAGGAGGGGGGCGCTTTCTGTCGGCCGGCCGATGCTGCACGCCGCCGAGCTGCGCCTCACCCACCCGGCGAGCGGGCAGGAGATGACCTTTTCCTCGCCCCTTCCCCGCGACTTCGCAGAGGCGCTGGCCGCGCTCAGCTAGGCCGCAGGGAGCGCTCCTCAAGCGGCGCTGTTGACGCCTTCGACCTCTGGCTGCTCGGAGAGGAACTGCAGAGCAGACGCCTCGACCCGGCGGACGCGGCGCACACCGATGCCGAGCGCCCGGGCGGTCGCCTCGAGGGAGGCGGGCTGGGAGCCGTCGAGGCCGAAGCGCAGGCGGACGACGGACTGCTCGAGCTCGGGCAGGCGGCCGATGGCCTCCTCGAGGCGCCCGAGGCTCATTGCGTGGACGACGTCCTCCTCGAAGGGGTCGTCGTCTGTCGCCACGACGTCGCCCAAGGTGGCCGTGGCCTCGCTCGTGAGCGGCTGGTCCAGGCTGGCGACCACACGGGGGAGTCGTGCCTGCTCTGGGTCGGCCTCGAGCTCCGCGGCCAGGGCGTCCTCGGGCAGCCGGATGGCCCGGCCCTTGGACTGGACGGCCCGCTGCAGGGCCTGGCGGATCCACCAGGTGGCGTAGGTGGAGAAACGGAAGCCCTTGCGCCAGTCGAACTTCTCGACAGCCCGCATGAGGCCGAAGGTGCCCTCCTGCACGAGGTCGACGAGGTCGACGCCTCGCCCCTGGTAGCGGCGGGCCCAGTGGACGACGAGCCGGAGGTTGGAGCCGATCATCTTCTCACGGGCTTCCTCGTCGCCCTGCTCGATGCGCTGGGCCAGCTCCACCTGGGCGTCAGCCGAGAGCAGGGGGTACTTGCCGAGGTCGTCGAGGAAGAGGCGCATCAAGTCAGGCGCGTTGGCTCCTCGCTCGGCCGTCGAGGAGGCGCGCTCAGCTGCTGCCGCCTCACCTGACCCGTATTCGATCGTCGACTTCGCCGGAATCGTCCCAGCTCCCTTCACTAATTCCTCACGACGTCCAACGCCTAGCCGGCGCCCGACATTCCTCCAAGGGCCGGTTCAGCCCGTCGGCCCAGCTAGCGTCGCCGGACGTGCGCCCCGCAAGCATGGAGCCGATCCCCCGCACCCCGCAAACCGTGGTCCTCGTTCGGCACGGCGCAACGAAGTGGAGCAAGAGCGGACAGCACACTGGCAGGACCGATCTACCCCTGCTAGCAGAGGGAGAAACTGAGGCGAGGCAGCTTCACACCAAGCTCTCAGCCTTGCTCGGCGGCCGCCGCCCCGGCGTCGTGCTCTCGAGCCCCCTCCGCCGGGCGCTCGACACCTGCCGGCTGGCCGGCTACGGGGAGCAAGTCCAAGTCGACGAGGACCTCATGGAATGGGACTACGGGCTGTACGAGGGCCGCACCACGAAGGAGATCCGGAGCGAACGCTCGGGCTGGGAGCTCTTCCGGGACGGCTGCCCCGGCGGTGAGGTGGCGGCCGAGGTGGGTCGCCGGGCCGCCCGGGTGATCGCCCGGCTGCGGTCCAACCACGGCCTTGTCAACGAGCCCGCACTTCTCTTCGCCCACGGGCACGTGCTGCGGGTCCTGGCCGCCATCTGGATCGGCGCTGATGCCGAGCTCGGCCGGGCCCTCCCCTTGGAGACCGGGGCTCTGTCGGTGCTGGGCTGGTCACATGGCGACCCCGCCATCGCCACCTGGAACTGGCGCTGCCCCTGAGCCAGGCAGGGTGGCTCCGAAACGAGCCTCATCCAGCAAGGCAGACGGCTTCGCAGTGAGTGCAAGTCCGCCAATGGGGCGGATCCACCCACAAGGAGCCAAATGTCCGCTCACACGGTTTTTCGCAAGTTCGCCCGCCGGGGCGTCGGCGGGGTCATCGCCGCCGGCCTGACGCTCGGCATGGCCGGCATGGTGGCACCTGCCTTTGCCGCCACGACCAGCTCCTCGGCGCACATGGGGATGGCGATGGCCACCAGCCACGTCGGCACCACCCCTGGCTGGTACGACGGCCACACTGTCAAGTTCACCTACACGAAGAACTTCACCTGCAAGCGCCCACCTGCCAGCAAGGCCAGCTCTGGTTGCGAGGCGGGCGTCGACTACGAGGGCACGCCGGCCCCCACGTTCGACCCGCTCTATGTCATAGTGCCGCTCGGCTTCCAGCCTCCCAAGGCCACCCTGGCCTGCCCGATCGCCGGACACTGCATCGACCACCCGAGCACGATTGACCTGTCGGGCGTCTTCGGCAGCTCGAAGTACGACAACGTCAAGCTTCCCGCCCACAGCCACATCATCACCACACTCAACAACCGCAAGCCCGAGTGGTGGAACGTCGTGGTGATCGGCGTCACGAACCGGTCCAGCTGGAACGAGATCGTCGCCGCCAAGAGCTACGCCAAGGTGAGCGCCCTCCGCCGGGAAGGCGACAAGGCCGTCACGGGCAACATCACCACGAACCTCTTCTTGTACTTCAAGGCGAGCTGACCCTCCCGGGGCGGACGGTGCCGAGAGTGCCGTCCGCCCCGGCCCTTTCTGACTTCTGGAGCGACAGTGACACAGATACCTACCCTCAGCCCCTCTCCCACCCGCAACCGCCCCTGGAACAGAGTGGCGGCCGCTGTGACCCTCGTCGCAGCCTCCCTCACCGTTGCCGGCGTCTTCCTGCCCTGGCTCAGCTACTACGCCGGGCTGCAGCAGCTGTCGGGCTTCGCCACCCCGAACGGTGACCGCCTCTTGGTCCTGGCAGCGGCCAGCCTCGCTCTCGCTGTGGCGACTCTGGCCCGACCGAGTGGCTATCTCCGCTGGGCGGTCGTCGGTCTCGGGGCGGTCGAGGCGCTCCTTGCCGCCCACCTCGTGGCCACCCTTGGCTCTATCGCCTCAGGGAGCGGCATGCTCGTCGTGCGGGGTGGTCCCGGCCCCTACCTCGCCTTGGCGGCGGGCCTGACGATGGTGGCCACCGTCCTCATTCCCCGCCAAGGCCGGGCGAGATCGTCCGAGGTTGTCTTACTGGCCGCTGCGACGAAGAGCTGAAGAGAGGTTCCCTCGGCACCTCAGGTGAGCGGCCCGACCGGGGCGACGAGGGCGCCCCGGGCCCGCTCCACCATGTCCTGCAGGGTGAAGGAGTCGAGGTGCTGGCGCATGTGCTCTCCCACCTCGGACCAGACCGAGCGCAGGACGCACTGCCCCTCGTGGGCACAGGCACCGTTCTCGTGCGGGCGGCCGAAGTCGCCGGCGACGATGGGGCCGTCGACGGCGCTCACTATCTGACCGAGGGTGATCTCGCCGGGGGAGCGGGCGAGGACGTAGCCGCCCCCCACCCCCCGCTTGGAGCGGACGAGGCCGGCGCCCTTCAGGGCGAGGAGGATCTGCTCGAGGTAGGGCTGGGGCAGCCCGGTCCGCTCGGCGATGTCGCGGACCGAGGTGGGAAGGGACTCGCCGGAGTTGAGCGCCAGCGAAAGGAGAGCCCGGCTGGCGTAGTCGCCTCGGGTGGAGACCTTCACGCCATCAATGGTACGGCTCCCACCGACGAAGGGGCGCCCTTCAGTCGACGTCGGCGACGGGCGAGACGACCACGGGGGCGATGTCGGCCGCGATGAGGCTGGAGGAGGAGAGGGCGAGGATGCCGCCGACGACGAGGGAGAGCCCGAGCACCGCCCCGAAGAGCGCCAGCGGCCCGGTGTGGACCCTCTCGGCGAGCAGGGTGGCCCCGAGCACGACGCTCGTCACCGGGTTGGCGGCCGTCAGAGCCGGGAGCGACCAACGGATCGGGCCGGACTGGTAGGCGCTCTGGACGAGGAGGGTAGCCGCCAGCAGGCTGCCGGCGAAGGCGTAGAGCTCCCAGTTGCCGAGCAGGCCGGCGGCCAGGTGCCCGGGGGAGCCACCGGTCGTCCCGAGACGGTGGGCGATCCCCTTTATGAATGCGGCCGAGAGGCCGTTCACGGCCCCTGCCGCCACGGCCAGCAGGACCGCCCGCTGCATGCCCCGGCGGGAGAGGGCCACTGCGACGAGAACCGCCACCAAGAGCGCCAGCAGTAAAAGCGAGACGGACCACGAGAGGGCAGAGGCCGTGCCGTTGCCCGGGCTCGGGGCCGTCGCGAGGAGAAAGGCCGTCAGGCCGATGCAGACTGCCCCCGCCGAGACGACCTCTCTCATGCCGGGGCGGCGCCGGTGGAAGACGAGGGCGTTGATGGGGAGGGCGAACAAGAGCCCGCAGACCAAGAGGGGCTGGACGGTGACGAGAGAGCCCTTCCACAGCGCCGCCAGCTGGATGAGCGTGCCGAGCCCGTTGAGGGCGATCCCTCCGAGCCAGAGGGGACGGCGGAGAAGGCCGGCGACGAGAGCCGGCCGCATGTTCTGCTCGAGCGGCTGGCCGGAGGCAGCTTGCTGCTGCAGGACGGCCCCGAAGGCGAAGACGAGCGCCGCCGTCAGCGAGAGCAGGACCACCACCACCGCTCTCAGGCTATTCGCTCGGCAAAGAGCCGTTGGCTGAGCGGAAGGACCCTTCGCGGGCGGCGGTCTAGATTGGCCTGTCGTGAGCATCGCGACCAAGAGGGGCGACAAGGGCACGACCGGCCTCTTGTACGGCGGCAGGGTGCGAAAGGACTCCCTCCGAATCGAGTGCAACGGGGCGGTCGACGAGGCGCAGGCCTTCTTGGGGATGGCGCGGGCCACCCTCGCCAGCGGCAAGGAGGGCGGCCCGAGCGGCTTTTCCCGGTCCCGCCTGGATGAGATCCTGGTCGGTCTCGAGCGCGACCTGTGGGTGCTCATGGCCGAGGTGGCCACCACACCGGCCAAGCGTCCTCGCCTCGTGACCGGCAGCTCGCTTGTGAGCGGGGAGATGCTCGCCCGCCTCGACGGCCTCGTGGCCGAGCTCGAGGCTGCCGACGTCATGCCCTCTGAGTTCGTCGTGCCCGGGCAGTCACCGGCCGCCGCCACCCTCGACGTCGCCCGGGCGGTCGTCCGGCGGGCCGAGCGGCGGGCGGTCGCCCTCGACCCAGGCGGCGACTCCCTCGTAGTCCCCTACCTGAACCGGCTGTCAGACCTCTGCTGGCTGCTCGCCCGGGCGGTCGAGAAGAGTCACCTGACAGCGAGGAAGAAAGCGAGCTGAACACGACATGGTGCCGTCCTTCGAAGTCGCGAGCGACCTCCCCGAGGGGGTCCTGCCCGTCCGCCTCTTCGCCGAGGGTCCCTCGCCGTTGACGAGCGGGGCGAGCCTGCCCGAGCGGCTGGCCGTCTTCCGCAACTTCTCGGGCAAAGAGGGCGAGTCGCTCGCCGCCGAGGGTCCAGACGGCCCCGAGCTGGCGGTCGGCACCGGGCCGGCGGCCGCCTTCGGGCGGCGGAACAGGCCGAACGGGAACATGCGGGCCGGCGGTCGTCCTG
>JAJYQK010000021.1 GCA_021794645.1 Actinomycetes bacterium
GGTAAACACCCGGAGCGGCCCACTAGGTGCGTGGGTCAGAATCCACCACTGACCCCCTCGTAGCGGCGAGAATTTTCCCATGACCTCCGTTGCAGCAGACGAGCGACTGTTCACGCCGCAAGAGGGCGATCCCATCGAGGTGGCAACGGCGCCTGCCGGGGCGGCAAAGACCTTTCGTCGCTACGACCAGGCGCAGTGCTTCCTGCTGCCGCCTTCGCTCGAGGACTGGCTGCCCGCGGGTCACACGGCTCGGTTCATCTCCGAGACCGTCGAGGACGCGCTCGACCTCTCGGCCATCTACGCGTCCTACGAGAGCGCGACCGGGGCGCCGCCCTTTGACCCTCGGCTGATGACGAAGCTCCTCCTTTACGGCTACTCGGTCGGGGTGACGAGCTCCCGAGAGATCGAGCGGCGCTGCGTCGTCGATGTGGCCTTCCGCTACCTGAGCGCGAACGTGGTGCCGGACTACCGCTCGGTCGCCCGCTTCCGCCGCCGGCACCTCGGCGCCCTCGAGGACCTCTTCACCCAGGTGCTCGTGCTCTGTCACCGCGCCGGGCTCGTGAGCCTTGGACGCGTGGCCCTCGACGGGACCAAGGTCAAGGCCGCGGCGAGCCGACATCGGGCGATGAGCTACGAGCGGATGGCAAGGGCCGAGGCCGAGCTGCGAAAGGAGGTCGCGGCCATGCTCGGCGAGGCCGAGGCGACCGACCTCGCCGAGGACGCGGCCTTCGGGGAGGACCGTCGCGGTGACGAGCTGCCGGTGGAGCTCGCGACCAAAGAGGGCCGCCGACGCGCCATTCTCGCCGCCAAGGCCGCGATCGAAGCCGAGGCGAAGGAGAAGGCCGAGCACGAGGCCGCGGACAAGGCGAGACGCAAGGGAAAGCCCGAGGACGAGGTCGAACAAGACGCCAAGGCCGCCGGCGAGGCGGCGGTCCCGAGCCCTCGGGCCCAGCGCAGCTTCACCGATGCCGACGCCCGGATCATGAAGACCGCAGACGGCTCGTTCCACTACGCCTACAGCGCCCAGGCCGTCGTCGACGAAGCCCACCAGGTGATCGTGTCCACCGACCTCGTCCAGCAGCCGACCGACGTCAACCAGCTCCTCCCGATGATCGAGCAGACGACCGAGCAACTCGCCGCTGCCGGCATCACGATCGTCCCGAAGGTCCTCCTCGCGGATGCCGGCTACTGCTCGAACGACAACCTCGCGGCGACGGCCGAGCTCGAAACCGAGGTGCTCGTTGCGACGGGCAGGATGAAGCACGGCGAGGTGATCGACGCGGCTCCCCGCGGCCGCATCCCGAACGACGCCACGCCTCGCGAGCGCATGGCGCGTCGGCTGCGGACGAAGACGGGCAGGGCTCATTACGCCCGGCGCAAAGCGATCGTCGAACCGGTCTTCGGCCAGATGAAGACCCGACAGCGCGCCGGAGCGCTTCGCCTGCGGGGCCTCGAGGGCGCCCGAGGGGAATGGCTCCTCCACGCCCTCTGCCACAACCTCCGCAAGCTGGCGAACGCCGCTCCGGCCCTCGTGGTGGCGTGATGGGCGGCGCCAGCGCCAGGCGGGCCGTGGCCCTGCGCACCGCTCCGCCGAGGACGGCTGGACCATGACCGTGCGGTTGCTCCCGTCAGCTATCTGGGTCGGTGTCATGGCCGATTCGGACCCACGCACCTAGCGGCGAGACGGCCGGCCAGGCCACGCAGAAGCAGGTACAGGAGCACTGCCAGCGCCAGCCAGCCCGCCGCGGCGCTGACGAGCGCCACCGGTGCCCCGAGCCCGGCCAGCCCGGCGCGGGCGATGAGGGCGAAGGCGATGAGCGAGACGGCGCCGAGGACGGCACCGATGTCGTCGTCCTCGGCCTTGGTCCGCGACTCGTCTTCTTCGATGAGGGTCAGTGTGGCCGGCAGTATCGCCGGGAAGGCGAGGAGGAGGCCAGCTGCGCGCACCCCGAAGCCGAGGGCGATGAGGCCGGCGATAGTAGAGATGAGGGCCCCGAAGACGAAGCGGATGACGAGCTCGCGGGCCGGGACATCTCGCAGGCTCGAGAGCGAGAAACCGGCGAGGGGCTCCCGGCTCTCCTCGGCGACGCTCACCGGTAGAAGGCGAGGTAGGTGCCGAGGGCGACGCCCACCCAGCCGAAGGTGGCGATGGCCGTGGCGACAGCGGCATGCATCCTCGCCATCAGCGGGCGGACGAGGGCGGCGAAGACCACGAAGCCGACGGCACCGAAGATCATGCCGACCGCCTCCTTCGAGGCGAGCAGGTCTCCCTTGTCGAACACCGTCACGACGAGGCTGGCGATGGCTATGGAGGGGGCGGCCGAGAAGAGGCCGGCCAGCCACTTCGGCCGCAGGGCGGCGCCGAGAAGGGCGAATGCGACGACCAGAGTGCCTCCCGCCACCGCCTTGACAGCGATCACCAGGATGTCATGTGCCACGAACAGTCCCCTCTCAGCAGCAGGCCGGCGCTGCGCTGCGCTGCACCACCCTTCCCTTACCCGGCCGAGCTGAGGAGCCCTCCCAGCCCGGCAAGGCGAGATGCTCGCACCGGCGGGGGCCGGGCGAGAAGATGAGGAGATGGCGCCCCGCAGCTCAGCCCGCCCTGGCACTCTCGACTCCTACGGCACGACGGTCTTCGCCGAGATGTCCGCCCGGGCGTCGGCGCTGGGGGCCGTCAATCTCGGGCAGGGTTATCCAGAGGAGGCCGGGCCGGTCGAGGTACTGCAGGCAGCCGAGGCGGCGGTGGCAGCCGGGCACAACCAGTACGCCCCTGGCCGGGGCATACCCGAGCTGCGCGCCGCCATCGCCGGCCATGCCAAGGCCTTCTACGAGATGGAGGTCGACCCCGGCGAGGAGGTGCTAGTCACCGCCGGTGCGACCGAGGCGATCGCCGCCACCGTTCTCTCGCTCTGCCGGCCGGGAGAGGAGGTGGTCGCCTTCGAGCCCTTCTACGACTCCTATGCCGCCACGGTCGAGCTGGCCGGGGCCCGCCTGCGACCCGTCCGCCTGCATGGCCCCGACTGGAGCTTCGACCCGGCAGAGCTGCGGGCCTCGATCAACGAGCGCACCCGCCTCATCCTCCTCAACACACCCCACAACCCCACCGGCCGTGTCTTCAGCCACGACGAGCTCCAGCTCGTCGCCGAGCTGTGCCGTGAGCGCGACCTGCTCGCCGTCACCGACGAGGTCTATGAGCACCTCGTCTTCTCCGGCCCGGGAGCGTCCCGTCACGAGCGGCTGGCCACCTTCGAGGGGATGGCGGAGCGGACGCTCACGATCTCGAGTGCTGGCAAGACCTTCTCGGTCACGGGCTGGAAGATCGGCTGGGTGCTCGGTCCGGCGAGACTCGTCTCTTCTGTGACGGCGGTGAAGCAGTTCCTCACCTTCACCAACGGCACGCCGCTCCAGCACGGGGTGGCGGCGGGCCTTTGCCTTCCTCGCTCGAGGATCGAGGGCGAGGCTGACAGGCTGCGACAGCGTCGGGACCTGTTCTGTGGTGGTCTCGAGGGCCTCGGCTGGAAGGTGCTCTGGCCGGCTGCCACCTACTTCTGCGCGGTCGACGTCTCGGCGCTCGAAAGAGGCGATGGCAGCTCGTTCTGTGACCAGATGCTCGAAGGCGCTGGCGTGGCCGCCATCCCCATGTCTGCCTTCTACGCCAAGGGCTCGGGTGGGGCCGGTCTGAACTACGTCCGCTTCGCCTTCTGCAAGAGCCCGGAGCTGCTCTCGGCCGCCCTCGATCGCCTGCGGGACTGGTAACAGCGCGGAGCGCCATCATCGAGCGTCAGGTCGTGGTGAAGACCGGGACGTCGAACCAGACGGACTTGCCACCCGAGGGAAGGGGCCGCACGCCCCAGCGGCTGGCCTCGGCTGCGACGATTGCGAGCCCTCGCCCCCCGGGCTCGAGGCCACCGAGCAGGGCCGGTGCCGGCAGGTCGCTCGAGGTGTCGGCTACCTCGATGCGGATGTGGCTCCCCAACATCAACACCGAGACCTCCGGTCTCGACCGGGCATGTACGACGGCGTTCGTGACGAGCTCGGAGAGGAGCATTTGCACGGTCTCGATGGCGGGCTCGCAGTGCCAGCGCTCGAGCACGCCATCGAGGAAGCGGCGAGCCTGCCGGGGTGATGAGAGGTCGTGTGGGAAGAGCTGCGTGGCGGCGAGCACCTCGCCGGCCAGCTCGAGCATCCCGGCGGCCAGCGTGATCTCGTCGACGACTCCACGGATATCGGGCCGCTTGCTGACGTAGCCTGCCGCCCCGGCCGAGAGCGCCAGGTTCTCCAGGCCCTGGCCGGGGAAGCCGGATACAACGACCACCCTCGTGGTGGGCGAGAGGGCGTTGACCTCCGCGATGACGTCGAGGCCTCCCGCTCTCGGCATTGCCAGGTCGAGCACCACGAGGTCCGGGCGGTGCTCGCTCACCGCTTCGAGCGCCCCGATGCCGTCGCCGGCGGCGGCCACGACGGAGAAAGAGCCGACCAGGGCGAGGGCATCACAAAGAAGGAGGCGGGCCGCGGCGAAGTCATCCGCCACGACGGCGGTCCAAAGAGCGGGGTCCCGGACCTGATCGGCTCGCTCCAGCGCCGTCATGCCCTCTCACCAACGCCGTCGTTCAGATACATTCGGCGGTCGTCTCCATGGGTCCGAAGAGAGCATAAACAGAGGGAGAAGCTGATGCCGGCGACTGAAGCATCGGCCAACAGGCGCCGGACGACCAGCTCTGCCGGAGCATCCAAGCGGACGGCGAAGTCGGCGGTGGCAAGGAGCCGGTCCGCCGGGGCTGTGGCCGGCAGGGCCGACGGACAGCGGGCGGTTGGCGCGGCGACGGAGAGGAGTCCGCGCCCGGCGAGCAGTCCGGTGGACGAGGCCTTCTTGCAGGACCTGCTGGCTGCTCTCCACCAGGCGCGAAGCGGCGACTTCACCGTTCGGCTGCGCCGGCGACAGGGGCTCGCCGGCGAACTCGGGGCGGCCTTCAACGAGCTGGTCGAGATGAACGCCAGGTCGAACCGGGAGCTGGCACGGGTGGCCCGCCAGGTCGGCCGGGACGGCCGCATGACCGAGAGGATGGAGCTGGCCGATGCCGGGGGAGCCTGGCGCGAGTCGGTCGGCTCGGTGAACGCCCTCATCTCGGACCTCTCCCGCCCGACGACAGAGGTAGCCCGGGTGATCGAGTCCGTCGCCAAGGGCGACCTCACCCAGAAGGTCGCTCTCACCATCGAGGGCCAGCCGGTCCGGGGCGAGTTCCTGCGCATCGGGACAGCAGTCAACGCCATGGTCGATCAGCTCTCCTCCTTCTCCGCCGAGGTGAGCCGGGTCGCCCGCGAGGTCGGCACCGAGGGCAAGCTCGGTGGCCAGGCCAAGGTGAGGGGCGTCTCTGGCACCTGGAAGGACCTGACCGACAACGTCAACTCAATGGCCTCCAACCTGACGAACCAGGTCCGCAACATCGCCGAGGTCACGACCGCCGTCGCCCGGGGCGACCTCAGCCGCAAGATCACCGTCGATGTGAGAGGAGAGATCCTCGAGCTGAAAGACACCATCAACACGATGGTCGACCAGCTCTCCTCCTTCGCCGACGAGGTGACCCGGGTCGCCCGCGAGGTGGGCACCGAGGGCATCCTCGGCGGCCAGGCGCATGTGCGCGGAGTCTCCGGCACCTGGAAGGACCTGACCGACAACGTCAACTACATGGCCTCCAACCTGACGGGCCAGGTGCGCAACATCGCCCAGGTCGCCACGGCCGTCGCCAACGGCGACCTCACGAAGAAGATCACTGTGGAGGCCAAGGGCGAGGTGGCGGTCTTGGCCGACACCATCAACCTGATGACCGACAACCTGCGAGCCTTCGCCGACGAGGTGACCCGGGTGGCCCGCGAGGTGGGCACCGAGGGGATCCTCGGCGGCCAGGCGCAGGTGAAG
>JAJYQK010000022.1 GCA_021794645.1 Actinomycetes bacterium
TCAACCGGCCGGCTGCTGTGGCCGGGGCTGGCCTCGCGAGAGGCGACGGCGGCGGGCCGGTCCGCCGCCGCGGTGGCCGGCGCCTTGGCGGGCGGTTTGTCTGCCGGCGCCTTGGCAGGCGCCTGGTTCTTGGCGGGCGGCTGTTTCTTGGCCGCAGTGGCCTTCTTCAATGAGCCTGTCTTTTTCGTTGCTTCCTTCGCCGAGCCGGCCGCCGTCTTGGCCGGAGTGGCCTTGGCCGGTGGCTGCTTCTTGGCGGGCGGCTTGGCGGACGGTTTGGCCGGTGGCTGCTTCTTGGCGGGCGGTTTGGCGGGCGGCTGTTTCTTGGCCGGTGCGGCCGTCTTTGCCGCCGCCGTCTTGGCCGGGGTGGCCTTGGCCGGTGGCTGCTTCTTGGCGGGCGGTTTGGCGGCTGGGGTCTTTGTCGTGGTTGCCTTTTTCGCCGGAGCCTTCTTGGCCAAAGAGGCGGACTTGGCGGCCTTCGTCTTGGCAGTCGTCGGCTGCTTTTTCGCCTGTTGTGGCTTCGCAGCCTTGGCCGCGCTCGATTGCTTCTTCGTGGTCGCCATCGGTCCCCGACCCTCCTTCCCGACGGAGCGCTAGAGGATAGCGCCTGGCGAGAAGGGCCGGGCGCACCGGGTCTGGGCTGTGGCGGCCTCGCGTAACCTGGGTGCATGTCCAAACCGGCTGGCTCGACCCCTGCAGACGACGGTGACCGCCACCGCCCCTATCCGGCTGTGCCGAGCCAGCCGAGCTATCCGGCTCTCGAGGAGGAGATCCTCTCTTTCTGGGAGAAGGACTCGACCTTCGAGGCCTCGGTGCAGGCCCGCCGGGAGGCGGACGAGTTCGTCTTTTACGACGGGCCGCCCTTCGCCAACGGCCTGCCCCACTACGGCCACCTCCTCACCGGCTATGTGAAAGACGCCGTCCCGCGCTACCAGACGATGCGGGGGAAGCTCGTCGAGCGGGTCTTCGGCTGGGACTGCCACGGTCTCCCGGCCGAGATGGCGGCCGAGCAGGAGCTCGAGCTGTCGGGCCGCCTCGAGGTGATCGACTTCGGCATCGGGCCGTTCAACGACTACTGCCGCGAGCTCGTGCAGCGGACGACGGACGCCTGGGAGCGCTATGTCACCCGGCAGGCCCGCTGGGTCGACTTCGCCCGCGCCTACAAGACGATGGACCTCTCCTACATGGAGAGCGTCATCTGGGCCTTCAAGCAGCTGCACGAGAAGGGCTACACCTACGAGGGCTACCGCGTCCTCCCCTACTGCTGGGAGTGCGAGACCCCCCTCTCCAACATGGAGACCCGCCTCGACGACGCCTACAGGGAGCGGACCGACCTGGCGGTCACGGTGCTGTTCGATGTCGAGCCTTCAGCCGACCCCGAGGGGCTCGAGCCCGTCCTGGCCGGGCCGCTCCGCCTGGCGGTCTGGACCACCACCCCCTGGACCCTCCCCTCCAACCTCGCCATCGCCCTCGGCCCCACCCTCGACTACGTCGTCGTGGTCGCCCCCGACGCCGGGAGCCCGATCGTCATCGGAAGAGAGAGGCTGGCCGCCTACAGCGCCGAGCTGGGCGAGGAGCCCGAGGTGCTCGCCCAGCTGCGGGGCAGCCAGCTGCTCGGGCGCGCCTACCGACCCCTCTTCGACTACTTCGCCGGGACCGAGAACGCCTTCAGGCTCCTCGCCGGCGACTTCGTCACGACCGAGGACGGCACCGGCATCGTCCACATGGCCCCGGGCTTCGGTGAGGACGACCAGAACCTCTGTGAGGCAGCCGGCATCGCCGTGCTCGTGCCCGTCGACGACAAGGGCCGCTTCACCGCCGAGGTCGCCGACTTCGCCGGCATGCAGGTCTTCGCCGCCAACCGCCCCATCGCCGACCGCCTGGCCGAGCAGGGGGCGCTCTTGCGACAGGAGGAGTACCCCCACTCCTATCCCCACTGCTGGCGCTCGGACACGCCCCTCATCTACCGGGCCGTCTCCTCCTGGTTCGTGCAGGTGACCGCTTTCAGGGACCGGATGGTCGAGCTCAACCAGGAGATCGACTGGGTGCCGGCCCACATCCGCGACGGCGCCTTCGGCAAGTGGCTGGAGGGCGCCCGCGACTGGTCGATCTCCCGTAATCGCTTTTGGGGCACGCCCATCCCGGTCTGGAAGTCCGACGACCCCGCCTACCCGCGGGTCGACGTCTACGGCTCCCTCGACGAGCTCGAGGCCGACTTCGGCGTGCGCCCGCGCGACCTCCACCGGCCCGGGATCGACGAGCTCACCCGGCCCAACCCCGACGACCCGACCGGCCGCTCGACGATGCGGCGGGTGACAGACGTCTTCGACTGCTGGTTCGAGTCGGGCTCGATGCCCTATGCCCAGTGGCACTACCCCTTCGAGAACAAGGAGCGCTTCGAGGAGCACTTCCCCGCCGACTTCATCGTCGAGTACGTCAGCCAGACCCGCGGCTGGTTCTACACCTTGCACGTCCTCTCGACGGCGTTGTTCGACCGCCCCCCCTTTAAGAGCTGCATCGTGCACGGGGTCATCCTCGGGCGCGACGGTCGCAAGCTCTCAAAGAGGCTGCGCAACTTCCCCGACCCCGAGCAGGTCTTCGCCGAGCAGGGCTCGGACTCGATGCGGTGGTACCTGCTCTCCTCCCCCGTGCTGCGGGGGCTCGACGTCCTCATCGAGGAGAGGGCGCTCACCGAGCCTGTGCGCCTGGTGCTAAACCCCATCTGGAACAGCTGGTACTTCCTCTCGCTCTACTCGAACGCCGACGGCCTGCGCGGGCGCCTGCGCACCGACCAGCAGGGAGAGCTCGACCGCTACATCCTCGCCAAGTCCCGCCAGCTCGTCGTCGAGGTCACAGACCACATGGAGGCAAACGACCTGGCGGGCGCGACCTGGGCGATCGAGTCCTTCCTCGACGTCCTCACCAACTGGTACGTCCGCCGCAGCCGAGACCGCTTCTGGCGAGCCGGGGGGCGGGGCGGCGCCGACGCCGACAAGCTCGACGCCTACGACACGCTGCACACCGTCCTCGAGGTCCTCTGCCGGGTCGCCGCCCCCTTCCTCCCCTATCTGAGTGAGGCCATCTACCGTGACCTGACCGGGGCGAGGAGCGTCCATTTGACCGACTGGCCCACCCCGGCCGAGCTGCCCGGCGACGACCAGCTCGTGGCCGCCATGGACCTCGTCCGTGAGGTGGCCTCGGCCGGCCACTCGATCCGGAAGGGGGCGGGCCGGCGCGCCCGCCTCCCCCTCTCCCGCCTCGTCGTGGCCACTCCCGAGGCGGCCCGGCTGGAGGCCTTCAAGGGCCTGCTCGCCGACGAGCTCAACGTGAAGGCGGTCGAGCTCCGCCCCGAGATCGGTCCAGAGCTGGCCGAGCCGGTGCTGGCTGTCGTGCCGGCGGCCCTCGGCCCCCGCCTCGGCGCCGACACCCAGAAGGTGATCGGGGCGGTGCGGGCCGGGCAGTGGAGCCGCACGGCCGACGGCGCCGTCGAGGCCGCCGGTGTCCGGCTGGAGCAAGGGGAGTACACCTTGCGCCTGAAGCCGGTCGACGAGGCGGCCAGCCGGGTGCTGCCGGGCGACGGCGGCGTCGTCTCGCTCGCCCTCGAGACCGATGACGAGCTCGAGATGGAAGGGACCGCCCGGGACGTCGTCCGGCTCGTGCAGCAGGCCAGGCGCCAGGCCGGCCTCGAGGTCTCGGACCGCATCGCCCTCGAGCTGACGGCGCCCTCCGGCGTCCTTGCTGCCCTCGAGGCCTGGCGGGAGTTCGTCGCCGCCCAGGTGCTCGCCACCGACCTGAGCCTCATCGCCGGCGAGGTCGAGGGAGAGCGGCTCCCGAGCGGCGAGCAGCTGCTCATCCGGCTCGAGCGAGCCTGACTCAGGAGGCGGGCGAGCCCGCCTCGGGGTTGAAGGTCCAGCCGACGGTTGGCTGGGTGTCCTCGTCGAGGGAGGGAAGGGCCATGAGGCTCGGGCGGGCGAGGGCCTCCTCCAGGCGGGGCGGTCCCCCCTGGACCGGGGCGGCGGCAGCGGCGTCCGCCGCGATGGCCGCCTCGAGCGGATCGGGCTCAGCACTGTCCTCCGGCTCGCCCGACCCCGGCTCGGGGCTCGGCCCCGCCACCGCCGGCGGGGAGAGCTCGGGCGAGGTCACGAGGTTCTTCTCGACGAAAGAGAGCATCGTCCCGAGCGACTCTGTCAGCCGCTCCCGCTCCGCCCCGAGCAGGCCGCGGAGGGCCTCGATCTCGGTGCGGAGCCGCTCCCTCTCGCCCTGCAGCCGGCTCACCTCCTCGCGCAGCCGCTGCTCGGACTCGGTGACGATCCGCTCGGCGGCGCGGCGGGCGTCCGCCACCGCCACCTCGGCGTCTGCCCGGGCCGACTCGAGCAGCTGGGCGGCCTCCTGCTGGGCCTCTTTGATCGCCAGGTCGGCGGTCCGCTGGGCGAGCACGAGGGTGCGACGGATGCTCTCTTCGTCATCGAAGCCGGCGCGCTCGGAAGAGGCGCGCTCGGCCCGCTCGAGGCGGTCGGCGAGCGCCTGGATCTCCTCCTCGGCCCGGTCGATGGCGGTGGCCACCCTCTCGAGGAAGTCGTCGACCTCCGAGGTCTTGTAGCCGCGCAGCTCGGAGCCGAACTCGACCTGCCTCAGTTCTCGTGAAGTGAGCTCCATGGGGCCGAATCGTACCCAGGGCCTATCCCCGATACGTGGATGCTGGACCCTCGAGGCGGGCTCAGAGGAAATTCATGATGATTATGACGGCGAAGGAGACGAGGATGGGCGAGAGGTCCATCGCCCCGGCCCCGAGCCGCATCGGGGGAAGCAGGCGGCGCACCGGGCCGAGCACCGGCTCGGTGATGGCATTCGCCACCCGGTTGACGGCCTCGGCCGGGCCTCCCGGGCGAAGGCTGAAGTACGACAGGATCACCCGGGCCCAGAGAGCGAGGAGGAAGACGAGGCAGACCCACCAGATGACGAGCACTACAGGACTCATGACAGCTGCCTCCCGGGTAGCGCCCGGCCGCGGGCTGTCAGAACAGTCCTCGCTCCGACAGCCTCTGGCGTTCCTCTTGCGATACCTCGACGTTAGAGGGTGTCAGGAGGAAAACGCGCTCGGCCACCTTCTCGAGGGTGCCCGAGAGGGCGTAGGCGAGGCCCGAGCAGAAGTCGACCAGGCGGCGGGCGAGGTCCCGATCGCTCCCCTGCAGGTTCACGATCACCGGATTGTTCGCCTTCACGAGGTCGCCGATCTGCTGGGCGTCGGCGAAGCCCTGCGGCACGATGACCTGGGGTTTGCTCGTGCGGGGCGAGACCATGGGCCGCACCACCCCCCGCTCCCGGCTGACGCCCGCCTGCTCGCGCACGAGCGGGCGCACGGTCGCCGGCGGGCTGGCCGGGGCGCGCTCGGCCTGCTCGGGGTAGCTGGTGCGATGGGTCGGCGCCTCTTGGTCGAACTCCTCCTCGTCGTCGTAGAAGTCCTCGTCCTCGATGTCTTTCAACCCGAGATACTGCAGCGCCTTCTGCATGAAAGTTGCCATCAGAAGTCCTCCTCTGGAGACGACATTCTTGCAGCGATCACGCTGCCGTGTGGGGATCCCGCGGCCCGAAGAGAGCCCGCCCGACCCTAACCATCGTCGAGCCGGCCCGTACGGCGGCCTCGAGGTCGTCGCTCATCCCGATCGAGAGCTCCTCGAGGCCGAGCTCGGCGCCGAGCCAGGCCGCCGTGGCGAAGGCCTCCTCGGCCGCCGGCCCCTCGCCCGGGAGGGGTGCCACCGCCATCAGCCCGCGGACATCGATCCCGGCCGCCCGGGCGCCGGCGACGACGCCGGCGGCCTCCTCGGGCCGGACGCCGGGCCGATCGCTTCGCTCCGAGAGGTTGACCTC
>JAJYQK010000058.1 GCA_021794645.1 Actinomycetes bacterium
CCGACCGGAGAGGGGGCCGCCGAGGCGGTCGAGCGGGACGAGGCGGTCGCCGAGGAGGCCGGCAGCGCTGAGGTCGCTCCCGAGGGCGCCGAGGCCGAGGAGCGGCTGGCGGCCGAGCGGGACGAGTACCTCGACTCGCTCCGGCGGCTGCAGGCGGACTTCGACAATTACCGCAAGCGGGCGGTGCGCCAGCAGACCGAGCTGCTCGAGCGGGCGACAGAGGGCCTTCTCGTGCAGCTTCTGCCCGTGCTCGACGCCCTCGATCTGGCCGAGGCGCACGCCAGCGAGGAGGACAAGACCGCCCTCTCCCAAGTGGGCACCTTGCTGCGGGACACGCTTGCCCGCCAGGGCCTCGAGCGGATAGACGCCGTCGGCGTCGAGTTCGACCCGACGGTGCACGACGCAGTCGCCCACGAGGAGCCCGACGGGGACGAGGACGGCAAGGGCCACGAGATAACAGAGGTGATGCGGGCCGGCTACCGGCTGAAAGGCCGCGTGGTCCGACCGGCCATGGTGAAGGTGAAGGGTTGAGCAAGAGGCGAGACAGGAGCGGCGATGGCTCCGCAGCGTGAGTGGTTCGAGACCGACTACTACAAGGTCCTCGGCGTCCCCGAGGAGGCGTCGGAAAAGGAGATAACGCGCGCCTACCGCAAGCTCGCCAAGCAGTACCACCCCGACGCCAACCCGGGCTCTGAGGACCGCTTCAAGGAGATCTCGGCCGCCTACGACGTCCTCGGCGACGCCGAGAAGCGCAAGGAGTACGACGAGCTCCGCCGCCTCGGCCCCCTGGCGGGCGGCTTCGGCGGCCCGGGCCCGGGCGGCGGCGGCGGCTTCAACGTCCGCATCGAGGACCTGGGCGACCTCTTCGGCGGCATCTTCGGCAGGGGCCGGGCCCGCAACGGCAGCGCCGGCGGTCCCTTCGGCGGCCCCCGGCGGGGCCAGGACGTCGAGGCCGAGCTCCACCTCTCCTTCGAGGAGGCCGTCGAGGGTGTCGTGACATCGGTCAACGTCCTCACCCCGGCGGTCTGTCACACCTGCGGCGGCTCGGGCTCCCGTCCCGGCTCGATGCCGATCACCTGCCCCCGCTGTGGCGGGACGGGCACCTTGAACGACAACCAGGGCCTCTTCTCCCTCGCCCAGCCCTGCCCGGAGTGCCGGGGGCGGGGACTGAAGGTCACCGACCCCTGCCCGACCTGTGGCGGCAGCGGCCAGGAGACCTCCCAGCGCCAGGTGAAGGTGCGCATCCCGGCCGGGGTGAACGACGCCCAGCGGATCCGGGTGAAAGGCCGCGGCCAGCCCGGCGCCAACGGCGGCCCCGCCGGCGACCTCTACGTCATCGTCCACGTGCGCCCCCACCGCCTCTACGGCCGCTCCGGTCGCAACCTCACCCTGCGGGTGCCGATCTCTTTCGCCGAGGCGGCCCTCGGCGCCGACATAACCGTCCCCTCCCTCACCGGGCCGGTCACCTTGCGGATACCGCCCGGCACGCCGAGCGGGAAGACCTTCCGGGTGCGCAACCGGGGCGTGCGAAGCGGCGGCCACCTCGGCGACCTGCTCGTCACCGTCGAGGTCGACGTGCCGAAGAGCCTGGACGAGGCCCAGCGCAAGGCGATCGAGGAGTACGCCAAGGCGACTGCCGCCTCTCCCCGTGAGCACCTCAAGGTGGGCTCGTGACCGCCCGGCGGCTCTCTGGCCCCGCTAGCGGGGAGAGCGAGCGGCCCGCCAGCTCGCGAGCCGTCTACGTCATCTCGGTGGCGGCCGAGCTGGCCGGGGTGCACCCCCAGACCCTTCGCATCTACGAGCGCCGGGGGTTGCTGGACCCGGCCCGCACGGGCGCCGGCTCGCGGCGCTACAGCGAGGACGACATCGCCCAGCTCCGGCGGATCCAGGAGCTGACCAACGCCGGCGTCAACCTCGAGGGGGTGCGCCGCATCCTCGCTCTCGCCGAGGAGAACGACCGGCTGAGAGCCGAGCTGGCCCGGGTCCGCACCGAGGCCCGCGAGGCCATAGACCGCACCCACCGCCAGTACCGCCGGGACCTCGTCCCGGTCTCGAAGTCGCAGTTGCCGGCCCGCTGGCGGCCGGCTCGGCCCGGTCGCTGACCGGGCCCTAGTGAGGAAAGCAGCACAGAGGCAAAGATGCTCGACCCGAACCGCTGGACCCAGAAGACCCAAGAGGCCACCCGCGAGGCCGTGGCGGCGGCCGGCCGCCACCACCACGCCCAGGTGGAGCCCGACCACCTCCTCCTCGCCGCCCTCGGCCAGGAGGGCGGCGTCGCCCTCCCCCTGCTCGACCGCCTCGGGGTGGCACCGCTCAAGGTGCGAAACGAGATCGAGGGGCGCCTCGAGCGCCTCCCGAAGGCCTATGGGGCCGCCGAGCCCGGCTTCTCCCGCCAGCTGACCGAGGTCTTCGAGCGGGCCCAGGCGGCCCAAGAGGAGATGGGCGACGAGTACCTCTCGGTCGAGCACCTCCTGCTCGCCATGGCCGAGCGGCTCGGGGTGAGCCGCGAGGCTTTGCTGGCGGCCCTGCGCGAGGTGCGGGGCAGCCACCGGGTGACGAGCCAGAACCCAGAAGAGCAGTACCAGGCGCTCGAGCGCTACGGGCGGGACCTGACCGAGGCCGCCCGCCAGCGGAAGCTCGACCCCGTCATCGGCCGGGACGAGGAGATCCGCCGGGTCATCCAGGTCCTCTCGCGCCGGACGAAGAACAACCCGGTCCTCATCGGAGAGCCGGGCGTGGGCAAGACAGCCATCGTCGAGGGGCTGGCGAGCCGCATCGTCGAGGGTGACGTGCCCGAGGGCCTCAAGAACAAGCGGGTCATCTCGCTCGACCTCGGCTCGATGGTGGCCGGGGCCAAGTACCGGGGGGAGTTCGAGGAACGGCTCAAGTCCGTGCTGAAAGAGATCACCGACGCCGAGGGCGAGATCATCACCTTCATCGACGAGCTGCACACGATCGTCGGCGCCGGGGCGGCCGAGGGGGCGATGGATGCCGGCAACATGGTAAAGCCGCTCCTCGCCCGGGGTGAGCTGCGGCTCATCGGGGCCACCACCCTCGACGAGTACCGCAAGCACATCGAGAAGGACGCCGCCTTGGAGCGGCGCTTCCAGCCGGTCATGGTCGAGCCGCCCTCGGTGGCGGACACGATCGCCATCCTGCGCGGGCTGAAGGAGCGCTACGAGGTCCACCACGGCGTGCGCATCCAGGACGCCGCCCTCGTCGCCGCCGCCGTCCTCTCGGACCGCTACGTGACGGGCCGCTTCCTCCCCGACAAGGCCATCGACCTCGTCGACGAGGCCGCCAGCCGGCTCCGCATCGAGATCGACTCGATGCCGACCGAGATCGACGTCGTCCACCGCCGCATCCGACAGCTGGAGATCGAGCAGGTGGCGCTCGAGAAGGAGACCGATCCCGCCTCGGCCGAGCGGCTCGAGCGGCTGCGGGCCGAGCTGGCCGACCTGCAGGAGCAGCAGACGGCGATGACGAGCCACTGGCAGTCCGAGAAGGACGCCATCGCGGCCATCCGGGAGGCAAAGAGCACGCTCGAGGCCGCCCGCGGCGAGATGGAGACCTTCGAGCGCCAGGGCGACTACGAGGCCTCGGCCGAGATCCGCTACGGCCGCCTGCCGGCGCTCGAGAAGGAGATCCAAGAGGCCACCGATCGCCTGGCCGAGCTGCAGGCCGACCAGCAGATGCTGAAAGAGGAGGTCGACGCCGAGGACGTGGCCGAGGTCGTCAGCCGCTGGACCGGGGTGCCGGTCTCCCGCCTCGTCGAGGGGGAGGTGGAAAAGCTCGTCCACCTGGAGGACCTCCTGCACAAGCGGGTCGTCGGCCAGGAGGAGGCCGTCGTGGCGGTCGCCAACGCCATCAGGCGGAGCCGGGCCGGCCTGTCCGACCCCCACCGCCCGATCGGCAGCTTCCTCTTCCTCGGCCCGACCGGGGTGGGCAAGACAGAGCTCGCCCGCTCGCTGGCCGAGATCCTCTTCGACGACGAGCGGGCGATGGTCCGCATCGACATGGGCGAGTACCAGGAGCGCCACAACGTCTCGCGCCTCGTCGGCGCCCCGCCCGGCTACGTCGGCTACGAGGAGGGGGGCCAGCTGACAGAGGCGGTGCGGCGCCGGCCCTACTCGGTCGTGCTGCTCGACGAGATCGAGAAGGCCCACGCCGACGTCTTCAACGTCTTGCTGCAGGTGCTGGACGACGGCCGGCTGACAGACGGCCAGGGCCGCACGGTCGACTTCACGAACGTCATCTTGATCATGACCTCCAACCTGCCCGGTGACCCGCGGGACTTCTTCAAGCCCGAGTTCGTAAACCGCATCGACGAGATCGTCCGCTTCCGCCCCCTCGAGCGGTCGGACCTCTCCCGCATCGTCGGGATCCAGCTCGGCTCCCTCGCCCGGCGACTCGAGGAGCGGCGCCTCGAGCTCGAGGTGGCGCCGGCGGCGGCCGAGTGGCTGGCCGAGCGGGGATACGACCCGGCCTTCGGGGCCCGGCCTCTCCGCCGCACGATCCAAAGAGAGATAGGCGACCGCCTGGCCGTCGCCCTGCTCGAGGGCCGTTACAGCGAGGGTGACACGGTCCGCGTCACAGTCGAGTCCGGGGAGCTGGCACTCAGCTGACGGAGAGCCCGGCGGTGCCGGCACCCTTGTCTGCTACCGTCTCGCCATGCAGTACCGCCGTGCGCGCGGGAGAGGAGTCTTTCTCCTGGGCCTGGCGGCACTCCTCCTGGCGCTGAGCACCCTCCCCGGCCCGGCCGGGCAGGCCGGTGCCACCACGACCCAGCCGGGCCCGGGCGGACCCACCCCGGTCGTCCCCATCACCGTCAACGGCGCGAAGATGGGTCCGACCTTCCAGGGGATCGGGGCGATCTCCGGCGGCGGGGGCAACACCCGCCTTCTCGTCGACTACCCGCCGAAAGAGCGCCAGCAGATCCTCGAGTACCTCTTCAAGCCGGACTACGGCGCCTCGCTGCAGATCCTGAAGCTCGAGATCGGCGGCGACGGCAACTCGAGCGATGGCTCGGAGCCCTCGGTCGAGCACTCGGCCGGGCACGTCGACTGCCAGACGGGCTACGAGTTCTGGCTGGCCCAGCAGGCGCTCAAGCTCAACCCGAACATCAAGATCTACGCCCTGCAGTGGGCCGCTCCCGCCTTCGCCCGCGGCCCCCACAACACCATCTGGGGGCAGGCCGACCTCGGCTATGTCATGAACTGGCTCGGCTGCGCCCGCAAGCTCGGCGTGCCGATCTCCTACATCGGGGGCTGGAACGAGCACTACCCGGTCGGCTCGCCGGTGGCCGAGTGGTGGTACGAGACGCTGCGCAAGCTGCTCGACCTGCACGGCTACAAGAACGTCCAGATCGTGGCGGCCGACGCCGGCTGGCGGAAGAACCCCTCCACCTGGGCCGTCTCCCACGACATGGCGGCCAACGCCCGCTTCGACGCCGCCGTCTCTGTCATCGGCGCCCACGACATCTGCGGGGCCCTCTCGGGCGGCTACAACTGCCAGGGCTCCAACACCGCCAACGCCCTGGCGGCCAGCCAGCACAAGTTGCTCTGGCAGTCCGAGCTCGGCCACACCCTGGCCGACACCCACTACCCGCTCCGCCAGGGCCCGGGCAACCTCGCCCGCTCGATCAACAACTCCTACATCGACGCCAACACCACGGGCACCATCATGTGGCCCCTCCTCGACGCCATGCCGGCTGACCTGCCCTATGAGAACCGCGGCCTCGTCCTCGCCGGCCAGCCCTGGTCGGGCAACTACCAGGTCTCCGCCCTCACCTGGGTGACGGCCCAGACGACCCAGGCGACCGAGCCCGGCTGGCGCTTCGTCCTCGGGGGCGACGGCTTCCTGCCCGGGCCGGGCGGCTCCTATGTGAGCTACGAGGCGCCCAACAGGTCGGCCTGGTCGACCGTCGTGCAGACCTCGACGGCCCAGCAGCCCTACCTCCTCCACTTCCATGTGATCGGCCGCCTGTCCGCCAAGAAGATCCAGGTCTGGCGGAGCACCCTCGAAGACGGCTCCTACTTCGCCCACCTCCGCCCGATCGTGGGCAAGCGGGGGTACTTCTCCTTCAAGGCTCTGCCGGGCCGGCTCTACACCTTCACCACCCTCACCAACCTCTCGCGGGCCGGCGGCCAGCACCCGGCCGTGCCGCGCAGCGCCAACATGCCCGTCCGCTACACGACCCGGGGCGACATCGCCTACATGCCGACGATGGTCTCGCCGATGGAGGGCGCCTTCACGGCCGCGAAGGGGGTCATAGTGCAGCGTGCCGTCGGGCAGCCCGTCTCCTGGTTCGGCGACACCGCCGCCTTCCCCTACGCCGTCCTCGGCAGCAAGTCCTGGCAGAACTACACCGTCTCGGCGGACGTCTCGCTCCCCGCTGCCGGGCCGGCCCCCTCCCCGCCCCCGGGCGCCCTCCTCATCGCCGACTTCGAGGGCTACACGATGAAGACGGGCTCCTCGGGCTTCGCCGGTTACGAGTTCAGCGCCAATGCCTCCGGCGCCTGGCAGCTGACGGCCAACGGCCCGAGCCCGCAGGTGCTCACGACCGGCATCGCCCCTCCCCTCCAGAAGTTCAAGATGTCGCTCACCGTCGACAACGGCGAGCTGAGCGCGGCCCTGAACGGGACGACGGTGGCGACGGCGCCGACGACGCAGTACCCGAGCGGGCAGGCCGGCCTCGGCACCACCCTCTACGACGGCGTCAGCTTCAGCCACTTCGCCGTCACGGCCCCCGCCCGGGTCCTGGCGGTCAGTCCCTGAGCCGCCTTCGGGATCGCCCGGCAGGAAGGGCGGGTAGGACGAGCGCGGCCCATGTGGCGCGCCAGGGCCGAGCCGCTCAGTAGATTCGAGGAAGTGGACGCCCGGAACCTGCTGCGGGACCCTCGCGATCGTCGGCTCCCCCGGGTGCCGGACCCCTGTGCCCTCGTCGTCTTCGGGGTCACGGGCGACCTGGCGCGGAAAAAGCTCATCCCGGCGGTCTACGACCTCGCCAACCGCGGCCTGCTGCCGCCCGGCTTCGTCCTCTTGGGCTTTGCCCGGCGCGACTGGGGCGACGGCGACTTCGAGCTGTTGGCGCGCCGGGCCGCCGAGCAGCACGCCCGCACCGAGTTCCGGGCGGACGTCTGGCAGCGGTTGGCCGACTCCATCCGCTTCGTGCCCGGCTCCTTCGACGACGACAACGCCTTCGACCAGCTCGACAAGACGCTCGTCGACCTCGAGGAGAGCCACGGCATAGCGGGCAACGCCGCCTTCTACCTCTCGATCCCGCCCGCCGCCTTCCCGACGGTGCTGAAGCAGCTCGACCGCACCCGCATGGCAGACAGCGCCGAGCGGGGCGGCTTCAGGCGGGTGGTGGTGGAAAAGCCCTTCGGCCACGATCTCGAGAGCTCGCGGGAGCTCAACCAGCTCGTCGACTCCGTCTTCACGCCGGCCGACGTCTTCCGCATCGACCACTACCTCGGCAAGGAGACGGTGCAGAACCTGCTGGCGCTGCGCTTCGCCAACACCCTCTTCGAGCCGGTCTGGAACTCCCACTACGTCGACTCGGTGCAGATCACGATGGCAGAAGACGTCGGCATCGAGGGGCGGGCCGGCTTCTACGACGCCGCCGGGGCGGCCCGCGACGTGCTGCAGAACCACCTCTTGCAGCTACTGGCCCTGACGGCGATGGAAGAGCCGGTCTCCTTCGACGCCGAGTCGCTCCGCATCGAGAAGCACAAGGTGCTGAAAGCCATCTCGCTGCCGGCCGACCTCGAGGCGGCGACGGTGCGCGGCCAGTACGCCCAGGGCTGGCTGGCGGGCGAGCGGGTGCGGGGCTACCTCGACGAGGAGGGCGTCCCGGCCGGCTCCACCACAGAGACCTTCGCGGCCGTCCGCCTCGGGGTCGAGACGAGGCGCTGGGCTGGGGTCCCCTTCTACCTGCGGACGGGCAAGCGGCTCCCCCGGCGGGTGACCGAGATCGCCGTCGTGTTCAAGCGCGCCCCCCACCTCCCCTTCGCCCACACCGACACCGCCGAGCTGGGCAACAACCAGCTCGTCATCAGGGTGCAGCCCGACGAGGGGATCACCCTCCGCTTCGGCTCGAAGGTGCCCGGCTCTGCCATGGAGATCCGGCAGGTCTCGATGGACTTCCTCTACGGGGCGGCCTTCACCGAGTCGAGCCCGGAGGCCTACGAGCGCCTCCTGCTCGACGTGCTGCTCGGGGACAAGACCCTCTTCCCTGACCACGTCGAGGTGGAGGCCTCCTGGTCTGTCATCGACCCGCTCGAGCAGTTCTGGCAGGGTCGCCGTCCCGAGCCCTACCGGGCGGGAGAGTGGGGCCCCCGGGCCGCCGACGAGATGCTCGCCCGCGAGGGCCGCACCTGGAGGCGGCCGTGAGCATCACCTTGTGGGACACCTCGGGCACCGAGGTGCTCCGCGCCCTTGCCACCGAGCGGCGGGCCGGGGCGATGCTCGCCTCCGGCCTGGCGCTCACCCTCGTCGTCTGTGTCCACGAGAAGGACGTGGCCGCCGCCGAGCAGGCGGCCATGGTGGCGGCGCAGGCCCACCCCTGCCGGCTCCTCGTGGTCGTCCGCCGCCAGCTGGAGACGGCCGACCGCCTCGACGCCGAGGTACAGGTCGGTGGCCGCCTCGGGCCGATCGAGGCCGTCGTCATGAGGATGTACGGCCGGCTCACCCTCCACCCCGAGTCGGTGGTGCTGCCCCTCCTCGCCCCCGACTGCCCGGTCGTCACCTGGTGGCACGGCCCGCCCCCAGAGGAGGTGGCGACCGACCCCCTCGGCGTGCTGGCGGACCGGCGCATCACCGACACCTCCCTTGCCGCCGACCCGCTCGCCGCCCTGACGGCCCGGGCGGAGGACTACGCCCCCGGCGACACCGACCTCGCCTGGACCCGGACGACGCCCTGGCGCTCCCTCATCGCCTCGGCCTTCGACGCCCTGGCGCTCCCGGTGGCCGGAGCCCGGGTGGAGGCGGAGGCGGGCAACCCGAGCGCCGCCCTCCTCGCCGGCTGGCTCTCGGCCCGCCTCGGCGTCGAGGTCGAGCGGTCCGACTCCGGCGGCCCCGGGGTGACCGAGCTGGCCGTCTCCCTCCAGCCCGGCCCGGACGGGGGGGAGGGCCAGTCGATACGGCTCTCGCGCCCCGACGGCCGGCTCGCCACCTTTGCCCGCACCGGCCAGCCCGAGCGCCAGCTCCCCCTCCCCCGCCGCTCCCTTGGGGACCTCCTCGCCGAGGAGCTGCAGCGCCTCGACGCCGACGAGGTCTACGCCGAGTCGCTCGCCCAGGTGACCGGGACGAGCGGCCTCTCCGAGCGGTCTCCCCGCCGGTCGCTCATCTGGCGCGACCCGGCGATGCAAGCGGCCGCGGCGGAGTAGCGGTGCCGGCGACGGTCCTCGTCGGGACACAGTGGGGCGACGAGGGGAAGGGCCGCTTCACCGACCTTTTGGCCAAGGAGATGGACCTCGTCGTCCGCTACCAGGGGGGCCACAACGCCGGTCACACCATCGTCGTCGACGGTGAGGCCTTCGCCCTCCAGCTCGTCCCGAGCGGCGTCCTCTACAGCCACACCGTCCCTGTCATCGGCAACGGCGTCGTGGTCGACCCGGCCGTCCTGCTCGAGGAGTGCGCCATGCTCGAGGCGAGAGGCATCGACACGAGCCGCCTCGTCGTCTCGGGCAACGCCCATTTGATCATGCCGTACCACTACGAGGTGGACCTCATGACAGAGCGCTTTCTGGGCCACAACAAGCTCGGCACCACAAAGCGCGGCATCGGGCCCGCCTACTCCGACAAGGCCGCCCGCATCGGCCTCAGGGTGCAGGACCTCCTCGACGAGAAGATCTTCCGCCAGAAGCTCGAGGTGGTGCTGCGCGAGAAGAACGCCCTCCTCTCGCGGGTCTACAACCGGCTGCCGCTTGACGGCGAGGAGATCGCCGAGCGCTACCTGAAAGAGCTCGCCCCTCGGCTCGCCCCCATGATCGGAGACACGGTCGGGCTCATCCACGAGGCCCTCGCCGCCGGCCGCCAGGTGATGCTCGAGGGCGCCCAGGCGACCTACCTCGACGTCGACCACGGCACCTATCCCTTCGTGACCTCCTCCAACCCGGTGGCCGGGGGCGCCTGCGTCGGGAGCGGGATCGGGCCGCGGGAGATAAGCCGGGTGATCGGCATCGTGAAGGCCTACGTCACCCGCGTCGGCTCGGGCCCCTTCCCGACCGAGGTGGAAGGAGAGACGGCCGACCGCCTCGTCGACCGGGGCCACGAGTACGGCACCAACACCGGGCGACGGCGCCGGCCGGGCTGGCTCGATCTCGTCATGCTGCGCCACGCTGTCAGGCTCAACTCGATCTCGGACCTGGCGGTGACGAAGCTCGACGTGCTCTCTCAGTTCGAGACCTTGAAGGTCTGTGTCGCCTACGAGGGGCCTGAGGGAGAGCGCTACGAGCACATGCCCTACCACCAGTCCGTCCTCCACCGGGTGCGCCCGCTCTACGAGGAGGTGCCCGGCTGGGGCGACGACCTGGCGGGCGCCACGAAGCTGGAAGAGCTGCCCAAGGCGGCCCGCTCCTACGTGGAGCTGATCGCCGACCAGACGGGCGTCCCGGTCAGCTACGTCGGCGTCGGGCCGGGCCGGGAGCAGTACGTGACCTTCTCGGCGTGAGGGTCTGCCTCGTCGGCTCGGGGGCCCGTGAGCACGCCCTCGCAGCTGTCCTCGCCCGCAGCGCCGACGTGGTGGCGACGCCGGGCAACCCGGGCATCGAGGGCCGCTCGCAGGAGGGCCACAGCCTCTCCTCCAGCCCGGCCCCAGCTCTCGAGATAGAGGCCGACCTCTATGTCATCGGCCCGGAGGCCCCCCTCGTCGACGGCCTGGCCGACCGGCTGCGGGCCGGCGGCAAGAAGGTCTTCGGCCCGGGGGCCGAGGGGGCGAGGCTCGAGGGCTCGAAGGAGTTCATGAAGAAGGTGGCGAGCGAGGCGGGCGTGCCGACGGCTCGCTGGCAGGCCTTCTCGGCCGGCGAGGTCGCGGCCGCCAAGGAGTTCCTCGCCCGCCTCGAGGGCGGCTACGTGGTCAAGACGGACGGCCTGGCCGCCGGCAAGGGCGTGCTCGTCACGAGCGATCTGGCCGAGGCGACCGCCGATGTCGAGGCCAAGCTCTCGGGCGCCTCCTTCGGTCCGGCCGGCCAGAAGGTGGTGATCGAAGAGGCCCTCTTTGGCCACGAGCTCTCCCTCTTCGTCCTCTGCGACGGCCGCACCTTCCTCCCGCTGCTGCCGGCCCAGGACTACAAGAGGCTCTCGGAGAAAGACCGCGGGCCCAACACCGGCGGCATGGGCTCTTACGCCCCTGTGCCGGCCGTCGACGGCCAGGTCGTCGGCGAGGTGCTCGAGACCGTCGTCGGCCCGACGCTCGCCGCCCTCTCCAGGCGGGGCATCGACTACCGGGGCGCCCTCTATGCCGGGCTCATGCTGAGCGAGGCCGGCCCCCGTCTCATCGAGTTCAACGTCCGCTTCGGGGACCCCGAGACCGAGGTGGTGGTCCCGCTCCTCTCGAGCGACCTCACCGAGCTGCTGGCGGCCGCCGCCGGCGGCGGCCTCGATCGGGTCGCCCCGCCCCAATTCTCGGCCCGGTCGGCCGTCTGCGTCGTGGCGGCCGCTCCCGGCTATCCCGGCGCCCCGGAGACCGGCGGCCTCATCAGCGGGGTGGGCGCGGCAGCTAGCCTCGGCGACGTGCACCTCTTCCATGCCGGCACCAGCCGAGACGAAGAGGGCGCCCTCCGCACCGCCGGCGGGCGGGTGCTGGCGGTGACGGGCATCGGAGACGACCTCGCGCGGGCCCGCCGGCGGGCCTACGAGGCGCTCGGGCTCGTCTCTTTCGAGGGGATGCAGCTGCGCCGTGACATCGCCGCCACCCCCCTCTCCAGCCTGCGGGCGCCGGCGTGATACCCCGCTACTCCCGGCCCGAGATGGCCGCCCTCTTCACCGACGAGGCCCGCCTCGGCCTCTATCTCGAGGTGGAGCTGCTGGCCGTCGAGGCCTGGGCCGCCCTCGGCGTGATCCCGCCGGCGGAGGCGGCCGCCTGCCGCCAGCGGGCCCCCGTCGTCGATGCCGCCTTCGTGGCGGCTGTCTCCGCCCGGGAGGCGGTCACCAACCACGACGTCGCCGCCTTCGTGGACGTCGTGCAGGCGGCCATCGGGCCGCCGGCGGGCAACTGGGTCCACCACGGCCTCACCTCCTCCGACGTGGTCGACACCGCCCAGTGCGCCACCTTGGCCAAGGCGAGCGACCTCCTCCTTCGAGCGGCCGACGGCTTCGTCGCCTCCCTAAAGGAGAAGGCCCTCGCCCACCGCCGGACCCCGATGCTCGGGCGGACCCACGGCATGCACGCCGAGCCGACCACCTTCGGCAACAAGATGGCCCTTTTCTGCCTGCAGGCCGACCGCGACCGGGAGCGCCTCCGCCAGGCGCGGCGGGCCGTGGCCGTCGGCAAGCTCTCGGGTGCCGTCGGCACCTACTCCAACATCGACCCGGCCGTCGAGGCCCATGTCTGCGCCGCCCTCGGCCTCGAGCCCGTGCCGGCCACCCAGGTGATCGCCCGCGACCGCCACGCCCAGTACCTCTATGCCTGCGCCGCGGTCGGGACCACCGTCGAAGCCGTCTCGCTCGAGATCCGCCACCTGCAGCGCTCGGAGGTGGCCGAGGCAGAGGAGGCCTTCGGGGAGGGCCAGAAGGGCTCTTCGGCGATGCCGCACAAGCGCAACCCGATCACCGCCGAGCGCCTCTGCGGTCTGGCGAGGGTGCTGCGGGGCTACGCCCTCGCCGGGCTGGAGGACGTCGCCTTGTGGCACGAGCGCGACATCTCCCACAGCTCGGTCGAGCGCGTCGTCCTGCCCGACGCCAGCCTGCTCGCCTACTACCTGCTCGCCAAGGGGGCCGAGCTCGTCTCCGGCCTCGTGGTGCACGCCGAGCGGATGCGAGAGAACCTCCTCGAGGGCTCCTACGGCCTCGTCTTCTCCCAGCCGGTCCTCCTCGCCCTGGTCGAGGCGGGCCTCACCCGGGACGAGGCCTACAGGATCGTCCAGTCGGCCGCCCGCCAGGCCCACGAGGGACGGCAGGACTTCCGCCAGCTGCTAGAGAAGGAGCCGGCAGTCGCAAGGGCCCTGGCGGCCGCCGGCCGGTCGCCGCGAGAGGTGCTCGACCGGGCCTTCGACCTCGAGCGGGCCCTGCAACACGCCCACCGCACCATCGACGCACTGGAGGAGATCGACCCATGAGCCTTGACCACGTCTACTCGGGCAAGGTACGAGACATCTACGACCTCGGCGAGGGCAGCTGGCTGATGGTCGCCTCGGACCGCATCTCCGCCTTCGACGTCGTCTTCTCCGAGCCCGTGCCGGACAAGGGCCGGGTGCTCACGGCCATGACCGACTTCTGGACCGAGGCGCTGCGCGACGTCGCCCCGACCCACCTCGTCACGGCCGACCCGGCAGCCATGCCCGCCGCCGTGGCGGAGGTGCCCGACGTGGCCGGGCGGGGGATGCTCGTGCGCCAGGCCGAGATGCTCCCGATCGAGTGCATCGTGCGGGGCTACATCACCGGCTCGGCCTGGAAGGAGTACCGCCAGTCGGGCACGATGCACGGCACCAAGCTGAAAGAGGGGCTCTTGGAGTCAGAGAAGCTCCCCGAGCCGGTCTTCACGCCCTCGACCAAGGCGACCGAGGGCCACGACGAGAACATCTCCTTCGAGCAGGCGGCCGACCTCGTCGGCAAGGAGGTGGCCGAGCGGGCCCGGGAGATCGCCCTCACCGCCTACGAGCGGGGGGCCGAGATCGCCCTCGAGAGCGGCATCGTGGTGGCCGACACCAAGTTCGAGCTCGGCTTCATCGACGGCGAGCTCGCCATCTGTGACGAGATCCTCACGCCCGACTCCTCCCGCTTCTGGCCGGCGGAGAAGTGGGCACCCGGCAGCGCCCCTCCCTCCTTCGACAAGCAGCCCGTGCGGGACTGGGCCGAGTCGACCGGCTGGGACAAGAAGCCGCCGGCACCGGCGCTGCCCGACGAGGTGGTGGCAGCCACCCGCGCCCGCTACGTCTCGGCCTACGAGCTGCTCTCGGGACGGCGCTTTGCGGACTGGTACGGAGTGAGCGGGTGAGGTTCGCCGTCACCGTCGAGGTGACGGGGCTCGAGGGCATCTCGGACCCGGAGGGCCAGACGATCGAGCGGGTGCTGCCCTCCCTCGGCTTTGCCGGCATCGAGCAGGTGCGGGTGGGAAAGCTCGTCAGCTTCGAGCTGGCGGCGGCCGGTGAGGAGGAGGCCCGCCGGGTCGCCGAGGAGCTCTGCCACCGGCTGCTCGCCAACCCCGTCATGGAGAAGGCGAGCGTCCGGCTCGCCCCGGTGCGGGAGAACGCGTGAGCCGGCTGGCCGTCGTCGTCTTCCCCGGCTCGAACTGCGAGCACGACGTCGTGGCCGCCCTCGAGCGGGTGGGGATCGAGGCGAGCCTCGTCTGGCACCAGCAGGACTCTCTCGGCCAGGTGGACGGCATCGTCCTGCCGGGCGGCTTCGCCCACGGCGACTACCTCCGCCCCGGCGCCATCGCCCGCTTCTCGCCCGTGATGACCGCCGTCGCCGAGATGGCCCGCCAGGGCGGGCCGGTGGTGGGCATCTGCAACGGCTTCCAGGTCCTCACCGAGGCCGGGCTGCTCGAGGGGGCGCTCCGACCGAACGCCGGGCGGCGCTTCATCTGCCGGGACGTCACCTGCGAGGTACGCAGCATCGACTCCCCTCTCACCGTCGACTGCGAGAGGGGAGAGCGGCTCGTTCTCCCCATCAATCACAACGAGGGCAATTTCACCTGTGACGAGAAGACCACCCGGCGACTTTTCGAGCGGGAGCAGGTGGTGCTCACCTACACCGACAACCCGAACGGCTCGGTCGGCGACATCGCCGGCATCTGCAACGAGGGGCGCAACGTCGTCGGGCTCATGCCCCACCCCGAGCGGGCGAGCGACGCCCTCCTCGGCTCGGCCGACGGCCTCAGCCTCCTCTCCTCGCTGGCGAGCTTCCTCGTGGGCAAGCGGGCCGGGCGGCCGGCGGCCGCCCGCAGCGCCAGCTAGCCCCGGCGGCTCCAGTGGATGCCCGCCTTTTGCAGGACGTCGGCCGGGACCCCCGCCTCGCGCCAGGTGGCGTAGTCGATCCCCTTGCGCTCGCCGTACTCCGCCGCCACCTCGATGAAGGCGGCCTCGAGGGTGGGCAGGTCGTCGCCCGACTCGGCCGAGCGGGCCTCGATGCGGTGCTCGAGGTCGCGGCGCTCCTGGATGAGGTGGACCCGCTGCAGGGCGTCGGCATCGGCGATCTTCTGCTCGACGTCGGCGAGCCGGGCCTTCAGCGAGTCGACGCTCACCTGGCGGCCGCGACGGGGCTTGTTCTGCTCGAGAGCGACGAGATAACGGCGCACTGTGTGGCCTTGACGACGGCCGGCTGCAAGGGCGTCCTTGTGCTCGTTCGAGAGGGCAGACTTTGTAGCTCTTTTCCGGGGAGGCATTTGTCCATTGTGCCGAAATACTCACACTCTTGCAAGTCGAGGCCCCAAAGAGCGACCCGGCGCATTGGAAGAAAAACTCTCCCCTGCACGCTGGTGAACGGCTCTTCGAGAGGAGTGGTTACAGAGAAATGACCGGAGTTGAGGAGCCGGAGACTCATCGGCAACTGGGTCTCACAGACGAGGAATTCCAGCAGATACACGACCTGCTGGGGCGGTCACCGACCCCGCTCGAGCTGGCCATGTACTCGGTCATGTGGAGCGAGCACTGCTCCTACAAGTCCTCCCGGGTGCACTTGCGCCGCCTGCCCTCCGAGGGTGAAGCGGTCGTCGTCGGCCCCGGCGAGAATGCCGGTGTCGTCGACGTCGGCGACGGGGTGGCCATCGCGCTGCGCATAGAGAGCCACAACCACCCGTCGGCCGTTGAGCCCTATCAGGGCGCCGCCACCGGCGTGGGCGGCATACTGCGCGACGTCTTCACGATGGGGGCCCGCCCCATCGCCATCATGGACCCGCTGTTCTTCGGTGACCTCGAGGAGCCGCGCTCCCGCTACATCTTCGACGGTGTCGTCCGGGGGATATCGGGATATGGCAACTCGGTCGGGGTGCCGACGGTGGGCGGGCAGCTGACCTTCTCCCCCTCCTACCGGGGCAATCCGCTCGTGAACGTCTTCTGCCTCGGCCTGCTGCCGCTCGAGCGGCTTGTGCTCGGCCAGGCGAGCGGCGAGGGCAACCTGGCGCTGCTGCTCGGCTCGCTGACGGGGCGGGACGGCATCGGCGGGGTGAGCGTTCTCGCCTCGGCCGGCCTCAAGGCCGAAAAGGAGGACCTCTCCAAGCGCCCGAGCGTCCAGGTGGGCGATCCCTTCGAGGAGAAGCGCCTCATCGAGGCCTGCCTCGACCTGCTCGATGCCGGCCTCGTGGTCGGGATCCAGGACCTGGGCGGCGCCGGCCTCAGCTGTGCCACGAGCGAGACGGCAGCCCGGGCCGGCTTCGGCATGGAGGTCGATGCCGCCGCGGTCCCCTGCCGGGAGCCCGGCATGTCACCGATCGAGATCATGACGAGCGAGAGCCAGGAGCGGATGCTCGCCATCGTCGAGCCGGCCAACCTGGAGGCGGTGCTGGCGGCCTGCTCCCGCCACGAGGTGCGCGCCAGCGTCATCGGGCGGGTGACGGCCCCCGGCCCGGACGGCCGCGGCCACCTCGTCGTGCGCGGCCTGGCGGGCGAGGTCGCAGCCGACGTGCCCGCCTCCTCCCTCGCCGACGACGCCCCGCTCTACCGCCGCCCGCTCGAACCACCGGCCACCTTCGGCCGCCACAGCCCCGGGGCCGGGGTCCGCGCCGCCGCCGGGCCCGGGCCCTACCCCTTCTCGCTCGAAGAGGCCCTCTTTTCTTCGGCCTACGACCCCTCTTTCGTCTACGAGCAGTACGACCACCAGCTCTTCCTGAACACCGTGCGGGGCCCGGGGACGGCCGACGCCACCGTGCTGCGCCTGGCCGCCCCCGGCATCGCCTTCAAGGGGCGGGGCCTCTCCCTCACGACCGACGCCAACCCAACCTGGTGCGCCGTCGACCCCCGGGCGGGCACGGCCGCCACGGTGGCAGAGGCTGTCTTGAACGTCGCGGTCACCGGGGGCCGGCCGGTGGCGGCCGTCGACTGCCTCAACTTCGGCAACCCCGAGCACCCCGCCGTCATGTGGCAGCTGTCGGAGTCGATAGACGGCATGGCCGAGGCCTGCCTCGCCTTCGGCGTGCCCGTCGTCGGCGGCAACGTCTCGCTCTACAACGAGAGCGACGGAGCCGACATCGACCCGACCCCGGTCGTGGGTGTCGTCGGCGTGATCGACTCGCTCACGGCGCCGCCGCCGCCCATCGCCCTCGGGCCGGAGGAAGACGCCCTCGTCCTCCTCGGCCGGCGGAGCGAGGGCCTCGGGGGCTCCCGCTTCGCCCGCTTCTTCCTCGGCGAGGACGGCGGGCCCCTTCCCCCGCTCGACTACGACGGCCACCTCGCCCTCTGCGAGCTGATCCGCTCCGTCGTCACGACCACAGCCCTCGTGAGCGGCGTCCACGACGTCTCAGAGGGCGGCCTTGGCCTCTGTTTCGCCGAGATGGCCACCGCGGCCGGCCGGGGCCTCGTGGTCGAGGCCGTGCCCAACGCCGCCGAGCTCTTCTCCGAGGCTCCGAGCCGGGTGGTGGTGAGCACGGGCCAGCCCGACCGCCTCCTCGGGCTGGCCGCCGCGGCGGGCGTCCCGGCCGAGGTGGTCGGGCGGGTGGGAGGCGACCGCTTCGTGGTCACGGGCCTTGTCGACCTCTCGCTCGCCGAGCTGAGCGAGAGGCGGGCGAGGCGCCTCTTGGAGGCGGCCGAGCTGACGGCCCCCTAGCCCTCGCCGCTAGTGGCGGCCCTCGCCCGCCCGGTGGAGCAGGAAGGTCCCCGTCGCCCGCGAGACGAGCTCGCCGGCCTCGTTCTCGATGCGAGCCTCGGCGAAGGCGATCTGGCGGGTCTGTCGCATGACCGCTCCCCGCACCGCCAGCCTCTCGCCGACGGAGGCGGGCCGCATCGTCTCTGTCTTCATCTCGACTGTCGCCTTGGTCCGGTCCCGCCCCGGCAGGCCGGCGTTGACGGCGAAGTTCATGGCGGCGTCGAGGACCACGGCGTGCACGCCCGCCTGCACCGCCCCGTGCGGGTTGCAGGCGAGCGGCTTCGGCTCGAACACGGCCGTCGCCCAACCGGCGTCGTCATCGTCTTCCACCCCGTAGTCCTCGAAGCCGACGCCGAGGGCGGCGAGGATCTCCATGCCGCCGTCGCCCAGCCAGCGGGACATGTCCTTTCGCCCCGAGGGCGGCTCCTTGCTCTCTCTACCCGGCACCGGCCTCAGGCTAGGCGGGCGGGCGGCGGCGGACCACCGGTAGTCTTGTTACCCACACGTAAGTTGTCGGTGGCGGAGCCGTCGCCGAACGACTCGAGGAGAAGCCCATGCCGAACGCCGTGATCGTCGATGCCGTCCGCACCCCGGGCGGGAAGCGCAACGGGAAGCTGTCGGGCTGGCATCCGGCCGACCTCGCGGCCGAGACGCTGACCGCCCTCGCCGAGCGCAGCGGGCTCGACCCGGCCCTGGTCGACGACGTCATCATGGGCTGTGTCATGCAGGTGGGCGACCAGTCGGTCAACATCGCCCGCAACGCCGTGCTGGCAGCCGGCTGGCCCGAGTCGGTGCCGGCCACGACCGTCGACCGCCAGTGCGGCTCCTCCCAGCAGGCGCTCCACTTCGCCGCCCAGGGCGTGATGGCGGGCGCCTACGACGTCGTCGTCGCCGCCGGCGTCGAGTGCATGACCCGGGTGCCGATGGGGGCCTCCATCGGCTCGGGCGTCGGCTTCCCCTTCGGGCCCAAGGTGCAGGCCCGCTACGAGCCCGTCGGCGGCCTCGTCCCCCAGGGCATCTCGGCCGAGATGATCGCCGAGCAGTGGAACCTCAGCCGGGAGGAGCTCGACGGCTTCGGTGCCCGCAGCCAGGCCTACGGCCTCCGGGCGACCGAGGAGGGCCGCTTCGAGCGCGAGATCGTGCCGATCGCAGTCCGCGACGCCGAGGGCAGGGAGACCGGTGAGGTGCTCGACCGGGACGAGGGGCTCCGCCCCGGCACCACGGTGGAGACGCTCGCCAGCCTGAAGCCCGCCTTCAAGCAGGACGGCAAGGTGACCGCCGGCAACTCCTCCCAGATCACAGACGGCGCCTCGGCCGTGCTCGTCATGTCGGAGGAGCGGGCCGAGGAGCTCGGCCTCACCCCCCGGGCCCGCTTCGTCGGCTTCGCCGTCGTCGGCGTCGACCCGGTGACGATGCTGACGGGCCCCATCCCGGCCACGAGAAAAGTGCTCGAGCGGACCAAGCTCAGCCTCGAGGAGATCGACCTCGTCGAGATCAACGAGGCCTTCGCCTCGGTCGTGCTCGCCTGGGAGAAGGAGCTCCGCCCCGACATGGAGAAGGTGAACGTGAACGGCGGGGCGATCGCCCTCGGCCACCCGCTCGGGGCCTCGGGCACCAAGCTGATGGCGACCCTCGTGAACGAGCTCGAGAGGACGGGCGGTCGCTACGGCCTGCAGACGATGTGCGAGGGCGGCGGGCTCGCCAACGCCACCGTCATCGAGCGCCTCGGCTGAGCCCTAGTGGTAGTAGGTCGCCATCACTAGCCCGGCGACGATGGCGACGATGCCTGCCACGAGGTAGTAGGTGTGGGTGCCCGACGGCAAGAAGGCGGCGTAGTTGCCGATTATGAAGAGCAGGCCCACCACGAGCAGGCCGATCAGCACATAGGGGTACCAGGTCGGGCTGTGGCGCCTGTCTTTCGGGATGGGTGGGGTGTAGCGGCCCGGCGACCTCTTCTTCGGCGACTGGGTGACCCGGCCCCCGCCCTTTTGCTTCGCGCTCGGCACGCCCCGACGTTACTCAAAGGCCGCTCCTGGGAGGGCCGGGGCCGAAGTACCCTCTCTGGGTGGCGGTTCGCGTCGTCGTCGTCGACAACTACGACAGCTTCGTCTACAACCTCGTGCAGTACCTCGGTGAGCTCGGCGCCGAGCCGGTCGTGGTGCGCAACGACTCCGTCAGCCTCGCCGGCCTCGAGGAGCTGGCCGGTGACGCCCTCTTGGTCTCCCCCGGGCCGGGCCGTCCCGAGGGAGCGGGCATCTCGAAAGAGGCCATCGCCGCCTTTGCCGCCGCCGGCCGCCCAGTCCTCGGCGTCTGCCTCGGCCACCAGTGCATCGGCGAGCTCTACGGGGCGAGCGTCGTGCGGGCGGACGAGATAGTGCACGGCAGGGCCTCTGCGATCGAGCACGACGGGCGCGGCGTCTTCCAGGGCCTGCCCGACCCGCTCCAGGCGACCCGCTACCACTCCCTCGTCGTGGCAGCCGAGACCGTCCCCTCCTGCCTCGAGGTCTCGGCGCGCACCAAAGACGGCCTCGTCATGGGCCTTCGGCACAAGGAGCTGCCGGTGGAGGGCGTGCAGTTCCACCCCGAGTCGATCCTCACCGGCGAGGCCGGACGGGAGCTGCTCGGGAACTTCCTCGCCCTCGGCGGTTAGGCCTTCTTCGCCCCCGGCGGCTTCCCCCCCGGCAGCTTCCCCCCCGGCGGCGGCGTGCTGGTCGTCGTGGTGGTGGTGGGAGTGCTGGTCGTCGTGGTGGTGGTCGAGGTGGACTTGACGACGTCGATCGTCACAGTCGTCCCCTTCGCCACCTGCTGGTGCCCCCCCGGGCTCTGGCTCGAGACGTAGCCGCTGTCGGAGGGCAGCCCGCTCACGTAGGTGACGGTGTAGCCGAGGCCGGCGCCCGTCAGCGCCGACTCCGCCTGCGACTGGGTGTCGCCGACGACGTTCGGGACCGTGACGGGCGGACCGGAGGAGACGACGAGGGCGACGGCCGTGCCGGCCGGCTCCTTCGTGCCGACAGGCGGCTGGGTGCCGACCACGTTGCCCTTGGCCACGCTGGAGGAGAGGGCGTAGGTCGTGCCGGAGACCGACAGCTGGTGGGCACCGAGGACGTTCGAGGCCTTCGCCACCGAGTCACCGGCGACCGAGGGGATCGTCACCTGCTGCTTGCCGTGGATGTAGTACAGCTTCACCGGCCGGCCCGGCAGCAGCTTGGTGCCGGCGGAGGGGTCGGTGCGGACGACGACCCCTTGGGTCTGAGAGGAGCTCGTCGGGGTCACCGGCACGAGGCTGTAGTTGAGCCCGTCGGCGGTGAGCGTGCTCTCGGCCGCCGTGTACTGCTCCCCGACGACGCGGGGGACCGCCACCCGGCGCTGGCCGCCCGAGTAGATGAGGGTGACGGTGTCACCCTGCCGGACGAGGTGCTGGGGGGCGGGGTCCTGGGAGATGACCGTGCCCTTCTTCTTCTTCGAGTACCGGCTCTGCTCGTCCACCTTGAGGCCGCGGGAGCGCAGGTCGTGGGCGGCGACCGCCACGACCTTTCCCTTCTCGTCCGGCATGCGCAGGTAGCCGCCCGCTCCGAAGTAGCCGAGCGAGCGGCCGCCGAAGTAGACGAGGAGGGCGAGGAGGACCGCCAGGACGACGGCCGCCGCCGCCCAGCCGGCCCAGCGCCGCCTGGGCATCTCGGTGGCGCCCACCTCGGCGCTCTGGCGGACCTCGGTGGCGCCGAGGGCCGCCGTCGCCGGCGTCGCCACCGCCATCGTCGGCAGCGGGGCCATCGCCTGGGTGGCCCCCAGTCCGACCCCCCGGGTGGCCTGGGTCGCCTGGGTGATCCCGACGGCCGAGGCGGCCGCCAGCACCGGGGCGCCTTGCAGGTAGCGCTGCAGGTCGGAGTGGAAGTCCTCCGCCGTCGGGTAGCGCTCGCCCGGCTGCTTGGCCATGGCCCGCATGATGATCGCCTCGAGGGCGGCCGGCACACGGGGCTCCACCTCACGGGGGGCGACGGCGGCCTCAGAGACGTGCTTGTAGGCGATGGCGACGGGGGTGTCGGCCGAGAAGGGCGGGCGGCCCGTCACCATCTCGTAGAGCACCACGCCGAGGGCGTAGACGTCGCTCCGGCCGTCGACGCCGAGGCCCTGGGCCTGCTCGGGCGAGAAGTAGGTGGCGGTCCCCATCACGAGGCCGGTCTGGGTGACGTTGTCGTCTGTCCCGACGGCGCGGGCGATGCCGAAGTCGGTGACCTTCACCTGCCCGTCACTTGTTATGAGGACGTTGCCCGGCTTCACGTCGCGGTGGACGACCCCGTGGCGGTGGGCGTAGCTGAGAGCCTTCGAGATGTCGGCCGCGATCGAGGCGGCCAGCTGGAACTCGAGCGGCGCCTGGTCGCGGATGATCGAGGAGAGCGGCTGGCCGTCGACGTACTCCATGACGATGTAGTAGGTCCGCTCCGACTCGCCCCAGTCGAAGACCGGCACGATGTTCGGATGGGAGAGGTTGGCGGCAGCCTGCGCCTCCCGCCGGAAGCGCCCGACGAACGAGGAGTCAGTCGACAGCTCGGGGAAGAGCACCTTGAGGGCGATGGGGCGGTCCAACAGCAGGTCCCGTGCCATGTAGACCTGGGCCGTGCCACCCCTGGCTATCTGGCGGACCAGCTGGTAGCGGCCGCCGTAGACACGGGCGCGCTCCCCCCCGCTGTTGGAGGGTGGTGTCGAGGACATGTGAGGAAAAGCCTATTCCGCCGGCCTAGTAGCCAGCCTGCAATACGTCGGTCAGCATCTGGTCGATGACCGGACCGGCCACGCTGGCGCCGGTCGCCTCGGCGCAGGCGTTCGCCCCGTTCGGGGTGGGCACCACGACTGCCACGACGGCCTTTGGCACCTGGCCGTTGTTGATGGGGGCCATGGCGATCATCCAGTCGTAGGTGGCGCAGTTGGAGGTGGTGGAGGAGATGACGGCCTCGGCCGTGCCGGTCTTGGCCCCCACCTCGATGCCGCGGGACTGCAGGTTGGTAAAGACCCCCGCCGCCGTGCCCGGCCAGGGCGAGCCCTGGGTCGGCCCGATCATCAGCTTGCGCACCCGCTGGGCGATCGCTGCCGTGGTGGCCTGCTTCCAGAGGTGGGGGCGGTACTGGCGCACGACGTTGCCGTCGCTGTCGATGATCTTCTTCATGACGTGGGGGGCCATGATCTTGCCGTTGTCGGCTATCCCGGCGGCCACGAGCGCCATCGAGAGGGCGGAGGCAGAGTCGTCGAACTGCCCGATGGAGCTGTAGGCGAGGAAGGGCGGGTTGGCCTGCAGCATCGGAATAGGCGCCATCGTCGCCCCGACCACCTCGTTCTTCGGCAGGTCGATGGGGGGCGGCGTGCCGCCGCTGGCGCAGATGCCCGGGATGCGCTTGGCCGACTCCTGGCACCAGCCGAAGGACTCGGCCTCGTGCACGACGTTGTCGGCCCCGAGACGGAGGCCGATCTGGGCGTAGGCGGTGTCGCAGGAGACCGCCAGGATCTCGGGAAGCGGGCCGCCGCAGCGCTCGCTGGCGTAGTTGTGGAAGATGGCCGGGGTGTCGGGCAGCTTGGTCGAGCTCTCGAAGGGCCAGTTGATGTTCGCCAAACTCGGCTTGTTCTGGAAGATCGAGGCGGTGTCCATCACCTTGAACGTCGAGCCGGGGGCGTAGCCGAGATCGGTCGCCAGGTTGACATAGGGGTCCGGGTAGCGCGAGTTGAGCGCCTTCCAGGCCCGGTTGGCCACCTTGGCGTTCAAGCTGCTCACCGGGTTCGGGTTGTAGCTCGGCCAGCCGTACATGGCGAGGACGTTGCCGTTGCGGGGGTCGAGGGCGACCACCTCGGCACCCTTCTTGCCGTTGATGAGGGCGGCCGCGTCCGCCTGCAGTTGGGAGGGGATGGTGAGGATGACGTTGTCGGTCTCGGTGTGCTGGGTGAGGAGCGAGCGGAGCGAGGTGACGGGCGACTGGTGCTGGGAGAGGTAGTTGTAGTACTCCGCCTCCACCCCGTAGGCGGGCGGGGTGGCAAAGGCGGTGGGCATGAAGCCGGTTATCTGGCCGAAGTTCCGGGCGGTCGCCTGCGGGTAGACCCGCTGCCAGCCCTGGGCCGTCTTTCGCGAGTAGGCGAGGATCTTGTCGTCGGCGCTCAGGATCGTGCCCCGGGCGAGGTAGTACGACGGCGTCTGGCCGGAGTGCACGAGCGGGTTGTTCGACAGGGCCGAGGCCTGGCGGACCTGGATGTTGTTGAGCTGCAGGAACAAAAGCCCGAAGCAGACGAGCAGGATGATGCCGACCCAGCGGATCCGTGGGTTCACCTGAGAGCTCCTTGTGCTGCGATCCTCGTCCTTGGCGCCGAGGAGACGACGGCGGCGCTCAAGGATGCCTGCCTCGGCGAGGGGTTGGGCGTCACCCCGAGCGAGTGCTTGCCGGCCGGGGTGGTGGTGGTCGTCGTGGTCCGGGGGGCGAGCCCGACCTCGGCCGAGAGGCGACCGAGATCGACCACCTGCTGGCGGGCCGCCGCGTAGGAGGGCTCGACGATGCCCTTTTTCACCTCGACGAGGGCGTTCGGCAGCAGGTTGCGCGAGGTGAGGCTGCTCTCCTCGAGCAGCTGGGGCTTGAACCAGAGCATCCCGCCCGGCCGCCCCGAGAAGATGGCGACCCGCTGGCCGTAGAGGCCGACGTAGTAGGAGGAGCGCTGGAACCAGACGACGACGGCGACGACGCCGCCGCAGAGGGCGGCGAGGAGGAGGACGAACAGGACCACCCGGAAGGTGAGGACACGGTCCCGGTAGGGCTTCGTCTCCCGGCTCGGGGGGACGAGCACCGTCGTGCGCCGATGGGGCGCCGGCACCTCGCCCGTGCCTTCGAGGAGGGCCGGGGCGCCGGCTCGCACCACGAGGCTCCGCCCGCTGTGGCGGCCGCCACCCTCGGTCCGCTCGAGACCGGTTCCCTCCTCCTCCTCGAGGTCGAAGAGCTGAGGCGAGTGGGAGCCGTTCTGGCGGGGCGCCTCCCCGGCGAGCGCTCCGGCGGCCCCGGCGCCGATGAGGGCCCCCATGTCGAGGGCGGCGGTCGCCTCCCCGGCGGTCCCCTCCTTCCGGCGGGTCACCGGCAGGGCCTGGGTGACGTCGGCCCGCTGGGAGTCGTCGCCCGTCTCGGGGCCCTCGGGGCGGGGCGGGGCGAAGAGGACGGGCCCGGTCCCGCTCGGGCTGGGCTCGTCGACGACGTCGACGACGACGACCGTGACGTTGTCCATGCCACCGTGGGCGAGGGCGGACTGGACGAGGGTGGCTGCGGCCTCGTCGGGGTCAGTGGCGCCCGCGAGGACAGCGGCGATCTCCTCTTCGGGCACGTCGTCTGAGAGGCCGTCCGAGCAGAGGAGGAGCCGCATCCCCGGCTCGGGCTCGAGCTGCCAGAGATCGACGTCGACGTCGTCGTCGATGCCGAGCACCCGGGTGACGACGTGGCGCTGGGGGTGGACGGCTGCCTCGGCCGGCGAGAGCTCGCCCTTGCGCACCATCTCCTCCACCATCGAGTGGTCCTCGGTGAGGCGGGCGAGGCGGGGGTGGTCCGCCTGCATGTCGATGCTGTAGGCCCGCGAGTCCCCGACGTTCACGAGCGCCAGGCAGGGCCTGCCGTCCTCGCCGTCGACGAGAGCAAGGGCGGTGATGGTGGTCCCCATGCCGTGCACGGCCGGGTCCGAGCGGCTCTTTCGCCAGATGGCCTCGTTCGCCCGGTGCACCGCCGCCACGAGGCCGCCGACGCTCGCCTCCTGCGAGAAGGACTCGACCACCTGCTCGATGGCGGTGCGGGCCGCCACCTCGCCGCCGAGGTGACCCCCCATGCCGTCGGCCAGGGCGGCCAGGTTGGCCCCGACGACGGCCAGGTCCTCGTTGTTGGTCCGGACGTAACCGGTGTGGCTCTGGGCGGAGGCTCTTATC
>JAJYQK010000070.1 GCA_021794645.1 Actinomycetes bacterium
GCATTGCCACCGGCGGCTTCACCGAGTTCGTGCCGCTCCCCTTCGTCCACATGGGCGCTCCGCTCTACCTGCAGGGAAGAGCCCGCCGGGGACCCACCTTCCGCGAGGCCCTCTTGATGCACGCCGTCGGGCGCATCGCCTACCGGGGCGCCATCGACAACATCCAGGCGAGCTGGGTGAAGATGGGGGTGCAGGGAGCCCGCCAGCTGCTCCAGGCCGGCTGCAACGACCTCGGCGGCACCCTCATGGACGAGAACATCTCCCGGGCGGCAGGCGCCAGCCACGGCCAGCGCATGGACGAGGAGTCCTTCCGCCAGATCACGGCCCCGCTCGGCCGGCCCCTCGAGCAGCGGACGACCCTCTATGGTCGCCTCGCTGGCGCGCCGCTGTGAGCGAGGAGACGAGGGCGGTCCCCGAGGCCGAGCTGGCAGCCGAGCGCTCGGGGCCGGCCCGCGCCATCGCCGAGGCCGAGAAGGCTGCCCGGCGTCCCATCCCCGAGGAGGCCGAGGGCCTCATCTCCGAGCTGCTCGACCTGGCCGGGGCGAGGGAGAACCGAGACCTGCTCCGCGAGCTGATCGGCACGACCATCAAGCTGGGCGACGGCACCCCGAGCAGGCTCGACCTCAAGATCGCCACCTCCGCCCTCGCGGAGATGGCCCGCGCCTTCACGCTCTTTGCTCCCTTTCGCGGCATCCCCAAGCTGACGATGTTCGGCTCGGCCCGCACCCAACCCGATGATCCCCTCTACGCCCAGGCGAAAGAGCTCGCCGCCCGCATGGCGAACGAGGGGTGGATGGTCGTGACGGGGGCGGGACCGGGCATCATGGCGGCCGGGACCGACGGGGCCGGGCCGGACATGGCGATCGGGGTCGACATCCGCCTGCCCTTCGAGTCGGTCTCCCATCCCGAGCTCGCCGCCGAGGGCCGGCTCGTCGAGATGAAGTACTTCTTCACGCGCAAGCTGATGCTCATGAAGGAGTCGGCCGGCTTCGCGGTGCTGCCGGGCGGCTTCGGGACCCTCGATGAGGCCTTCGAGCTGCTCACCCTCCTCCAGACCGGGAAGGCAGAGCCGGCTCCGATCGTCCTGCTCGACCTGCCCCAGGAGCCCTACTGGGAGTCCTGGCTCGCCTTCGTCGAGGGCGAGGTCATCGGCCGGGGCCTTGCCAGCAAGCAGGACAAGGCCTTCTACAAGATCACAGACGATGTCGACGTCGCCCGGGCCGAGCTGCTCGGCTTCTACCGCAACTACCACTCCCGCCGCTTCGTGGGCAACACCATGGTGATGCGGTTGCGGACAGCCCCGAGCGACGAGGAGCTGGCGGCCGCAAACGAGGCCTTCGCCGACATCTGCTCAAAAAGGGGGATCTGGCGCACCGAGCCGCTCGGACCCGAACGGGCCGGGCGGGACAATCTCCAGCTCTCCCGCATCGCTCTCGAGCTCGACCTGCGCTTCCAGGGGCGGCTGCGCCAGCTGATCGACACGGTCAACAGCTGGAGCGGCGGGTAGTCACCACTCCTCGGCGGGCTCCTGCTCGCCCTGGGCGGCCTGGCGGGCAAGGCGGGCGGCCTTCTCGACGGCCGCCCGGGCCCGGTTGATCACCTTCTCTTTCTTAGTGGCGGCGAGGCGGTCTGTTTCGCCCTCGTCGTGCACCGCCTCGCGCAGCACCTCCATGGCGACGTCGGTGAGCGCCTCGGCCAGCCGGTCGAGCTCACCTGCCAGCTCATCGAGACGCTCTCTTGCGGCCACCCTCAGGGCTTCTGGCGCTCGACCACCTCGAGCTCGCCCTTCTCGAGCTGGGCGCGGATCACCTTCTTGTCGAACTTGCCGACGCTCGTCTTCGGCACCTGCTCGATGAAGGCCCACTTGTCCGGCACCCACCAGCGGGCAACCTTCGGCTCGAGGTAGGAGGCGAGCTCTGCCACCGAGGCAGAGGAGCCCTCCTTCAGCACCACGCAGGCAAGGGGGCGCTCGTCCCAGCGCTCGTCGGGGATGGCCACGACGGCGGCCTCGAAGACGTCGGGATGGCCCATGAGGGCGTTCTCGAGCTCGACCGAGGAGATCCACTCCCCGCCTGTCTTGATGACGTCTTTGGTCCGGTCGGTGATCGTCAGGTAGCCCCGCGAGTCGATCGTCCCGACGTCGCCTGTTCGCAGCCAGCCGTCGTGGAAGCGCTCCGGGCTCGGGTCTCCGAAGTAGGAGGCCGTCACCCAGGGCCCGCGCACCTCGAACTCGCCGACCGACTCGCCGTCGCAGGCCACGACCTGGCCGGTGCCGTCGACAACCCTCGCCTCGACGCCGAAGACGACCCGTCCCGCCTTGGCGCGGTACTGGCGGGCCTCCTCACCCGTCACCCCCTTCGGAGGCGCCCCCACGGCCCCGAGCGGGCTCGTCTCGGTCATGCCCCAACCCTGCACGATGGGCACGCCATAGAGGTCCTCGAAGCGGTCGATGAGGGAGCGGGGCACGGCCGAGCCGCCGACGATGATGGAGCGAAAGGAGCTCAGGTCCGAGCCGTGCGCCTCTGCGTAACGGAGCACCTCGTTCCAGATGGTCGGCACGGCGCCGGCCAGTGTCGGTCGCTCGGCCTCGATCATCTTGACGAGCGGCTCCGCCTGGAGGAACTGGCGGGGCATCACCATGTCGGCCCCGGCCAGCCAGGCGGCATAGGGGATGCCCCAGGCGTTGGCGTGGAACTGCGGCACCACCACGAGCACCTTGTCGTAGACAGAGATGCCGATGGCGGCAGCCGAGGTCGACGAGAGGGAGTGCAGGTAGGTGGAGCGGTGGCTGTAGGCGACCCCCTTCGGGTTGCCGGTGGTGCCCGAGGTGTAGCACATCGCCGCCGCTTCCCTCTCGTCCACCTCGGGCCAGTCGTAGCTGGTCGGCTGGCCCGCCAGCAGCTCCTCATAGGAGAGCACCTCTCGCAGCGAGCTGAGCGAGGAGGTGTCACCCTCACCCACCACGACGACCTTCTCGACCGAGGAGCACTCGCCCAGCACCCGGGCGAGGAGCGGCGCCACGCCGGCGTCGCAGATGACGACCTTGTCCTCGGCGTGGGCGATGACGTAGGCGAGCTGCTCTGGGAAGAGGCGGATGTTCAAGGTGTGCAGCACGGCGCCCATGCTCGGGATGGCGAGGTAGGCCTCGAGGTGCTCTTGGTGGTTGAAGCAGAAGGTGCCGACCCGGTCCTCGAGGCGGATGCCGAGGGAGGAGAGGCCGTGGGCCAGCTGGGCGGCTCGGGCGGCGACGGCCGAGAAGGAGGCCCGCCGGAAGCTGTCGCCCTCGAAGGTGACGACCTCGCTCTCGCCGTGGACCTGCTGGCCGTGACGGAGGATGTCGCGGATCAAAAGCGGCGGCTCCTGCATGGTGCTGCGCATCCCTACTCCCCTCTTCGGCCGCGACGGGCCGCTAGGCCAAGGATAGAAGTCTCCCCCGCCGAAGCTCTCTCAGGAAAGTGCCATCTGCCCGGGAGCAACCGGGGCGGGAAGGAGGTCGCGACCGAGGAGGTGGCGGTCGATGGCGGCCGCCGCCGCCCGTCCCTCGGCGATCGCCCAGACGACGAGTGACTGTCCTCGCGCCATGTCTCCACAGGCGAAGACGCCCGGGGTCGAGGTGGCAAAGGAGGAGTCGACCGCTACGGTGCCCCGGGCGGTGAGGCCGAGGCCGAGCTCGCCGACGATCCCCGACCGCTCGACGCCGGCGAAGCCGAGCGCCAGCAGGACGAGGTCGGCCGGCAGCTCGAGCGGGGGGGCGGCGGGCTCATCGAGGCGGCGGAGTGCCAGCGCCCGCACCCGGCCCGAGCTGTCCCCCATGAGCTCGGTCGTCTCGACGGCGAAGAGGCGCTCTCCCCCCTCCTCGTGGGCGGGCGAGGAGCGCAGCACGAGCGGCCAGGTCGGCCAGGGGTTGTCCGCTGCCCGCTCGAGCGGCGGTGCCGGCATGATCTCGAGCTGGCGCACCGACCTCGCCCCCTGGCGGTGGGCGGTCCCGAGGCAGTCCGCCCCGGTGTCGCCGCCGCCGACGATGACGAGGTCCTTTCCGGCCGCCGAGACCGCGCTCTCGCTCCCGCCCGACTCGCAGGCGAGGTTGGCCGGCTTCAGGTACTCCATGGCGAAGTGGACCCCGGCGAGCTCCCGCCCGGGCACGAGCAGGTCGCGGGGCACGGTGGCGCCCCCGGCGGCGAGAACCACGTCGAAGCTCTCGAGCAGCTCGGCCGCTGCCACCTGCCGGGCGCTCGGGGCGGCCGCTCCCGCCGGAGCGTCCTGCGGAGCGCCGGGAGCAAGGCCAACGCTCACGCCGGTGCGAAAGCGGGTCCCCTCGGCCACCATCTGGGCGAGGCGCCGGTCGAGGACCCACTTCTCGAGCTTGAACTCCGGTATGCCGTAGCGGAGCAGGCCGCCGGGCGCCTCGGCCCGCTCGAAGACGACGACGGCATGCCCGGCCCGGGTGAGCTGCTGGGCGGCGGCCAGCCCGGCCGGCCCCGAGCCGACGACGGCCACCGAGCGGCCGCTCGCTGCCCGCGGGCGGGCCGGGGGGAGGGCCCCCCTTGCGGCCGCCTGCTCGGCTATCTCGAGCTCGACCTGCTTGATGAGGACCGGCTCGGAGGAGATGCCGAGGACACAGGAGCCCTCGCAGGGAGCAGGACAGAGCCGGCCGGTGAGCTCGGGGAAGTTGTTGGTCGCCCCGAGCCGGGCGGCCGCCGCCTCCATCCTCCCGGTCCTGACGAGGTCGTTCCACTCCGGGATGAGGTTGCCGAGCGGGCAGCCCTCGTGGCAAAAGGGGATGCCGCAGTCCATGCAACGGGAGGCCTGCTGGCGGAGCTTCGAGCCGGGGAAGGGCTCGTAGAGCTCGGAGAAGTCGCGCAGCCGGAGCTCGGGCGGCCGGCGGCGGGGGCCTTGGCGGGGGTAGCGGAGAAAGCCGCGGGGATCAGCCACCGGCGCTCACGAGCTCGGTGGGCAAGGGCGCCCCGGCCGCCTCTGCCAGGGCCCGCCGGTACTGGCGGGGCATCACCTTCACGAAGCGCTCGCCGAGGTCGCCGGCGGTAAGGAGGCGGACCGCCTGAGCCGAGCCCGTCGCCAGGGCGTGCTCGGAGAGGAGCTCTTCGAGGAGGGAGCAGTCGCCTTGCTCGGGCTCCTCCAGGTCGACCAGCTCGCCGTTCAGGCGGCCACGGCGGACGAGGCTCTCTCCGAGCAGGTAGGCGACGCCGCCGGACATGCCGGCGGCGAAGTTTCGACCGATCGGGCCGAGCACGACGACCGTGCCGCCCGTCATGTACTCACAGCCGTGGTCGCCGACGCCCTCCACCACGGCGACGGCCCCCGAGTTGCGGACGGCGAAGCGCTCGCCGGCCCGCCCGCAGATGAGCGCCCGCCCGCCCGTGGCGCCGTAGAGCGCCACGTTGCCCGTGATCACCTGATCCTCTGGCGCCACGAGCTGGCGGCGGTGGGGCCGGAGCACGAGCCGGCCGCCCGAAAGGCCCTTGCCCAGGTAGTCGTTCGCCTCTCCCTCGAGCTCGATCGTGATACCGGCCGGCAAGAAGGCGCCGAGGCTCTGGCCGGCCGCACCGGTCAGCCGGAGCCGGATCGTCCCTTCGGGCAAGCCGGCGCCGCCGAAGCGCCGCGTCACCTCCGAGCCGAGCCGGGTGCCGACAGCGCGGTCGGTGTTGCGCACGGGCGAGGCGACCACGACCGGACGCCGGCCGCTCAGGGCAGGCTCGCAGCGGGCGATGAGGGCCGTGTCGAGGCCGGCCTGCAGGTCGTGGTGCTGGCGGCGGCCCTGGCTGCGGGCGACGCCGGCCGACGGTGGTGCCAGCAGATCGGAA
>JAJYQK010000090.1 GCA_021794645.1 Actinomycetes bacterium
CCGATCTGAGTCGGCGCCCCCGAGAAGAGCACCCGGGCCAGCTCGATGCGGCGCCGCTGGCCGCCCGAGAGGGTGCCCAGCTTTTGGGAGAGGACCCGCTCGGGCAGGCCGAGCGAGGAGGCGATCGAGGCCGCCTCCGCCTCGGCCGCCCAGCCGCCGAGGGCGTGGAAGGCCTCCTCGAGCCGGCTGTAGCGCCGCATGGCGGCGGCCGACTCCTCGGCGTCCTCCGAGGCCATCGTGACCCTGGCCTTCTCGAGACCGCCCATCACGACATCGAGCTCCCGCGCCCCGAGGATGCGGTCGCGGGCCAGCGTCGAGAGGTCGCCGGTGCGGGGGTCCTGGGGCAGGTAGGCGACCGGGCCGGAGCGCCGGACGGTGCCCGCAGCCGGGGCCGCTTCGCCCGCCAGCACCTTGGCGAGCGTGGTCTTGCCCGCCCCGTTGCGGCCGACGAGGCCGACCCTGTCTCCGGGCGCGACCTGGAAGCTGGCCGGTGCCAGCAGCTGACGTCCCGCCACGGCGAGCTCGAGGTCGACCACGCTCAACATCTCGCCCCAGAGGCTACGAGGCCGGGCGGGGGTGGCCGGTTCGACGCCCGCTCAGGCGAGTCGAGAGCGGTTAGCATCCGCCGCCTGATGGCCGAGCGAGCCGACGGCGTGGTCGCAGTGGCAGAAGACGGCCGCCCAATCGTGGGCGAGATCGGCCTCGGCAACCTGGTGCTCTTCCTCGGGAGGCTGCGGCGCACCTTCGCCAACTGGCCTGCCATCTTCTGCCGGCTCGTGCTCTCGAGCCTCGGGGTCCGAGGCGGCGACATCGTCTCGCGGGCGAGAACAGGGCCGGTGCTCGTCTGCCCCGCCCTGCGGGCGGCCTGGTGGCCCGTCTACGAGATGTTGGCCGAGGACCTCTACCACCTCGGTTCCCTCCGCGACCTCGAGCTCGGCGCCGGTGAGGTCGTGCTGGACATCGGCGCTCACGTCGGGGCCGCCGCCCTCGCCCTCGGCCGGCGGTTTCCGGCGGCCCGCCTCCTTTGTGTCGAACCGAATCCGGCCGCCTGCGCCTACCTCGAGCGCAACCTCTCCGCCAACGGCCTCGCCGCCGAGATCCGGCAGGTGGCCGTCGGCGGAGGGGAGGGGACGGTCACTCTCTATGGAGCAGAGAGGGCCTCTTGTGAGGCCTCGACGACCTTCGTCCGCCCGGGCGGGCGCCGGCAGGTCGAGATGGTCCCCTTCTCCCGGCTGGTGCGGGAGGCCGCCGGCCCGGTCCGGGTGGTCAAGCTCGACTGCGAGGGGGCCGAGCACGCCATAGCCGCCGCCACGCCCGGCGATCTCTGGGAGACGGTCGAGCTCGTCTTGCTCGAGTACCACACGACCGGCGAGCCGGGCGCCACCTTCGAGAGCCTCGCCGCTTACCTGGGCGAGCTCGGCTTCGAGACCTGCTGGGAGGTGCCCTTCGCCTGGCGCCCAGGGCTGGGCATGGCCGCTTTCAGGCGGGCTCAGAGGCGGCGGTAGCAGTAGACGTCGGTCGTGTAGGGCAGCTCGGCTTCCTGCCCCGGGCCGATGAGGGCGGCCACCTGCTCGAGCAGGGGCAGCCGCACCTCGTCGGCCAACAGGGCGATGTAGCTGGTCGAGGCCACCCGGTCGACGAGGCGCCGGCGGTCGACCAGCTGGGAGAAGCGGCTGTGGTGCTCCTCGTCGAGCGCGAACGAGGGGCACGCCCGCATGACCGGCTGCCAGCTGCCCGAGCCGTAAGAGGGCGTCGCCCCGACGTGGGGGAGGGTCAGCTCGGAGATGGCGGCCTGCAGCGGGTCGTCCAGCTCCCGCCTGTTCCAGATGAGGAACAGCAGGCCGTCTCGCCGCATGATGCGGGCCAGCTCTGCCAGGGTCGCCTCGTTGGCGAACCAGTGGAAGGCCTGGGCGATCGTGACCGCGTCGGCGCAGTCGGCCGCAAGCCCGGTCGCCTCGGCTATTCCCCCCACCACCGGCACGCTCGGGAGGGAGCCGCTCAGGTGCTTCCTCATCTCCGCCAGCGGCTCGACCGCCACCACCTCTGCTCCGGTCGCCACCAGCTCCCTCGTCAGCTTTCCGGTGCCGGCGGCCAGGTCGACCACCCGCTTGCCCGGCCGCAGGCCGGCCCGGCCGGCCACCCACTGCACGGCGTCGGCGGGGTAGCCGGGCCGTCCCCGCTCGTACTCGTCGGCCGCCTTGGTGAACCCGCCCGTCTCCTCGCGCACGACCTTCATCCTGTCATCGCCCGGGAGCCCTACCATCGCCTCGATGGCCCCCATGCTCCTCGACAGCCCGGCGGGACTCCTCGAGGTCCGCCCCATCGAGCCTTCCGCCTCGCTGCGGCTCCGCCAGCGGGTGCTCCGCCCCCACCAGAGCATCGAGGAGATGGGGCTCATGGGATCGGACCGTCCCGGGGCGATCGTCGTCGGAGCCGTGCTGCGGGCAAGCGGCGAGGTGGTGGGCACCGCAGCCGTCGCCCCCGAGGAGCCGCCGCCCGAGCTGGCCGCCCATGTCGCCGCCCGCCCCGCTTGGCGGCTCCGCTCGATGGCGACAGCCCCCGAGCTGCAAGGAGGCGGCGTCGGCAGCGCCGTCCTCCGCCTGGCCCTCGACAAGGTGCGACAGGCCGGCGGCGCCCTCTTGTGGTGCAACGCCCGCCTGCCGGCGCGAGGCTTCTACGAGAGAGCCGGCTTCAGCGCCTTTGGCTCTGCCTGGGAAGAAGAGGCCATCGGCCCCCACATCGTCATGTGGCGGCTGACGAGCGAGACGAGAGGGGACGGCCATGAGCGCTGAGGTGAGGGACGACGAGGTCGTCGCACTGCTGCAGGACCTCATCCGGAACCGCTGTGTCAACGACGGCTCGGTCGCCTCGGGCCAGGAGGTGGCGAGCGCCGGGCGGATCGCAGCCCTCCTCGAAGAGGCCGGCGCCGACTACGAGAGCTACGAGCCCGAGCCGGGCAGGGTCTCTCTCGTCTCCCGCATAGAGGGGAGCGACCCGGAGGCCCCCTCGCTCTGCTACCTCGGTCACACAGACGTCGTCCCCGTCAACGAGTCGGCCTGGGAGCGGGACCCCTTCGCAGCCGAGCTCGTCGACGGCGAGGTCTGGGGGCGGGGTGCGGTCGACATGTTGAACCTCACCTCGTCGATGTCGCTCGCCTTCGCCCGCCTCGCCCGGAGCGGCTTCAGGCCGAAGGGCACCCTCGTGCTGGCAGCCGTCGCCGACGAGGAGGCGCTCGGCACCCACGGCGCCTCTTACCTCTCCTCGCGCGCCTCCGACGCCGTCTCGACGGACTACCTGCTCACCGAGTTCGGCGGCCTGCCCCTCGAGATGGCGGGACGAAAGCTCATCCCGGTCCCGGTGGCAGAGAAGGGGTCGTGCTGGTGCCGGCTGCGCGTCAGCGGCGAGCCGAGCCACGCCTCGATGCCGCTTCGGACCGACAACGCCCTCGTGAACGCGGCCGGCGTCGTGAGCCGGCTCGCCTCTTTCAGCCCGCGGCCCGAGATCGGCGAGACCTGGCGGGCCTTCGTCGAGGCGTCCGGCTTCGACGCTGCCATGCAGGACCAGCTCGTCGACCCGGAGCGGATCGACGGCCTCCTCGCCAGCCTCCCCGACCTCGGCCTGGCCCGGCAGGCCCACGCCTGCACCCATACCACCGTGGCACCGACCATCGCCCACGGTGGCAGCAAGATCAACATCATCCCCGACTCAGTCGAGATCGATGTCGACATAAGGACCATGCCCGGCTGGACGGAACAGGACGTCCGCCAGCTCATCGCCGAGGCGGTGGGCGAGCTCATGGCGAAGGTCGAGATCGTCGAGATGCACGACGACCCGCCGACCGCCTCGCCGAGTGAGACCCCCCTCTGGGCGGCGCTCGAGAAGGTGACGGCCCGGGCCCACCCCGACGGCAAGATGATCCCCTTCCTCATGACAGGGGCGACCGACGCCCGCTTCTTCCGCCGGCTCGGGACCGTCTGCTACGGCTTCGGGGCCTTCTCGGACCGGATCCCCTTCGGGCAGTTCGCCCGGATGTTCCACGGACACAACGAGCGGGTCGACGTCGAGTCGCTCGCCCTCTCGGCCGAGGCCTTCGAGCAGCTGGCGCGGGACTTCCTCTCCTAGGCCGGCCGGTCAGAAGAGGGGCTGCTGGCCCTCTGTCCTCTCGCCGGCGGCCGACCGCCTGTGCCGGCGCCAGCGGGCCGAGACGAGCTCAGGGGCAAAGGAGCGAACCCGTTCCACCCGCCCGCTCTCTTCTGGCCAAGGCGGGCGGCGGGCGGGCGGCGGCCCCTCGACGAGGGCCACCTCGACCCAGCTGGCCCCGTTCGAGGTGTTGGTCACATGGGCCCGGAAGCGCCAGTGCCGCCCGCGGGCGGTATGGCCGGCGACACGCACGACGTCGCCGGCAGAAAGGCCGTTCCACCGCTCGTCGCGCACGAAGCGGCCGAGGGAGTTCTCCGCCGCCTGCCGCCCCTTGCTGGAGGGGCGCCGCGGCACGAGGCCCATCGATCGAGAGCTTGTGTCAACCACTCCATGACCTTATGGACAAAAGCGAGGCCATAGGTGGATGCTCAGCCGGCGGTGATGACGGCCTCGACCTGCATCACCCGCAAGGCGAGCGAGGCTGCCGTCACGACCTCGCCGTAGCGCCCCTCTCCCCCGACGACCCCGGCCGCGTTCGCGACGGCCCAGTGGACAGACCAGGTGACCTCGGCGCGAAGCGGCTGGCGGGTGCCGAAGGTCGGCTCGGCGAAGGTGACGGCGCAGGCACCGGCGGCCTCGGGCGAGGCCCCGGGCCGGTAGGGCGCGCCGGGCCCCCGGCACTGCTGGTCGACGCGCTCGGGGGCAAGCGAGACGCCCCCCTCGGGGTTGCTGGCGGGGTCGGGAAAGTCCCAGCTGGCGGTCCACGTCACCGTCTCGGGGTAGGCCCAGACAGTGGCCACGAGACCGCCGGCGGCGGCTTCGGCCTGGTAGCGGTGCCAGATCGTCGGTTGGATCCAGAGCCAGGTGGGGAGGTTGACGACCGTGGCTCTCGCCACATCGTCGATGGAGCTGGGCGAGGTGGCGATCTCCGGGGCGGGCAGGTGGGTCTCGTCGAAGGCCTCCTTCACAACCGGTGGCAGCTCCCCCGCCGGCGGGTCGACGACGGTGTCGAAGAAGCAGAAGAGGTAAAGGGGGGCGCCGCCGGGCGGGTGCGCCAGGGGGAGGGCGGACTCGACGTAGCCCCCGTTCGGGGGGAGCTCTCCTGGCTGCGGGCAGGCCACGAGGTCGAAATGGTCGCCCCGGTGGGCCCGGGCGGCGAGGTGGCTCGCCCACTCGAGCACCCCCCAGATGCCCGGATGCCGGCCCGAGCGGGGGACGGTCCAAAACGATGGGGGCAGGCTCGCCTGGCTGAGGGCGTGGCCGAGGTCGCTCACCGCCGGACCGACGTCGTGCCAGCTGCAAAGGTCGACGCCGCTGGCCGGGGGCCCGGTGTAGGGCCCTTGGCCGTCGGGGTTGCCGATCCACCACGAGAGCGCCCAGATGCCGTTCCCGCTCGTGCCGCCATACCCGCCGCCGAGGGTGGCGCCGGCGGGCGAGGCGGCGCCGAGAGGGACAAGAGCAGCCAGGGCGGCCAGCGCCGCTCTTCTCAGAAGTTCTCGCACGGACCCGCCCCTTTGCTGGAGGAGCTCGTGGCAAAGACAGACCAGACGAGCCATCGCCGGGAGCGGAGGAGGAGCGTCACCCTGTAAGCGGTGAAACCGGCCCCGCCCCCGAGCGCGGCCGGGGCGGGTTGGCGCGTCGTTCGGTAGATGCTGCCTGTGTCGAAGGCACAACCGGTGACGACCGCCCGGCCGGCCGCCTCGGAGAGGAGCCGGCCATCTCCGAGGCGGTAGCTGCTCGGCGCCACCACCCCGGCTGCCCGCAGGGCGGTGAGGAAGGACACGACGCTCTTCAGAGCTGGAGAGGAGGGCGCGAAGGAGGAGAGGAGGGGTGGGTAGTCGGGCGAACCGGACTGGCCGGCCCTGTAGAAGGCTCGCTCGGAGGCGAGCCAGGCAGCCACCGGGCTGCCGGTGGTCTTGGCTGGCGAGGTCGTGACGACGAGGGTGGAGGAAGAAGACGGGGGTTGGCCGCTGCCCGACCGGGCCGAGGAGGAAGAAGGGCCCGGCCGGGGCCGGGTGGCCGGCTTGGCCGCCTGATTGAGGCAGCCGGCCAAGAGGAGGCCGGCCAAGAGGAGGGCCGCTTTCGGACGGGAGTTCCTTGCCACCTGCCCAGCCTCGGCCGAGGCGCTACCGGCCGGCCTACCGCCGCCCCGGTGGATCTAGCCTCTTCGCCATGGGACTCGACACCGCCGCCATGGTCGCTGCCATCGAGCGGCACTCGGGCGAGCTGGCCGAGGTGGCGGCGAGTGATCTGCACGCCCCCGTCGTCCACTGCCCGGGCTGGGATGTGGCCGACCTCCTCCGCCATCTGCTCGAGGTCCACTGGTTCTGGGCGACGATCGTCGAGGGCCACCTGCAGTCTCCCCCCGAGGAGAGCGAGAGGCCGCCCTTCCCCCCCGAGGGCGAGCTGGCAGATGCCGTGCGAAGGAGAGCGGCCCACCTCGTCGAGGCCCTCGCCGGCGCCGACCAGCAGGCGGGGTGCTGGACCTGGTCGCCCCTCCAGCGCGACGTCGCCTTCGTCACGCGCCACCAGGTGCAAGAGGCGGCGGTCCACCACTTCGACGCCGCCCTGTCGGTTGGTCAGCGGATCGAGATCGGAGAGGAGGTTGCCCTCGACGCCCTCGAGGAGTTCCTCACCTTCTCGGTCTCGAGCGAGCAGGACCCGGCCGAGCCTCCCCGCCAGCCGCTTCGCGGCAGCTTCGACCTCGCCTGCAACGACTCTGGCGTGGTCTTCCACCTGAGCGACGGGGCGGTGCCGGGCACCGTGCGCTCAGAGCGGCGGGAAGCCGCCTCGGCTCCCGCCATCAGGGCAAGTGCCTCCGACCTGCTCCTGTTCTGCTACGGGCGGGTCGAGCCCGACACGAGCGCCGTCGACCCGGGGCTGCTCGAAAGGTTCCGGAACCTCTGTTTCACCGATTGAGCGCCCGAGGCGCTTGGCGGGGAAGGTCGGCGGCGAACTGCCGGGCGAGCCTTATCTGAGCAGCTGCCTCGCCACCACGACCCGCTGGATCTGGTTGGTCCCCTCGTAGATCTGGGTGATCTTGGCGTCCCGCATGAAGCGCTCGAGGGGGAACTCCCGCGTGTAGCCGTAGCCGCCGAGGAGCTGGACGGCATCTGTGGTCACCTGCATGGCCACGTCGGCCGCGAAGCACTTGGCCATGGCCCCTATCTTCGAGAGCTCGTGGTCGGGGTCGCCTTCGTCCACGAGGGCGCAGGCGCGGTAGACGAGCCCCCGGGCCGCCTCGATCCGCATGGCCATGTCGGCCAGCATGAACTGCAGCCCCTGGAAGTCCGCGATCGGGCGGCCGAACTGGTTGCGGCGCTTCATGTAGCCGATGGCGTAGTCGAGCGCACCCTGGGCGATCCCGACGGCTTGGGCGCCGATGGTCGGCCGGCTCCTGTCGAGGGTGTGCATGGCGATGTAGAAGCCCTGCCCCTCCTCGCCGATGCGGTTCTCGACCGGCACCCGGACGTCCTCGAAGACCACCTCGCCGGTCGGGGAGGCCCGCAGCCCCATCTTCTTCTCGAGCTTTGGCACCTTCACCCCCCAGTCCTTCTCAACGAGGAAGCAGCTGATGCCGCGGTGGCCGGCCTCGGGGTCGGTCTTGGCGAAGACGGTGTAGGTGTCGGAGATGCCGGCGTTCGTGATCCAGTACTTGGTCCCGCTCAGGACGTAATGGTCACCGTCCCGAGCAGCTCGGGTGGTCATGCCGGCGACGTCGCTGCCGGCGTCCGGCTCCGAGAGGGCATAGCTCGCCTGGGCCTCTCCCCGGGCGATGCGGGGGAGGTAGCGGTCCTTCAGCTCGTCGCTGGCGAAGTTGATGACGGGCAGCATCCCGAGCTTGGAGATGAGGAGGGTGACCGCTGTCGAGGCGCAGGCGCGGGCAACCTCCTCGACCATGACGGCCTGGGTGACGGTGTCTGCCCCCTGACCGCCGTGCTCGGCCGGGACGCCGAGGGAGGGCAGCTCCATCGTCACACAGGCGTTGAAGGAGTCCCAGGGGAACTCCTCCCGCTCGTCGTAGCCGGCCGCCGCCGGGGCGATCTTGTCCTCGACGAAGCGCCGCAGCACCTCGCGAAAGGACCTCTGGTCCTCGTTCAGCTGGAAAGTGCTCATGTCACCGCCTCTGGCTCGAGGCCGGAAAGTTCCTCGAAGTCGCCCGGCGTCTCTTCGAGGCGGGCCCGCAGGTCGGCCGGCGCCAGGCGCAGGGTCGTCTCCGGCACGAGGTCGGCCAGCTCCCGGCCCCGCCAATAGTCGTGCGCCACGCCGGCGAAGACCTCCCGGCGGGCAGCCTGGCGGTCAGCCGGCGCCTCGGCCAGAAAGCCGAAGAGGACGAGGGCCAGCTCGATGTCGGCGCTGACAGGGGCCCGCCCGAAGATGGCGGCCCGGCGCATGGCAAGGAGCGCCGCCCCCTCGAGCACGTCGTCGGCGTGCTCGCCCTCGGCCAGCACCAGGCGGTCGGCGAAGCGGTCGGCGAGCAGGAGCCCGTAGCCCTGGTCGGGGCCGGCCGCGCCCCGGCCGGGCAGGTGGCCTGCTGGGGCCGGGCGGAAGTCGGCCGGGCGGAGCGGGTACCAGGCGGCAGGTGGCGGCAGCTTGTGGAGGTCCCGGACCTCGTCCTCGGGGAGTATCGGGGCGAACTTGGGCTGTGTCACTCGCTCTTCCTGTGGGCCTTCTCACCGAGCCGGCCGGCTGGCGCCACCAGGATCGTACCGGGGCATCGTTTGCTCGGCGAAACCGGCAGCTCAGTCGACGAGCTCCACCCACTCCTTGTACTGGGGCACCTCGCCCCGCACCGCCTGGTTGAAGACCTCCTGGATGGCGCGGGTCACCGGCCCCGGCTTGCCCGTCCCGACCACCCGGTCGTCAACAGAGGCGACAGGGACGATCTCCGCTGCCGTGCCGGTGAGGAAGGCCTCATCGGCGACGAAGAGGTCCGTCCGCCGGAGCGGGACGTCGACCACCTCGTGGCCTAGGTCGGCGGCGATGGTCCGCACGGCGTCGGCCGTGATGCCCTCGAGGGCCCCGGCCGAGGAGGTGATGGGTGTGAGGATCTTGCCCTTGCGGATGACGAAGACGTTCTCGCCGGTCCCCTCCGAGACGTGGCCGTCCGTCGTGAGCAGCAGGGCCTCGTCGTAGCCGGCCTTGACGGCCTCGACCTTGGCGAGCGAGGAGTTGACGTACATCCCGGTCCCCTTGGCCGCCGTCGGCAGCGCCCGGGGGTCATGACGGGCCCAGGACGAGACCTTGAGCCGGATGCCGTTCTTGAAGCCCTCGTCGCCGAGATAGGCGCCCCAGGGCCAGCAGGCGACCGCCACGTTCACGGTGCAGGGCATCGGGTTGAGGCCCATCTCGCCGTAGCCGAGGTAGACGAGGGGGCGGATGTAGCACTGCTCGAGCCCGGCGGCTCGCACCACCGACTTCACCGCCTCGATGATCTCCTCTTTCTCGAAGGGGATCTCGAGGCCGAGGATGTGGGCGCCCTGGAAGAGCCGGTTGACGTGCGGGGTGAGCCGGAAGACGCCCGGTCCCTCTGTCGTCGGATAGGCCCTGATGCCCTCGAAGACCCCGAGCCCGTAGTGGAGGGAGTGGGTGAGAATGTGGATGCGGGCGTCGTCCCAGTCGACGAGCTTGCCGTCCATCCAGATCTTCGAAGTCGGGGTCAAAGGCACTTCACAACCTCCCTGCAACGGCATCGCCCACGCTGGCGGTGCTCCATTTCCTAGTCGAGGCGGCCATCGCTGTCTGCTCCGTCAGCACCGCCTCGGTGACGCGCCGGGCAGCCTTCTCCTCCCCCAGGTGGGCGAGCATCATCGCCGCCGACCGTATCGCCGCCAGTGGGTTGGCCTTGCCGGTGCCGGCGATGTCATGGGCGGCGCCGTGCACCGGCTCGAAGAGGGAGGGGCCGGTGCGGGCCGGGTTCAGGTTCGCCGAGGCCGCCAGGCCGATGCCGCCCGAGAGGGCGCCGGCGAGATCGGTGAGGATGTCGCCGAAGAGGTTGTCGGTGACGATCACGTCATAGCTGTCGGGCCGCTCCACCAAGTAGATGCAGGCGGCGTCGACGTGCTGGTAGTCCGTCTCGATGCCGGGATGGGAGGCGGCCACCTCCTCGAAGCAGCGCCGCCAGAGGTCGCCGGCGTAGGTGAGGACGTTCGTCTTGTGGACGAGGGTCACCTTCTGGCGCCGGGCGGCAGCCAGCTCGAAGGCGAAGGCGATGCAGCGCTCGACGCCGTGCCTGGTGTTGACAGAGCCCTGGGTCGCCACCTCGTGGGCGGTCCCCCGCCGGAGGACACCCCCCTCGCCGGCGTAGGGACCTTCGGTGTTCTCCCGCACGACGGCGAAGTCGCAGCCGGCTGCGATCGAGCCGGGCGCCCCGTTGTAGGGGCGCAGGTTGACATAGAGATCGAGCTCGAAGCGGAGCCGTAGGAGAAGGCCCCGCTCGAGCAGGCCGGAAGGCACGGCGCTCGAGCCGATCGGGGGCCCGACGGCGCCGAGAAGGATGGCGTCGAAGCCGGCGAGCTCAGAGAGGAGGGCGTCTTCTAGCACCTCCCCGGTCCGCAGGTAGTGGGCCGCCCCGAGCTCGAAGGCGGTCGTGTCGAGGGTGACACCGGCGGCCGCGACGACCTTGAGCGCCTCGGCGACGACCTCCGGCCCGATGCCGTCGCCCCCGACGACGGCCACCTTGTGGGCCGGCTTGGCTAGCCGATCTTGAGGAGGTGCTTGGCCTTCTTCCACGTGAAGACGGTATCTGCCGCCGGCGGCCCACAGAGACCGACGAGCAGCTCGGTCTCGCTGTCGCCGTCGGCGACGCCTCGCCCGACGAAGCCGGCGCCCATCACCGTCTCGAAACGGTGCGAGGGGCACTGCGACGGGCTGCCGTACCTCGCCAGGATGTTGTCCCTGTGTCCCCAGCAGCCGGTCCCGGTGGCGTTGCAGTAGCCGTCGCCGCCGCCCGGCCCGTCGTAGTACATCCAGCCGTAGTCAGAGCCGAGCGGGTTGTCGTAGCCGCTCGCCCAGTTGCCGCCGGCGCGGATGACAAGACCCCCGCCCGCCAGCCTCGAGCCGAGCAGGCGCCCGAGGCTCGGGTCCCGGCCGGCCCTCGCCGCTTGCTGGGCGATGGCATCGAGGCGACGGCTCAGGGCGGTGGCAGGCGGCAGGCCCCGGGCCACCCGCTCGATGTTGACGGTCACGAAGAGCTGCTCGTCCCGGCTGAGACGGAGGTAGGCGGCCAGGTTGAAGCGCATCGGGCCCATCCTCTCGAGGCCGCGGCGGGCACTCGAGACCGCCGCCAGCACCAACTGGTTGCAGGCGGCGGTGTCCTTCCCGCCCTGGCAGGCCCTCGCGTCGAGGAAGTCGGGCCGCGGGTAGAGGGAACGGCCGGGGTTGTGGGGTGGCAGGACCCCCCTTCCCCGCAAGAGCGGGAGGGCGGCCGCCCCGACGCTATCGTGGTGCGGCAAGACGCCCTCTCCCCGCAAGAGCGGGAGGGCGGCCGCCCCGACGCTCGTCGAACCAACGACGCCGGCGATGACAAGAACAGCTACCCCAACCGCCGACCGAAACCTCCGCCAGGGCCCGGCAAGGCCGGAGCCCAACACTTTCGCACCCATCTCTACTCCCCACGCGCGGCGTTCCCGCTGCCACCGAAAGTAGCATCTCTTCGAATGAGCGAGACACAGCTGACCCCCGAGACGCACGCTCGCCTCGAGGCCGAGCTAGAGGACCTCACCACCAGGGGCCGGGTCGAGATCGCTCGGCAGATCGAGGCCGCCCGGGCCCTCGGCGATCTCTCGGAGAACGGCGACTACCACGCCGCAAAGGACGCCCAGGGCAAGATGGAGGCCCGCATCCGCCAGCTGCAGGCGATGCTCGGCAACGCCACCATCGTCGAGCGCTCGGCCGAGGCGCCGCACCTCGTGGCGCCCGGCGTCGAGGTCGAGCTCCGCTACGAGGGAGACGACGAGGTCGAGCGGTACTTCGTCGGCTCGATCGAGGAGCGCCGCGAGAATGTCGCCGTGATCTCGCCCGGCTCCCCCCTCGGCCAGGCCCTGCTCGGCCATGGCAAGGGGGAGATGGTCGAGTTCGAGGCTCCGAGCGGGACCCTGCGGGTGGAGATCGTCGCTGTCGCCTGACCGCCGGACGCTGCCCGAGAAGGTCTGGGAGGCCCACGTCGTCGCCCGCGGCGACGGTGCCGACGAGCCCGACCTGCTCTACATAGACCTCCATCTGGTCCACGAGGTGACCTCCCCCCAGGCCTTCGCCGGCCTGCGGCAGGAAGGCCGCCGCGTGCGCCGCCCCGAGCTCACGATCGCGACGGCGGACCACAACGTCCCGACAGCGCCCCCGCCCGGGTGGCAGCTCGCGGCGGGCGAGCCGCTCCCGGTCCTCGACGAGACCTCCCGCCGCCAGCTGGAGGCGCTGGCCGCCAACTGCGAGGAGTTCGGCATCACCCTGTGGCCGATGGGCCATCCCGACCAGGGCATCGTGCACGTCATCGGCCCCGAGCAGGGTCTCAGCCAGCCCGGCATGACGATCGTCTGCGGTGACAGCCACACCTCCACCCACGGGGCCTTCGGCGCTCTCGCCTTCGGGATCGGCACCTCAGAGGTCGAGCACGTCCTCGCCACCCAGAGCCTCCCCCAGAGCCGGCCGCGGACCATGGCTGTCACCGTCGACGGGCGCCTGCCGGCCGGGGTCTCCCCGAAGGACCTCGCCCTTTCCATCATCGGTCGGCTCGGCACGACAGGGGGGACGGGCCATGTCATCGAGTACCGGGGCGAGGCGCTCTCGGCCCTCTCGATGGAAGGGCGGATGACCGTCTGCAACATGTCGATCGAGGCGGGCGCCCGGGCCGGGATGGTGGCGCCCGACGAGACCACCTTCGAGTACCTGGAGGGAAGGCCCTTCGCGCCGAAGGGGAGCAGGTTCGAAGAGGCGGTGGCCGCCTGGTCGGCTCTTTGCAGCGACGAGGGGGCCGTCTTCGACGCCGAGCTCACCCTCGACGCCTCCACTCTCGAGCCCCAGGTCACCTGGGGCACGAACCCCTCCCAGGTGGTCCCGGTCAGCGCCACGGTGCCCGAGCCCACCTCCTTTGAGCGGCCCTCCGAGCAGGAGGCGGCCGCCCGGGCCCTCTCCTACATGGGCCTGCGCCCCGGCACACCGCTTCGCGAGGTCGCCGTCGACACCGTTTTCATCGGCTCGTGCACCAACTCCCGGCTGGAGGACCTGCGGGAGGCAGCCCGCCTACTCGAGGGGAGGAGGGTCCACCCCGGGCTGCGCGCCCTCGCCGTGCCTGGCTCGGCCCGGGTCAAGAGGGCGGCAGAGGAGGAGGGCCTCGACACCGTCTTCCGGGCCGCCGGCTTCGAGTGGCGCCAGCCCGGCTGCTCGATGTGCCTAGGCATGAACCCCGACCAGCTCTCCCCGGGCGAGCGGGCAGCCTCAACGGGCAACCGCAATTTCGAGGGCCGCCAGGGCCGCGGCGGCCGCACCCACCTCGTCTCGCCGGCCGTGGCGGCGGCCACTGCCGTCCTCGGCCGCTTCGCCGGCCCGGAGGAGCTCGGCTGATGCGGGCCGTCACCGTCGTCTCGGGCCGGGCCCTCCCGCTCGCCCGCTCCGACGTCGACACCGACCAGATCATCCCGAGCGGGTGGCTGAAGCGAGTAGAGCGGACCGGCTTTGGGGCGGGCCTCTTCGCCGAGTGGCGCGACGAGCAGTCCTTCGTCCTCAACCGGCCCGAGCACGCCGGGGCGAGGATCCTCCTCGCCGGGCCGAACTTCGGCACCGGCTCCTCGCGCGAGCACGCCGTCTGGGCGCTTACAGACTACGGCTTTGAGGCCGTCGTGAGCGCCAGGTTCGGCGACATCTTCCGCAACAACGCCGCCAAGGCCGGCCTGGTCCCGGCCGAGGCCGGCGCCGAGCTGGTGGAGGCGCTCATGGCTGCGGTCTCTGCTAAGCCCGAGCTTGAGCTGACCATCGACTTGGAGCGCCGCAGCCTCGAGGCGCCCGCTGTGGGCCTGGCCGGCCCCTTTCACATCGACGAGGCGGCCCGCTACCGGCTGCTGAACGGTCTCGACGACATCGGCCTCAGCCTGCGCCACCTCGGCGAGATCGAGAGCTACGAGGCGCGCCGGCCCTCTTTCCTGCCCTCTCTCGGTTAGCCGCTCGCCCCTTTCTGGGCGGCCGCCAGCGTGGCGCCGGGGACCGTGGTCGTCGGGTGGCTGCTCGCCTTGCTGCCGGTGACCGAGGTGAAGCCGTAGTAGTCGCCGACGAGGCGGTAGCTGGCGTGAGAGGGCGAGAGGACGGCGGCCACCTCGAGCTCTCCCTTCTGGTCCACCTGCAGGTAGTTGCCGGCCGGGAGGAGGTAGGTGAAGGCAGCTGACGGGTCCTTGCGCAGCGAGGTGTGTCTCCAGGCCACCGGAGCAGAGGGGGAGGCGGCGATCAGCTCGTCTTTGAAGCTGAGCGTGAAGATCGCCAGCGTGGCGCCGCCCCGAAGGGCGAAGACCGAGGTGTCGGCGGGGACGAGGGGGGAGAAGAGGTCCCGGGCGGCGAAGCCGGCCGACTCGGCGTTCAGCAGGTCGAGGCGGGGGTTGGGCAGCTGCCAGCAGCTGCCGGTGAAGTAGGAGCGCTGGAACGGCCCGAGGTTGCCGGTGGTCTCGAAGTGCAAGAGCGCCTGGGCCACCTTGGCCGGCAGGCCGTCGGCCGCCCGCACCGCGCTCGGCCGGACGGGGGCGGCGTAGCCGCCTCGCATCGCCACCGGGGGGAGGGACGGGCCGAGGCCGGGCTCGAGCACGATCTTCCAGGGGGCGGCCGGGCCGGTCTTCTCGAAGTCGAGGAGGGAGTCGCAGGCCGGACCGGCCGGGCTGTTTCGCGACTGGGCGACGGTGCGCCCGCCCGTCAGCAGCTGCACGGGCCAGGCCGGCTCCCGCTGCAGAGCCGAGAGCTGGCGGCGCAGCGTGAACGGAGCGTTCGGGGGGTGGTAACCCGTCGCCTTCTCCGCTCGCCGCTCGCCCTCATAGGTGCCGGCGTCGATGGCAAAGGCGCTGCCGGCCTCATAGGAGGAGAGGAGGCCCGCATCGAGACGGGCGTTCGCCCTGTTGTTCCTCGCCATGGTCCTCGCCAGCAGACCGTCGACGGCTGCCGGGCGGACGACGGGCCGGCCGCTGTCGGCGCTCGCCTGCGGGCGGCGGGCAGCGGGCGAGCTGCAGGCGGCCAGCCCCACGACGAGCAGGGTGGAGGCCAAGAGGGCGCCTCTCCTCCCCGGCTGTGTCCTTGCTCCTGCCACGAGGCCAGTCTGCCGGGAGCGGCGGGAAGAGTGGCCGCGGCGGCTAGGGCGTGGCCTCCTCCCGCCGGGTGGCGACCACCGCCCCCGCCCGGGCCCGAGCGCGCAGGACCCGGTTGACGGCCGCCAGATAGGCGCGGGCCGCGGCCTCCACCACGTCGGTCGAGACGCCCCGCCCGGAGGCCTTCAACCCCTCGGACTCGAGCTGGACGACGACGTCGCCGAGGGCGTCGATGCCTCCTGTGACAGAAGAGACGTTGAAGCTGGTCAGCTCGGCACTGAGGCCGGTGGCCCCCTTTATCGCCCGGCAGGCGGCGTCGATCATGCCGTCTCCCTCCGCCACGGCCTCCGAGCGCCGGCCGTCGCGCGAGACCACCACCCGCGCCCGGGGCACCGCTGATGTCCCGCCTTGCACCTCGAGCTGCTCGAGGGCGAAGCCCGCCTCGAGGGCGCTGCCCACCTCCTCTTCCACGATCGCCTCGAGATCGGCATCGGTGAGCTGCACCTTGCGGTCCGCCAGCTCCTTGAAGCGGGCGAAGGCGGCATCGAGGGCCGCCCCCCGCACGATGATCCCGAGCTTCTCGAGAGACTGCGAGAAGGCGTGCCGGCCCGAGTGCTTGCCGAGGACGATCTGGCCGGCCGACTGGCCGACGGCGGCCGCCTCCATGATCTCGTAGGTGGAGCGCTCGGCCAGCACGCCGTGCTGGTGGATGCCGGACTCGTGGGCAAAGGCGTTCCGGCCGACGACCGCCTTGTTCCACTGCAGCTGGTAGCCGGTCAGCCGGGAGACGAGGCGGCTCGTGCGGGCGAGCTCCTCGGTGCGGATCCTGGTGGCGAGCCCAGGGAACTGGTCGGGCCGGGTGGCGAGGGCCATCACCACCTCCTCGAGGGCGGCGTTGCCGGCCCGCTCGCCTATGCCGTTCACGCAGACCTCCACCTGGCGGGCACCCGCCCGCACGCCGGCGAGCGAGTTGGCGGTCGCCAGGCCGAGGTCGTTGTGGCAGTGGGTCGAGATGACGTAGTCGCCTGGCACCTCCCGGCGCACGTAGGCGACGAGGTCGCCGAAGTCCCAGGGGATGCCGTAGCCGACGGTGTCGGGGATGTTGAGCGTCGTGGCGCCGGCCGCCACGGCTGCCGCCAGCACCTCGAGCATGAACTCGAGCGGCGTGCGGGTGGCATCCTGGGGGGAGAACTCGACGTCCCCGACGTGCTCGGCAGCGCGGCCCACGCCCTGTCTCACCTCGGCCAGCACCTGGTCCGCCGTCATCTTCAACATGTGCTCCATGTGGCTCGGGCTCGTCGAGATGAACACGTGGATGCGGGCCCGCTCGGCCTCGGCGAGCGCCTCGTGGCAGCGGTCGACATCGGCCAGCTGGGTGCGCGAGAGCCCGCAGATCACCGGGCCCTCGATGGTGCGGGCGATCGCCCGCACCGCCTCGAACTCGCCCGGGCTGGCGACGGGGAAGCCCGCCTCGAGGTAGTCGACGCCGAGCCGGGCGAGCTGCTCGGCTATCTCGAGCTTCTCGCCCGGATCGAGGGCGATGCCGGGCGCCTGCTCGCCGTCGCGCAAGGTGGTGTCGAAGATCACCACGTCGCCCTTAGCCTCGTTGGTAGCTGGGATAGCCGTCATCGGGCACCTCGAATTCGTTTCCGGGTAACAAAAAACCTCTCGGCCTAATGGCACGAGAGGTCTTGGCGAGCGCTGGGGCGCTCGCCGTCAGGTAAGGAGAAGGACGCAGAGGGACTTTTCCATCTGCCTCCCAGTCTCAGCGAGAAGAGGACGCCGGTCAAGCCGGCCGGGCAAGAGACCGCCCTCCCGCCGGCTCAGGCGACGGCACCCGACCCGATCTCCTCTTGCGAGCCGGACCGAGCCGGGCGAGGAGCGGCTCTGTGGCGGTGGCCCCAGCCCTGGGCCGCTCGTCTCTCACCAGCACGGTGAGGATCGGGGCGACGGCGAGCAGCATCGGCAGGAGCGTGAGGAGAAGGAGCGTCATTCTTTCTTCGGGGCTCTCGCCCTTCTGGGTGACGCTCACATGATGAGGCGGGAGCCTCCGCCCCCTCTGGGCCGCCCCTGGGAGAGCCCGCCCACCGCCCAGGGGGAGCTCGGTCCCCCCAAGCGGCCCGAGAGCGCTCGGTGACGTGACGGGCGAGGTGACGAAGGCCGTCGGCATCGGGAGGCCAGGGCGCTTCCTCGAGGATGGTGCCGTCCTCGTCCATCACGCAGATGTCGAGCCTCGTCCTGCTGAGATCCATGCCAACATGCAACATAGTGATCGGGGTCTCCTTCCTTCGGTGGTTGGTTCCGTAGAGAACCCAAGGTTCCCACCGGCGGGGGGAGGCCCCGCTTCATGGCATTCAGTTGAGCCGGTAGGTGACGGTCACGTGGACGCTCACGGGCTGGCTCCCCCGTTGCAGCGGGACCGAGGCGGGCGAGGCGACGGCGCCGAAGGTCGGGTAGACGACGGCCGGGCTGCTCGTGTGGGTCGTCACCCGCAGCACCTCGCCGAGGGAGGCGCCGGCGGCCCGGGCGAGCTCGGAGGCCTGCAGCCGGGCGTCCTCCATCGCCTTGGCCCGGGCGGTCGCCAGCAGCCCGGTCTGATCGGAGATCGAGAAGTTGATCCCGTAGAGCTGCAGGCCGTTGCCGGCCACGTCCGCCGCTGCCTGGATGGCGCTCCCGGCCCGGGCGATGTCGTGCATCGTCACCTGCAGGACGTCGGAGACGGTGAAGCCGGTCACGACTCCCTCGTTGTTGGTGTTGGGGTTGACCGACAGCCCTGCGGTCTGCATGCCCGAGTAGGCGACGCCGTTTCTTGCCAGGCTGGCCTCGAGCGCCCGCATCTTGACGTTGTTCTCCGAGAGGGCGGCGGTCGCCGTGGCAGCAGTCGTCGACAGCCCCACCTGGAACGAGACGGTGTCCGGCCTCCCCTCCACCCGCCCGCTGCCGCTCACGGTCACCGTCGCCCCAGGAGAGGCGCCGGTGCTGGCGGCGGTGAGGGTGGCCTCCCGGCCCCGGCCCGAGCCGCCGGCCCGGCCGAGGGCGAAGCCGCCCAAGGCGACTCCGACCGCCAGGAGGGCCGTCGCGAGCGAGAGGAGCGAGCCGGGCGGCACACCGCGCGCCCTGGGAGTCCTCCCGCTCTCGTCACTGTTGGTGGCGTGATCTTCCATGCCACTTAAAAGTCCCGGCGGGCCGCCGGCGCGTATCTCCTCTTTAGCCGCCTCGCTCAGTCGATGTCGGTGAGGAGGCGGTGGGCCGAGAGGATGCCCTCGCTCGCCCGCAGGCGGCTCAACACCTCGCTCGGCACGGGCCGGTCGGTCGTGAGGACCATGAGCGCCGTGTCGGCGACGGGGCTCTGGCCGACGGCCATCGAGAGGATGCTGAGGCCGGCCTCGCCGATCGCCGTCCCGACGACCCCGACCATGCCGGGGCGGTCGTCGTTGCGGACGACGAGGAGGTTCTCTGCCACCGGGACGTCGACGGAGTGGTCGTCGATCATGACGATCCGCTCCGCCTCGAGGCGCCCCCGCCCGGTCAAGGTGCCGGCGATCGAGTGGGCGCCCGAGGCCACGGTTATGAGGCTCACGAAGTCGGTGGAGGTGGTGTTCGTGGCCGAGACCACCTCGAGGCCCCGCTCCTCTGCGAGCCGGGGTGCGTTCACATAGGTGACCGGCTCCTCGCTGCCGGCCCCGAAGATCCCCTTCAGCAGGGCGAGGGTCAAGATCGCCGTGTCCTCCCCGGCGAGGGCGCCGGCGTAGGTCACCTCGACCGGTGAGGGGAGGCCCTCGCAGAGCGCCGCGATCGAGCGGCCCAGGCGCTCGGTGAGGCCCAGGTAGGGCCGGACCGCCTCGCTGGCGCCGCGGGCGGCCAGGTTGACGGCGTAGGGGACGAAGTCGCCGGCGAGGGCCAGGACGACCTGCTCGGCGATCTGCTCGCCGGCCTTGTCCTGGGCTTCGGCGGTCGAGGCCCCGAGGTGGGGGGTCACCACCACCTGGGGGAGGGCGAACAGGGGCGAGTCGGTGCAGGGCTCGGAGGAGAAGACGTCGAGGGCGGCCCCGCCGACGATGCCGCCGGAGATGGCGTTCGACAGCGCCTCCTCGTCGAGGACGCCGCCCCGGGCGGCGTTCACGATGCGGATGCCCGGCTTGGCTCTCTCGAGCAGCTCCTTGCCGACGAGGCCGGCCGTTTCGGCGGTCTTCGGCAGGTGGATCGTGAGGAAGTCCGAGCGCGCCATGAGCTCGTCCAGCTCGACGAGCTCGATGCCGAGGACTCTTGCCCGCTCGGCCGAGACGTAGGGGTCGTGGGCGAGGATCGCCATGCCGAAAGCATGGGCCCGCTGCGCCACGAGGGTGCCGATCCGGCCCAGCCCGAGGATGCCGAGCGTCTTGCCGGAGAGCTCGATCCCCTCCCACTTGGAGCGCTCCCAGCGGCCGGCCACGAGGGCGGCATGGGCCTGCGGGACGTTGCGCGCCATCGAGAGGAGGAGGGCCATGGCGTGCTCGGCCGCTGAGAGGATGTTCGACTCGGGGGCGTTCACGACCATCACCCCGCGGGCGGTCGCAGCCGGCACGTCGACGTTGTCGAGGCCGACGCCGGCCCGGCCCACGACCATCAGGTCCGGCGCGCCAGCCAGCACCTCGGCGGTCACCTTGGTGGCCGAGCGGATCACGAGGGCGGCCGCTCCCTCGAGCGCCTCTTTCAGCCCGTCGGAATCGAGGCCGAGGCGGACGTCCACCTCGTGGCCGGCGGCGGCCATCTGATCGAGGCCCTTTTGGGCGAGCTTCTCGGTGACAAGGATGCGGGCCACTTGCTACTCCTCTGCCTCGGCCAGAAGTGCCCCCATCGCCTTTACCCCCCGCTCCAGGTCGGCATCGGAGAGGGCGTAGGAGAACCTGCCATAGCCGCTGTGGCCGAAGGCCTCGGCCGGGACGAAGGCGACCTTTGCCTCCGAGAGGACGAGGTCGGCCAGCTCGAGCGAGGTCGTCGGCCGCCGCCCCCGTATCTGGCGCCCGAGCACCCCGGCGAAAGAGGGGTAGGCGTAAAAGGCGCCGTGCGGCTCGATGCAGCTGACGCCCGGTATCTCGTTCAAGAGGGCGACGATGCTCTTGCGCCTGCGGTCGAAGGCCTCCCGCATCATGGCCACGTCGCTCAGGTCGCCCGAGAGGGCCGCCAGGGCCGCTTGCTGGGCGACGTTGTTCACGTTCGAGGTGACATGTGACTGCAGGTTGGAGGCAGCCGCGATGACGTCGACCGGGGCGATCATCCAACCCACCCGCCAGCCCGTCATGGCGTAGGTCTTGGCCACCCCGTTCAGCACGACGGTGCGCTCGGCCAGCTCGGGCACCACGACCGGCATGGAGTGATGCCTGCGGCCGTCGTAGACGAGGTGCTCGTAGATCTCGTCTGTCACGACCCACCAGCCCCGCTCGGAGGCGAGGCGGCCGATCTCCGAGATGAGCTGGAGGTCGGCCACCGCCCCGGTCGGGTTCGAGGGCGAGACGAACAGGAGGACCTTGGTGGCGGCGCTCGCCTTCTCTTCGAGCTGGGCGGGCGTCGGCAGGAAGCCGGTCGACTCGTCGGTGGCCACCTCGACGGGGACGCCGCCGGCGAGCCGGATCGCCTCGGGGTAGGTGGTCCAGTAGGGAGCGGGCACGAGCACCTCGTCGCCCGGGTCGAGCAGGGTCTCGAAGGCCTCGGCGACGGCGTGCTTGCCGCCGTTGGTGACGAGCACCTGATTGGCCCCGACCTCGTAGCCCGAGTCCCTCTTCGTCTTGTCGGCTATCGCCTGGCGCAGCTCGGGCAGGCCCGGCGTCGGGCTGTAGTGGTGGTTGCGGGGATCGCGGCAGGCGGCCACGGCGGCCTCGACGATGCGGGCCGGCGTGGGAAAGTCGGGCTCGCCCACCCCGAAGCCGACGACGTCCTCGCCGGCCTGCGCCATCGCCTTGGCCTTGGCGTCGATGGCAAGCGTTGCCGAGGGGGATACGGCGGCCACACGCTCGGAGATCCGGGAGCGACCGGTGCGGGTGGTTGCGACGGCCATGCACCATCGTCGCACAGCGACAGCGCCATCCGGAAGGCGACGGGCGGCCGGTAGCCTCGCTTCCCCGTCCCCCCTTCTGGAGGCCCCGGTGACCGAGATAGAGATCCCCCGCCAGCTGCTGCCGAGCGACGGCCGCTTCGGCTGCGGCCCTTCCAAGGTCCGCCCCGAGGCGGTGCGGGCCCTGGCCGAGCAGTCTCCCGGCTTCCTCGGGACGAGCCACCGCCAGGCCGGTGTCCGTGACCTCGTCGGCCGCCTGCAAGAGGGGCTGGCAACGCTCTTCTCACTGCCGGCGGGCTATGAGGTGCTGCTCGGCAACGGGGGCACCACCGCCTTTTGGGACGCCGCCACCTTCTCGCTCATCGAGGAGAAGAGCCAGCACCTGAGCTTCGGGGAGTTCTCCTCCAAGTTCGCCGCCTGCGCAAAGGCCGCACCCCACCTGAAAGAGCCCGAGGTCATCTCCTCCCCGCCCGGCACCCGACCCGAGGCGAGGGCCGACGAGTCGGTCGACGCCTACGCCCTCACCCACAACGAGACCTCGACCGGCGTGGCCGCCGATGTGCGGCGCCCCCGCCACGAGGACGGGCGGCCGGCAGCCGGGCTCGTCCTCGTCGACGCCACCTCGGCCGCCGGCGGCCTGCGGGTCGAGCCGGCCGAGTTCGACGTCTACTACTTCGCCCCCCAGAAGTGCTTCGGCTCGGACGGCGGCCTTTACGCCGCCTTGTGCTCGCCGGCCGCCCTCGCCCGGATCGAGGCGAGCTCTCGCTGGACACCCGCCTTCTTGGACTTGAGGATCGCCCTCGAGAACTCCCGCCAGCGCCAGACCTACAACACCCCCGCTCTTGCCACCCTCTTCCTCTTCAGCGAGCAGGTCGAGTGGTTCAATGCCTCGGGCGGCCTCGAGTTCGCCGCCGGCCGGGCAGATGCCTCGGCCGCCACGATCTACTCCTGGGCGGAGGGCTCGGACTTCGCCCACCCCTTCGTGGAGGACCCGCTGGCCCGCAGCCACGTCGTCGCCACGATCGACTTCGACGAGTCGGTCGAGGCCGCCGTGGTGGCCAAGGTGCTGCGGAGAAACGGCATCGTCGACACCGAGCCCTACCGCAAGCTCGGGCGCAACCAGCTGCGCATCGCCCTCTTCCCGACCATCGAGCCCGCCGATGTGGAGGCGCTGACGGCCTGCATCGACTACGTCGTGGCGGCGTTGTGAGAAAAGCCTTTCGATAAAAGGACTTTCTTGCCAACCCGACACCGGCGCGGGGTTGCGGGCGCTTGTTCGAGCCCGCTTTTCGGCGAAGTAGGGTGCAGGCATGTCTGCTGGGGGGAGTGGAACGGGCGCGTCCAAGTACAGCTCGCTCTGGCGGCTGCGCGCCTTCGTGCGGCCCTTCTATCCCCAGATGGTCGGGATGTTCGTCTGCGCCATCCTCGCCACCGCCGCCTCCACCCTCATCCCCCTCGTGCTCGAGGCCGTCGTGAACGGCCCCATCCACCATCACAGCACCGCCGCCCTCGTGCCGATGTTCTTCCTCGCCCTCGGGCTCGGCCTCGCCCAGGCGGCCCTCATCGTCGGGCGCCGCCGGGTGCAGTCGGTCGCCATCATGATGGTCGAGCGGGAGCAGCGGAACCACCTCTACGCCCGGCTGCAGAAGCTGCCGGTCGAGTTCCACGACCACTGGCAGACGGGCCAGCTCCTCTCCCGGGTGACGAGCGACCTCGGCACCATCCGGCGCTTCCTCGGCTTCGGCGCCATCTACTTCATCGTCGACGGGGTGCAGTACCTCGTCGTGATGGCTCTGCTCATCGCCACCTACCCGCCCCTCGGCGTCGCCGTGCTCGTGACGACGCTGCCGGTCATCGTGCTCGCCCGCCGCTTCGGCTCCCGCTACTCGAGCATCTCGCGACGGGTGCAGGACCAGCAGGGCGACCTCGCCACCATCACCGAGGAGTCGGCCTCTGGCATGCGGGTGGTGAAGGCCTTCGGACGCGGGCCGCTCATGCAGGAGCGCTTCGGCAGCTCGGCCCGCACCCTGCGTGCCTCCTCGCTCGAGCTCATCAGCCTGCGGGCTCGCTTCTGGGGTTGGCTCACCCTCGTCCCGAACGTCTCGATGGCGCTCTCTGTTCTCATCGGGGCGATCGCCGTCGCTCACGGCTCGATGTCGCTCGGGGCCCTCGTCGCCTTCACCACCCTGCTCGTGCTCTTGCAGTTCCCCATCATCGACATCGGCTGGATCCTCTCGATGGCCGAGCAGGCGGCCACGGCCGCCGACAGGGTCTGTGAGATCTTCGATGCCTCCGTCTCGATCGCCGACCGGCCCGATGCCGTCACCGTGACAAGGGCGCGGGGCCGGCTCGCCTTCGAAGGCGTCGGCTTTACCTACCCCGGCAGCGCCTCGCCGGTGCTGCACGATGTCAACCTCGTGCTCGAGCCGGGCGAGACCGTCGCCATCGTCGGGCTGACCGGCTCGGGCAAGAGCACCCTCGCCGCCCTGCCCAACCGCCTCTACGACGTCACGGCCGGGCGCATCACCCTCGATGGCACCGACATCCGCCAGATCACCCTCGACTCGCTGCGGGGCCAGATCGCCGTCGCCTTCGAGGACCCCGTCCTCTTCTCGATGTCGGCCCGGGAGAACCTCCTGCTCGGCCGCCCCGAGGCGAGCGACGAGGAGGTGCGGGCCGCTCTCTCGCTCGCCCAGGCCGACTTCGTCTACGACCTGCCCTGGGGACTCGACACCCGCATCGGCGAGCAGGGCCTCTCGCTCTCGGGCGGCCAGCGCCAGCGGCTGGCGCTCGCCCGGGCCGTCATCGCCCGCCCCGCCGTCCTCATCCTCGACGACCCCCTCTCGGCCCTCGACGTCGAGACCGAGGCCCTCGTCGAGGAGGCGCTGGCGAACGTGCTCGGCTCCATGACCGCCCTCGTCGTCGTGCACCGCCCCTCGACTGTCGCCCTCGCCGACCGGGTGGCGCTGCTGCGCGACGGCACGCTCGTCGCCGTCGGGACGCACCACCAGCTGATGGAGTTGCCCGAGTACGCCATGGTCCTCTCGGTCGACTACGACGAGGCGATGCAGTGAGCGCCGTCGAGGCCTGGCGGGGCATCGCCGCCGAGGAGGTGGAGGAGGTCCCGTCCGACTGGACGGGGCTCTTGCGCAAGCGGACCCGCCACCTCATCGGCTCGCTCGCCCGGCCCCATCGCCACGCCCTCTTCTTGGTCGGGCTGGCCGTGCTCGTCTCGAACCTGGCCGCCACCGCCATCCCCTACCTGGTCGGCCTCGGCATCGACAAGGGCGTGGCCGGCGTCAGGCACCACGACTACCTTCCGATCGAGGCGATCACGGCCGCCATCGTCTTGTGCGCCCTCTTGCAGTCGATGCTCTACCGGGTCTTCGTCGCCGGCTCGGGCCGGGTGGGACAAGAGGTGATGCTCGAGCTGCGCGAGCGGGTCTTCGCCCACTTCCAGCGGCTCAGCCTCGCCTTCCACGAGCGCTACACGACCGGTCGGATGATCGCCCGGCTCACCTCGGACTTCGAGTCGATCGGCGAGATGTTCAACCTCGGCCTCGACACGCTCGTGAACGCCCTGTTGTCGGTCGTCGGCATCGGCATCATCCTGCTCGTGCTCGACCTGCCCCTCGGGCTCGTCTGCTTCGTCGGCTTCGTGCCCCTCTATTTCATGTCCCGCTGGTACCAGCGGGCCTCGACGGCCGCCTACCGGGTGACCCGCAACGCCATGGCGCTTGTCATCGTCCACTTCACCGAGTCGTTGCGCGGCATCCGGGCGGTGCACGCCTTCCGGCGGGAGCGGCGCAACGAGGAGATCTTCGCCGAGGTCTCCGAGTCCTATCGGGCCGCCATGACCCGCTCGTTCCGCCTGCTCGGCATCTACTGGCCGAGCATCATCCTCATCGGCAACATCACGACAGCAGCCGTCCTCCTCTACGGCGGCTGGCGGGTCATCGGCGGCCAGATGCAGGTGGGCGTGCTGGCAGCCTTCGTCTTGTACCTGCAGCGCTTCTACGAGCCGCTGGCCGAGGTGAGCCAGTTCTACGACTCCTTCCAGGCCGCCGCGGCCGGCTTCGAGAAGCTGGCCGGCGTCTTGGACGAGGAGCCGGGCGTCCCCTACCCGGCCGTCTCGGCTCCCCTGCCGGCGGGCGGCCTCAAGGGGGCGGTCGACTTCGAGCACGTCTCTTTCTCCTAC
>JAJYQK010000111.1 GCA_021794645.1 Actinomycetes bacterium
CGGTGGCACTGCGGCCTGATTGCCCTGGTAGGGGCGTTATCAGGCAGTTATCTTGATCTCGATGTCCACGCCGGCCGGCAGGTCGAGGCGCTGCAAGGAGTCGACGGTCTTCGGCGAGTGCTCGACGATGTCGAGCAGGCGCTTGTGGATCCGCATCTCGAAGTGCTCGCGGCTGTCCTTGTACTTGTGCGGGGACCGGATCACCGTGTAGCGGTGCTTCTCGGTCGGCAGGGGCACCGGGCCACGGATCTTCGCCTGCGTGCGCAGCACCGTCTCGACGATCTTCTTCGTCGACTGGTCGATGATCTCGTGGTCGTAGGCCTTGAGCCTGATCCGGATCCGCTGGGCAGCCATCGCGCTCGCCTGGCCGTTCCTACTTGAGGATCTTCGTGACCCGGCCGGCGCCGACGGTGCGGCCGCCTTCCCGGATGGCGAAGCGGAGGCCCTCGTCCATGGCGATCGGCTTCTGCAGCTCGACCGTCATGGTGGTGTTGTCGCCCGGCATGACCATCTCGGTGCCCTCGGCCAGCTCGATCGTCCCGGTCACGTCGGTGGTCCGGAAGTAGAACTGCGGCCGGTAGTTGGAGAAGAACGGCTTGTGGCGACCACCCTCCTCCTTGGTGAGCACGTAGACGTTCGCCTCGAAGTTGGTGTGCGGGGTGATGGAGCCCGGCTTGCAGAGCACCTGGCCCCGCTCGACGTCCTCCTTCTTCGTGCCCCGCAGCAAAGCGCCGATGTTGTCACCGGCCTGGGCCTGGTCGAGCAGCTTGCGGAACATCTCGACGCCGGTGCAGACCGTCTTCTGGGTCGGGCGGAGGCCGACGATCTCGACCTCGTCGCCCACCTTCAAGACGCCCTGCTCCACCCGGCCGGTGACCACGGTGCCCCGGCCCGTGATGGTCATGACGTCCTCGACCGACATGAGGAAGGGCTTGTCGATCTCGCGGACAGGCTCGGGGATGTAGTCGTCCACGGCCTCCATCAGCTTCAAGATGCCCTCGGCGGCCTCGGCGTCGCCCTCGAGCGCCTTGAGAGCGCTCACGCGCACGACCGGGGTGTCGTCGCCGGGGAACTCGTACTCGTTGAGGAGCTCGCGCACCTCGAGCTCGACCAGGTCGAGCAGCTCCTCGTCGTCGACCATGTCGGCCTTGTTGAGGGCGACCACGATCGAGGGGACGCCCACCTGACGGGCGAGCAGCACGTGCTCACGGGTCTGGGGCATCGGGCCGTCAGCGGCCGAGACGACGAGGATGGCCCCGTCGACCTGGGCGGCGCCGGTGATCATGTTCTTGATGTAGTCGGCGTGACCAGGCATGTCGACATGGGCGTAGTGGCGCTTGTCGGTCTCGTACTCGACGTGGGCGATCGAGATGGTTATGCCACGGGCCTTCTCTTCGGGGGCCTTGTCGATCTCGTCGAAGGCCGTGAAGGCGACGCTCGGGTTGTGGTCGTGGAGGACCTTGGTGATGGCCGCAGTCAGCGTCGTCTTCCCGTGGTCGATGTGACCCATCGTGCCGATGTTGATGTGCGGCTTGGTCCGCTCGAACTTCTGCTTGGCCATTGGTGCCGACCGCTCCGTTTGGTTTCCGGGCGACGCCCCCTTGGCGTCGCGTCGTAGTTGTCTGCTGCTTGTCTGCTCGATTGGCCGGCCGTCTCGCCGGCCGGTTCACTCGCCGGTGACTCGGGCGATTATCTCCCTCGACACCGATTCGGGGACTTCCTGGTACGAGTCGAACTGCATCGTGTACGTGGCGCGACCCTGGGTGCGCGAACGCAGGTCAGTAGCGTAGCCGAACATATCCGACAGTGGGACCTGCGCCGCCACGACGTGGTTGGAGCCCCGCTGCTCCATCCCCTCCACCCGGCCCCGGCGGGAGGAGAGGTCTCCGATGACGTCGCCCAGGTAGTCCTCGGGTGTCACCACCTCGACGGCCATGATCGGCTCGAGCAGGACAGGGCGGGCGGCTCGGCAGGCCTTCTTGAAAGCGAGCGAGCCGGCGATCTTGAACGCCATCTCGGAGGAGTCCACGTCGTGGTAGGAGCCGTAGGTCAAGGTGACCCGCAGGTCCACCACGGGGAAGCCGGCGAGCACGCCCGAGTTCATCGCCTCCTGGATGCCGGCGTCGACAGAGGGGATGTACTCCTTCGGGATGACCCCGCCGGTGATCTTGTCGACGAACTCATAGCCACCCCCCGGCCCGGTCGGCTCGAGGTCGATGACGACGTGACCGTACTGGCCGCGGCCGCCGGTCTGGCGGACGTAGCGCTCCTCGATCTTGTTGACGGCGTCGCGGATCGTCTCCCGGTAGGCCACCTGCGGCTTGCCGACGTGGGCGTCGACCTTGAACTCGCGCAGCATCCGGTCGACCAGCACCTCGAGGTGCAGCTCGCCCATGCCGGAGATGACGGTCTGGCCGGTCTCCTCATCGGTGTGGACCCGGAAGGTGGGGTCCTCCTCGCTGAGGGCATAGAGGGCCTTGCCGAGCTTGTCCTGGTCCGCCTTGGTCTTCGGCTCGACGGCGACGTGGATCACCGGCTCGGGGAACTCGAGCGTCTCGAGCAGGATCGGGTGGCTCGGGTCACAGAGGGTGTCGCCGGTCGTCGTCGACTTGAGCCCGACCACGGCGACGATGTCGCCGGTGTGGATGTGCTCTTTGTCCTCCCGGTGGTTGGCGTGCATCTGGAGGATGCGGCCGATCCTCTCCTTGCGGTCCTTGGTCGAGTTGAGCAGCGTGGTGCCCTTCTCGAGCGTGCCCGAGTAGACCCGCAGGTAGGTGAGCTTGCCGACGAAGGGGTCGGACATGATCTTGAAGGCGAGGGCGGAGAAGGGCTCGGCGTCGTCGGCCTTCCGCGTGAGGGGCTCGCCCTTTTTCACATCGGTGCCGGTCGTGGGCGGCACGTCGAGCGGGCTCGGCAGGTAGTCGACGACGGCGTCGAGCATCGGCTGGACGCCCTTGTTCTTGAAGGCAGAGCCGCAGAGGACGGGGACAGCCTGGCTGGCGATGGTCACGCGGCGAAGCGCAGCGCGCAGGTCGTCGCCGGTGATCTCCTCCTCGCCGACGTACTTCTCCATGACCGTGTCGTCGAAGTTGGAGAGGACGTCGACGAGCTCGTGCCGGGCCGCCTCGGCCGCCTCGACCAGGTGGCTCGGGATCTCCTCCTCGGACCACTTCTCGCCCATGCCCTCCTCCCAGATGAGGGCCTTCATGAAGGTCAGGTCGATCACGCCCGTGAAGCCGCCTTCTACGCCGATGGGCAGCTGGACGACCGCCGGCAGGGCCTCGAGGCGGTCCTTGATCATCTCGACGGTGCGCTCGAAGTCGGCCCCGACCCGGTCCATCTTGTTGATGAAGCAGATCCGGGGGACGTGGTACTTGTTCGCCTGCCGCCAGACCGTCTCGGTCTGGGGCTCGACCCCGGCGACGGCGTCGAAGACCGCCACGGCGCCGTCGAGGACCCGCAGCGAGCGCTCGACCTCGACGGTGAAGTCGACGTGGCCGGGGGTGTCGATGATGTTGATCCAGTTGTCCCGCCAGTTGCAGGTGGTGGCGGCCGAGGTGATCGTGATCCCCCGCTCCTGCTCCTGCACCATCCAGTCCATCGTGGCGGCGCCCTCGTGGACCTCGCCGATCTTGTAGTTGCGGCCCGTGTAGTACAAGATCCGCTCGGTGGTCGTGGTCTTGCCGGCGTCGATGTGGGCCATGATCCCGATGTTGCGGGTCCTGGCTAGCGGGAATTCACGGATTGGCGGGGCCATGGGGAAACTCTTCTTGGGTTCTTTCTCTGTCCGTCGAACGGCTTTGGAATCGGTTGGACGATGCGGCCTTAGCCGCGGCGGTCTCGTGGCCGCCGGCAGGCGGCCCGCCGGCCCGGCGAGCGGGCCGGTCGGCGCTTACCAGCGGTAGTGGGCGAAGGCCTTGTTCGACTCGGCCATCTTGTGCATGTCCTCGCGGCGCTTCACGGCCGCCCCGATTCCGTTCGAGGCGTCGAGGATCTCGTTGGCGAGCCGCTGGGCCATCGTGCGCTCACGGCGCTGGCGGGCGTAGGTGACGAGCCAGCGGATCGAGAGCGTCGTCGCCCGGCGGGGCCGGACGTCCACCGGCACCTGGTAAGTGGCACCACCGACTCTACGGCTCTTCACCTCGAGCTCGGGCCGGGTGTTGTCGAGGGCCCGCTTCAAGGTGGCGATCGGCTCGGAGCCGGTCTTCTCGGCCACGACGGCGAGGGCCTCGTAGACGATCCGCTCGGCGAGCGAGCGCTTGCCCCGCGAGAGGATCTTGTTCACGAGCTGGGTGACGATGACCGAGCGGTAGACCGGGTCGGGGACGAGCTCCCTCCGAGAGGGAGGGCCGTTGCGGGGCACCTCAGCCTTCCTTCTTCGCGCCGTAGCGGCTGCGAGCCTGGGCACGGTCCCGGACACCGGAGGTGTCGAGCGTGCCGCGGACGATCTTGTAGCGCACGCCCGGCAGGTCCTTCACACGACCGCCCCTCACGAGGACGATCGAGTGCTCCTGCAGGTTGTGGCCGACGCCCGGGATGTAGGCGGTCACCTCGTGGCCGCTCGTCAGCCGGACGCGGGCCACCTTGCGGAGGGCGGAGTTCGGCTTCTTCGGGGTCGTGGTGTAGACCCTCGTGCAGACGCCGCGACGCTGCGGGGCGCCCTTCAGCGCCGGCGTCTTGGTCTTTGTCCGCTTGGTCTCTCGTCCGTTCCGGACGAGCTGGGCGATCGTGGGCACGCGCAACCTCTCGAGACGTACTTCACTTAGGGCCACAAAGCGCGCGAAACCGCGCAAAATGCAGCCCGAGGACTATACCAGGGAAAACAGCAGCCGCCACCAGCCGGTCAGCCGGTGCGGACCTTCAACTCCCCCATCATGCCGCGAACCTTGATGCGCAGTCGAGGCACGCCCGGGCGGGGCTGCACAGGCTTCACCTCGACCCGGCGGGAGCCCATGACCACGGCCCCGCTCACCTCGACCTCGACCCCCTCTGGGACGATCACCTTCTGCTCGCCCATGAGGAGGAACATCGTCATCTCGATCTCGCCGGCCTCGATGACGGCCTGGCGCAGGTCGAGGACGGTCTCGCCCATCACCGTCACGACGTTCGAGCGGGGCGGGAGGCGCCAGTGGCCTTTTCTCTTGGTCTCGCCCATGACCGAGACGATCCAGTGACCGGGGGCCTTTGTCTGCGTCGCCGCCGGCGTCCTGGCGGCGGCCGGGGCCGGCAGGTCGGAGAGCAGCGGCACGAGCTCGCCTCGCGCCTTGGCGCCGTAGGCGGCCTCGATGCGGGCGCCCAGCTCCTCGAGGGTGAGCCTCCCCTCGGCGCAGGCGGCATTGAGACGCTCCACCACCTCTTCGCGCTCCTGGTCCGAGGCCCGGACGGGGTCGAGCCCCTCCCCCCTCTCCTCGATCACCCGGCCAGGCTAGCTCCCGTCTTCTCTCTCGGCCGGGGGCGGACGCCCCGGCAGCCTCTCTGCCAGCTGGCGTGCACGAACTCGCTCCAGAGCCGATACTGGGCGGGTGCCAGCTAGACGCCACCGGCGCCGCCGCGCGCCCTCTTTCGCCCCCCGGCCGGTCCAGAGCCTCGGGAGGAGGTCGGGCCAGCGCCGCATCAGCCGCCTCGCCGGAGTGGCATTCCCCCTCCTTGTGGTCCTTTTCGCCCTAAGCGTCCTCGTCGGGACCTTCCTCGAGCCGACTCCTCCGCTCAAGGTGAGCCGGGTGGTCTCTGTGGAGGTGGACGCCGCCGGCAAGACGCTGC
>JAJYQK010000118.1 GCA_021794645.1 Actinomycetes bacterium
GTGGCGGCACAGCCAAGCGAGTGCCTTCAGCACTCCGCCCAGCGCCCTCCCGGGCACTTGGCTCACAGAACAGAGCTGGGTCCGCCGCCTGCTCCAGCCAGGTGGCCGTGCGACCCCGCCCCCGCCGGCGGGCGGCAGGATGTGTGGCCATGGACCCTCAGCCAGGAATCTTCGCCATCGGCAATGCCGAGCACTGCTACATCGAGCTCGACCGCCAACCTGGCATCGACCCGCTCGCGCTGGCGAAGGCCCTCGCCCGCCTCTTGAGCAAGGACTCACCCCTCACCGCCACGAGCTGCGTCGTCGGCCTCCGACCGGAGCTGTGGGCCGAGGCGGTCCCCGCTGCTGCCCACCCCGGCGCTCGCTCTTTCAGCGAGGTGACCAGCGCGGACTTCACGATGCCGGCCACTCAGCACGACGCCTGGGTCTGGGTGGCGGGCTCACGGCGGGATGCCGTCTTCGAGAGCGCCCTCCGGGTGATGGACGCCTTGGCTCCGGTCGCCTCGCCGGCGACCGAGCTGACCGCCTGGTCGCACCTGCTCAACCGGGACCTGACGGGCTTCATCGACGGCACCGAGAATCCCGACGTCGCGTCTGCTCCCCGTGTCGCCGGCCTGCCCGAGGGGCCGGCCGCCGGCTCGAGCGTCCTCTTGTTCCAAAAGTGGGTCCACTCGGCTAGCTGGCGGACCCTCTCTGTCCATGAGCAAGAGCTGGCCATCGGGCGGCGCAAGAGCGACAGCGAGGAGCTGTCCGAGCCCGAGATGCCAGCGGACTCCCACGTGTCGCGCAACGTGGTGGAGGAGGAAGGCGAGGAGCTGAAGATCTACCGGCGCAACACCGCCTGGGGGGGGCCGACCGAGCATGGGACTGTCTTTGTCGGGTTCTCCGCCGACCTCCACCGTCTGCAGGTGATGCTCGAGCGGATGGTGGGCCTGCCTGACGGCATCCGTGACGCTCTCACCCGCCACACCGTCGCCCTATCGGGCGCCTACTACGTCGTGCCCTCTCTCGGCTCGTTGAGCGGGCTACTCGAGCCGCAGTAGAGGCGGCCCGGTCGGTACGGGGCCGGCAGCATCTTCTCCCCCACCTGCGGCCCGCGGGTTCCCGAGCGTCGGCATGCTCCCCCAGGCGTCGTCCGAGCGATTGTCTCACCCGTGGCTCCCTCGGTCGACCAGCAGCAAGCCTCCGCCGCCGGAGACCATGCGGCGGCCGCCAATTGCGTGCCCGTTCGCCTGGCCCGGCTCAGGTGATCCGCCCCGCCCCCGCCGGGCGCCCGGTCCGGGCGCCCTCGGTCGACCGATCCGCCACCGTCCCCTTTGACTCCCCTCGATGTTACAAACAGATGACGGTGAGCGAAAGACCTTCCGCTTCGTGCCCGAAGGCAAGGACGCGGCCGCCACCGCTCGCCAGAAGGCTGCTATGGCGAGCGGCGACGGCCGAGAAGCCCAAAAGGGTGGCCAAGCTCACCGACAGCACTCGGCCCCGGCGAGCCCGAACCGTGTCGGGACTCGCCGGGGCCGAGTGGCGCCTTCTCGGCTCCTCGAGAGCCGTTGAGGGCTGCTAGCCAGCCAGCGTCTTTATCAGGTTGGCCACGTCCGGGGAACCGAGGCCGGTCGGGATGTCATAGCCGGGACCGGCGTTGAATCCGGGGCCGAAGAACGCATTGTTCCCCTGGGTGATGTCGTGGAAGTCGTTCGAGTAGGCGCGCGTCCCGTAGAGGGCGTACAGCCGCTCGTTCATGGCGCCGAGCGGATGTCCTGCCGCCTGGTTGATGAGGGCCGTGATCGCCGACCAGGAAGGTGCCCCCTCCGAGGTTCCTCCGAAGAAGTAGAAGCCGTTGTTCGAACCGAGGAAGCCGAGGTAGATCATCGTCGCGGTGTAGACCGAGGCGTTGAACGAGACGTCGGAGGTCGTGCGGGCCGAGTACCCCGTCACGCCCTGCTGGTAGCTCGGGGCGGAGAAGAGGACGCTCGGTGCCCCTCCTGTGGCTCCAAAGGGTCCGTAGGCACAGCCGAACGGACACTCGCCCGCCTCCGCGTCGTTCCAAGTCGTCTCGCTCTTGTAGGCGCCCTTGTTGGAGAGGAAGAGGTTGGTGCCGCCCACGGAGGTGACATAGGGCGAGGAGGCCGGGAAGAGAGACGACGGGGTGCTCTCACCCTCGGTGGCGCCGGAGTCGCCAGAGGAGGCGAAGAAGCTCATGTGCTCACCGGTGCCCTGCTGGAACGTCGCCTCAGCCTGGCTCAGCTGGTCGTTGTTGCCGCTGAAGGCACCCTCAGGGGCGCCGTAGCTCATGCTCAGCGTGTTGCCGAGGTGGTTGGAGACGGCGAACTGCACGGCGTTGTTGAGGGTGCTCCCATAGTTGTTGGGTGCCACTACCAGGTCGATGGTGGCGTCAGGCGCCAGCCCGTGCGCCTGCTCCACGTCGAGGCTCGTCTCCTCGGCCCAGGAGGTCTCGTTGTGGTTCTGCAGCGGGTTGTACACCGGTGAGCCCGACGGGTAGTAGATGTTGAAGGCCGGCGGCGCCGGCACGCCGAACTCGCTGTCGTAGACCGCGAGGTCCTGGCGGATGGTCGGGCTGCCGTAGGCATCGACGATCACGATCGTCTGACCGGCGCCGTTGGCGCTGGCGGGGATGTTGTAACCGGTCCTCAGCTCGGAGGGCGTGTAGCACGAAAGACCGAAGTCCGCCACGCACTGGCTCGGCGTGTAGGGCCACGAGCTGCCGGTAGTGCCCTGCGAGCTCACTGCCAGCTTGGCGATCGGTGAGACGTTGTAGGTGACGGTGGAAGTGCTCTGGGCGGCGCTCGAGGCCGGCACGCCGAGAGCCGTCGCCAGAGCGAGGCTCCCGCCGAGCGCCACGGCGCCCGATAGATACTTCCACTTTGATGGTGCCTTCATTGGCCCCTCCTGCTCGTGTGTTGAAGCAGGCTTGAACCTATTCGGCCGACGGGTTCTTGGGAAGGGTTGGCGGCCTCTTTTTGAGAACTCTTGACAGCTGGCCGTCGGCGGGTTATTGCAGCCCGAGGTGGGTGGCGAGGAAGTCGATCGCCCTCGGGTAGGCCTCCAGCTTGTTGGCCAGCTTCCCGAGCCCGTGGCCCTCGTCCTCGAAGATCAGCAGCTCATGCGCGATCCCGCGCCGCTCGAGCGATGAGACGAGCTGGCGGGCCTCCCCAACCGGGACCCGCGGGTCGTTGCGGCCGTGGATCACGAACAGCGGAGCCCTGATCTCGTCGGCTCTGCGCAGCGGTGAGGCCGACTCGAGGAAGGCCCGGTCCTCGGCCAGCGAGCCGTACTCCCGCTCGCGGTGGGAGCGGCGGTAGGGCGAGGTGTTCTCGAGGAAGGTGACGAGGTCGGAGATTCCGACGATGTCGACCCCCGCCGCCCAGAGCTCGGGTTGGAACGAGACCCCGGCCAGCACCATGTAGCCGCCGTACGAGCCACCGTAGAGGGCTGCCCGCCCGGGGTCGAAGCCGGCGCCCGCCAGCCAAGCGTGGATGGCAGCGAGGTCGCGAACCGAGTCGAGACGCTTGGTCGTGTCGTCGAGCGAGGCGTACCGCTTGCCGTAACCGGTCGACCCCCGCACGTTCGGGACGACGACCCCGAAGCCCCGGTCGACCAGTCCCTGTATCACCGGGTTGAAGGCGAGGACGGACTGGCTCTCCGGGCCGCCGTGGATGACGAGCACGACTGGGAGCCGCTCGCCTCGCGAAGGGCGCGGCCGGTAGCAGAAGACCGGCACCACCTCACCGTCGAAGGAGACCACCTGGTCCGAGGTCGGCTCGACGAGACCGTCGGCCACCGGATCCGGCCCGGGACTGTGGGTGAGCCGCACGGGTGGCTCGCCGCCTCGCTGGGAGAAGACGTCTCCGGGCAGGAGGGGCGAGGTGAAGGTGTAGGCGAGGCGGCAGCCGTCGGAGCCGAGAAGAGGTGGCGGGGTGAGGAGGGAGCCCGCCATGACGCCGGCTCCGGGCAGCTCGAGCTCGACTCGGGAGGCGATCCCCGGCAGCGGTCCGTCCCTTTTTACCTCCCAGAGGGAGGCCTCCGAGACGCCCCCGGCGTTGGCCACGACGAGCAGCCGGCTCCCGTCCCGGCTCGAGTAGCACTCGAGGTCGTAGTCGGCCTCGAGCACGAGCTCGCTTCGCCCCGAGCGCAGGTCGACGGCGAAGATGGCCTGGGTGTCCCGCCCGGCGTTCGAGCTCATGAAGAAGCTCGCCGGACCCACCCAGGCCGGACCCTGCAGCTGGGCGGCCTCGCCGGGGTGCGGGAGCGGGCGCAGCAGCTGGCGGGCCTCGGTGTCGTAGACGACGAGCTCCGAGTCGAGCGGCCGCGGACCGGGGAGGAGGAACGAGAGTTGGCGCCCGTCCGGTGAGTAGCCGCCCGCTTCGTGCACCCAGCCGCCCTCGCTGTAGACGAGCTCCTCCTCGAGCGTCTCGAGATCGAGCAGGTAGGCGTCGAAGTCGACGTCGTTCCGCTTGTTGCAGGCATAGGCGAGCTGGCGCCCGTCCGGGCGGATGCCGATGACGGAGTGGACGTGGGCGGCCGAGAGCGCGAGAGGCCGGAGCCGCGAGGCGTCGTTCAGGGCGGGTTTCTCGGCGTCCATCAGGTAGAGCTGGTGGCGCTCGTTCCCACCCGAGTCCATCTGGACGACGACCTGGCGACCGCCCGGGACATACCGGCCCGAGACCGGCTCGGCGAAGTCGGTCAGCTGCCGGAGCTCGCCGTCGAGCTCGTAGAGCTGGAACGTGCCGGTGAGGTCGGAGGCGACGAGGATCCGGCCCGATCCGTCCTCGTCGAGAGCGCGGGCGGAGCGGCTCTCGAGCAGCTTTGCTATGTCCATGGCGCAACCGTACCGATCCGGCGAAGCCCGGGACAGGTGCTACACATCTGGGATGGCCGCTGTCACGGTCCGACGCCTCTTTGAGGACGAGTGGTCGGTGCTAGCCGCGCTGCGGCTCGCAGCCTTGCGGGAGGCCCCAAGCGCCTTCGGCTCGACGCTCGAGCGTGAGCTCGCCTTCGACGAAGCGACCTGGCGGTCCCGCTGCACCTCCAGCTGCTACCTGCTCGCCGAGGTCCGCGGCGAGCCGGCTGGCATGGCAGCTGTCACCGTCCTCGCCGGTGAGCCGCCGGGCGTCGTCACCTTCGGCGAGGCGCCCCCGCCGGGAGCCGAGTTCCACCTCGTCTCCATGTGGGTCGATCCCCGCCACCGCGGGCAGGGTGTCGCCGGCAGCCTCATCGAGAAGGCGGCTGGAGCCGCCCGCCAGGCGGGAGCGACCAGCTTGCAGCTCTGCGTGGTGGAGGAGAACGAGCCGGCGGTGCGCGCCTACGAGAAGGCCGGCTTCGCCCACAGCGGCCGGCGGGCCTGCCTCCCCCACTCGCCCTCGGTGAGCGAGGAGATGATGTGCCTTCGTCTGGTCTGATCAGGCGGCCTGGTCGGCCCGCGCCTTGTAGAGCTCGACCTTCTCCTTGGCGGTCGCCTTCACGGCCTTGGCGAAGGTGACGCCGGTCTTCGGGAGGCTCTTCAGGAACGAAGGGCTGGCGAAGCCACCCGCCTTGTCGTCGAAGGCGCCGTGGGCCCCGTGGTCGGTCGAGGCGTCCACCGGCGAGCGGAGGTTGCTCGGGCGCTCCGGGTCGATGTGCTCGGAGGTGAACTG
>JAJYQK010000068.1 GCA_021794645.1 Actinomycetes bacterium
GATGCCGGCCGAGCTGAGGCGCGCCGCCCTCTCGCTCTTGGAGGAGCGGGGCCTGCCCGAGATACTCGGGCGGTCCTCCCTCCTCGCCCTCGACCGCTTGGAGGTGAGCCCGTGAGCGAGCTGGCCGCCCCCGAGTTCGAGCAGGCCGTCGTCCGCCAGCTCTTCCCGGGCTCTTCCTTGCAGGCAAGCGGCCCCCGCCTCGAGAGCATCGGCGTGGACGGCTTCGGCGCCCTCGCCGGCCTCGAGATAGGCGACCTGCAAGACGGCCTGACGATCCTGCTCGGGCCAAACGAGGCTGGCAAGTCCACGCTCTTCGACTTCATCTCCGGCGTGCTGTTCGGTTTCCCGAGCCGCCGGGCCGACAGCCGCTACCACGCCCCGGTCCGGGGCGGCCGCCATGGCGGCCGGCTCGGGCTCGTCGACCGGGCGGGCGGTAGCTGGCTCCTCGAGCGCTACCTCCAGCCGAAAAAGAGCTTCTCGATCCGCCGCCCGGACGGCTCGGCCGGGGACGAGGCCGAGGTGCGCCAGCTCCTCGGCGGGGCGACCGAGGAGCTCTTCGGTGCGGTCTTCGCCATCAACCTCGACGACCTGCGCCAGCTCGACGGCATGTCGAGCGCCGAGGTGCGCGAGGTCCTCTTCTCCTCGAGCGTTCTCGGGCGGCGGCGTTCCACCGCCCGGGCCCTCGACGAGCTGGACAAGGCCTGCGAGAGCCTGGTCCGTCCCCGCCAGGGGGGCAGCGCCAATGCCCTGGCCGATCTCCTGCGCCAGGAGAGGGCAGGACTGGAGGCCGCCCGCTCCAGGGCCGGCTCCTTCGCGACGCTCGAGGCCGCCCGCGCCGAGCTGGCCAGCCAGGCCGCCGACCTGGGCGAGGCCTACGAGCGCCAGCGCCGCCGGCTCGGGGAACTCGAGCTCTTGAAGGCGTCCTGGGAGGTGACGAGCCAGCAGCGGCGGATAGCAGAAGAGCTCGCCCTTCTTCCTCCTCTCAGTCCGCTCGACCATCTCCTGCTCGAGAGGGCCGAGCGCCTCGAAGCACTCCATGGCCAGCTCTCGGGCCATCTCGAGCGCTTCGAGAGCTACGAGAAGGACCGGGAGAAGCGCGACGGCCTGGCAAGGAGCGTGGCCGAGAAGGCCGCAGAGCTGGGCGGTGACCGGGCCCTCGCGCTCGTCGGCTCCGACGGCTTCGAGGTCGGCGAGCTGCGAGAAGAGCTCGACCGGAGACGGAGCCGCCTCGGCCACATCGAGGGGCGCCTTGCCACCCTCGAGCAGGCGGTGGCAGCCGAGCGGGAGGCTCTCTCCTCTGTCTCCCCGGCAGAGGAGGAGACCCCCCCAGTCGATCTCTCGCAGCTGAACGGACGGCTCGAGCTGCTGCGCCGGCTGCAGGGCTGGCAGGTCGAGAAGGAGAACGTCGCCGGCCAGCTAGAGCAAAAGGAGCTACGGGCCCGCTCGGCCGGTCTTGCCGGAGGCGGGCTGCCCAGGCCGGCCGCCGGGGTCCTGGCTCTGCTCGCCGCCGTCCTCCTAGCAGTCGGCGGAGCGCTCTTCGCCCACCACCAGCTTGGCTACGGCCTTGTCATCCTCGTGGTGGCGCTCGCCCTCCTCACGGCGGTGCTGCTCGGGCGCAGGCGCCCCACCGCCGCCCCGGGAAGGACGCTGCTGGCAGAGGCAGAGGAGCTGCAGGCCCGCTACGAGGAAGCAAGCGTCGAGGTGGCCCGGCTGGCCGAGGAAGGTGGCTTCTCGCTACCTCTCTCGCCTCTCTCACTGCAGGAGGCCATCTCCGAGACAGAGCGTCGGCGCGAGCAGCGGCGCGCCGTCGAGGACCGAGAGGCGAGAGCGGCAGCTGCCGCCCGGCGCCTCGAGGGGGCCGAGTCCGACCTCGCCGCCGCCGGCCGGGAACTCGTTCTCGAGTCAGCCGGCCTCGAGGCGCTGGCTGATCGCGTCGCCTCGCCGGGGGCCGAGCCCGACGAGCTCTCCTGGCGCCTCGACCGCCTCGCCACCTTGCAGGACCGCCACCTCGCCCTGCAGCGGGTCGAGGCCGAGCTCGAGCGGACCGGGCGAGCGATCTCCCAGTTCGAGCAGCAGCTCCTCGCCCTGGCGGCCGAGCTCGGCCAAGAGCCACCGGCCGGAGGACCCGGCGGCCACCTGCACCCAGAGGACGCCACCGCCTTGGTCCTCTCTCTCGTCGAGCAAGCCGCCAGGTCGAGTCAGCGAGGCGAGGAACGGCGGCGCTTGGAGGCCACCTTGCGGGAGGGCGAGGGGCAGCTCGAGCGCCTCCTCGGGCACGGCGAGCGGGCCGAGGAGCTGCGAGCAGAGCTGGCGAGCGGCCGGGTGCTCGACTGGGCGGCCGAGGCCACCGAGGTGGAGTCCTCCCTCGCCGGGCTGCGCAAGGACCGCGACGACCTGTTGCGAGAGGAGGAGGGGCTCTCCCGCCAGCTGCAGGAGATACTGGCATCGAGCGACGTCGCACGATTGGAGCAGCGCTGCCTCGAGATCGAGCAGGAGCTGTCAGAGGCGCTCGAGCAGTACCTCGTCACGAGTGGCGCCCGCCTCCTCTTGCAAGAGACGCTCCGGCGCTATGAGAAAGAGCGTCAGCCGGCGGTGCTCGCCCTCGCCTCCGAGCACTTCGCCCGCGTGACCGAGGACCGCTACGTCCGCCTCGGCGTGCGCACGGCCCCCGATGGGACCAAGCCGGCAGTGGAGGTCTTCACCGCCGAGGGAGCCGCCCTCGACGCCGCCTCGCTCAGCCGGGGCACGACAGAGCAGCTCTACCTCGCCCTCCGCCTCGGGCTGGCCGAGTCGTTCGCCGAGCGCTACCTGCCTCTCCCCCTCGTCCTCGACGACGTCCTCGTCAACTGCGACCCGGAGCGCCGGCAGCTGCTCGCTCGGGAGCTCGCCCGCGTGGCCGAGCACCACCAGGTCCTCTTCCTCACCTGCCACCCCGATGTCGCCGACCTCCTCGAGCGCACCTCGCCTCGAAGCAGGGTCGTCTCCCTCCCCCGCCTCTGAGGGGCCCTTTCTCCTAGAAGCTGGTGGTGCAGTAGGGCGGCCGGCCGACGGCGAAAAGGGTGTCGGCCGCCTCGAGAGCACCGGGCGAGCGCTCCTGCAGGATCCCTGCGGCCGCCAGCGAGGAGGCGCGCAGAGCGCCGAGGTAGAGCGAGGCGAGGACCGAGGTGTCGAGGGCGAGCTGGCCCTCCGCTCTCACCCGGGAGACGCTGGCCCCTCCCGTGCCGTCGGCCTCGATCTCGTAGGTGCCCTCGTTCCAGGGGCAGAAGCTGTCCCGCACCTCGAGACGGACGGCGCCGGCGCGCTCGTAGCGCCGCCTGGCGAGAGCCGCCTCGGCCTCGAGGAGCCGGACGTAGGTGAACTCGGCCGACCTCGTCGTCGTCATGGCCCGGTAGTCAGAGAGCGCCCAGCGGATGGGCTCGTCGACTGGCCGGTGGCCCGTCGTGAGCTGACCGATGAGGTCGATCGAGATCAGGTAGGACCAGAGCGCCCGGTAAGCCTCGCCCGTGAGGGTGCAGAGCTCGTCGAGGCGGATGCTGCGCTCCTGCCAGCGCCCGGTCGGGCCCTCGGCTATCTGGTAGATCGCATAGCCCGTCACGGCTCCGTCCATGTCGCAGCTGACGAAATAGCGGCTGTTCTCTTTCTTGTCCGAGCGGCCGAGGGCGTGCTCCCACTCGAAGGGGAGACGCCCCACCTCACCTGCGCGGGCTGGTTGAGCTGCCTCGAGCACGGCGGGAAAGGTGCGGCGAGCCTCCTCGGCCGAGACGAGGCTCACCCGCCCGGGCCAGTCGCCCCTCTCGACCGACAGGCCCCGCTTGTCGACGCTGTAGCGCGAGGCGAGCGTCGCCGGCCCGTAGCCGAACCTCTGGTAGATGCGGGACTCGGTGGCGATGAGGACGGCCGAGTGCAGCCCGCGCGAGCGCAGGTCGTCGAGCTGGTGGCGCATCATGGCCCGCAGCCGCCCCTGCCGGCGGTGGGTCGGCCGGACCGCCACGCCCGTGACGGCCGCCACCGGCTCCACGACCCCGCCGGGGAGGGACATGGTGCTCGGCAGCCACTCGGCTGCGCCGACGACATCGGCCCCGTCCCGGCTGACGACGACCCGGCTCGGGTCCATCGCCTCTTTGTCGAACCGCCGCCGCTCCTCGGAGCTGCGGTAGCCAAAGGCGTGCTCTTGGACGTCGAGGACGGCGTCTTTCGAGTCGGCGTCGGCCGCCGACACCTCACCGGTGGAGATGGCTCAGTCCTTCTCGCCGCCGATGGTCTTGCGGATCAGGTTCACCCGGACCTCTGAGTTGTTGGCGTCCTCGCCCTTCTTCTCGAGAAGGGCCCGGCGGTCGGCCTCGGCCTCGGCCTCGGCAGTCGAGTCGGCCGCGGCCAGGCGAGCCTCGATCCCCTCTGCGACGATGCGGTCGGCCTCGGCCACGAGAGCCTCGACCATCTCGTCCTCGGGGACGACACGGACGATCTTTCCCTTGATGAAAAGGTGGCCCTTCTTCCGGCCCGCCGCTATGCCGAGGTCCGCCTCGCGGGCCTCGCCCGGCCCGTTCACGACACAGCCCATCACGGCCACCTGGATCGGCAGGTTCTTCTCCTCGAGGGCGGCCTGCACCTCCTTGGCGACGCCGATGACGTCGATCTCGGCCCGTCCGCAGGACGGGCAGGCGATGAGGTCCAGCCCCTTGCGCTCTCTCAGCCCGAGCGCCTCGAGCAGCTGCCGGCCGGCCCGGGCCTCCTCGACGGGGTCGGCCGTCAGCGAGTAGCGGATCGTGTCCCCGATGCCCTCTGCCAAGAGGGTGGCGATGCCGGCGGTCGCCTTCAAGAGACCGGCCGGCGGCGGCCCCGCCTCGGTCACCCCGAGGTGGAGGGGATGGTCGAAGGTCTCGGAGGCGAGCCGGTAGGACTCGATCATGAGGGGGACGTTCGAGGCCTTCACCGAGATCTTCACGTCGTGGAAGTCGACCTCCTCGAAGTAGGCGAGCTCCATGCGGGCCGACTCGACTAGCGCCTCGGGCGTGGCTCCGCCGAAGCGCTTGTAGAGGTCTGGGTGGAGGGAGCCGGCATTGACCCCGATGCGGATGGGCACCCCCCTGTCCCGCGCTTCGGAGGCGACCAGCCTGATCTCCTCTGGCTTGCGCAGGTTGCCCGGGTTGAGGCGGAGGCCGTGCACGCCCGCCTCGAGGGCGGCGAGGGCCATCTCGTGGTGGAAGTGGATGTCGGCCACGATCGGCACCGGGGAGCGGGGGATGATGCGGGCCAGCCCCTCGGCGGCCGCCTGCTCGTTGCAGGTGCAGCGGACGATGTCTGCCCCGGCGCCCGCCAGGGCGTAGATCTGGCTGAGGGTGCCGTCGACGTCGGCGGTCTTGGTCGTCGTCATCGACTGCACGCTGACCGGGGCGCCGCCACCGATGGCGACGTCGCCGACCTTTATCTGCCTGGTCTTTCGCCTTTCGGCAGTGATGACAGCGGGACGGGCCATGGCTTAGAGACTACCGGCGGCGGTCCCTTGACCAGGATCAGCCGCCGGGGAGGTGGACCGGCTGCACGATGTTCGCATAAAGCGCCCCGAGGCCGAGGAGGATCACGAAGGTGAGGAAGATGTAAGCGACGGGCAGCAGCTTCAAGATGTCGGCGTGGTAGCGCCGCCCGCGGCGCGAGCGGAGGCGCTCGTAGACGGCGATCACGACATGGCCGCCGTCGAGGGGCAGCATCGGGAAGAGGTTGACGAGCCCGACAAACAGGTTGATGTCGGCGAGCAGCAACAAGAGCAGGCCCGGATTGGTCTTGGCCGCCTGCGAGCCCACCTGCACGACTCCGAGGATCGACATGATCTGACCGCTCGAGGAGGACCCGGCTGTCTGCCCCCCAGGGGCGGACCGAGCAGAGCGCGAGGGGTGGTGCTGTCCCGCCGCCGCCACGGAGTGGGCGAACTGGCTGAGGCCGTGGAAGGAGAAGACCTGGGCGAGGCCGCTCACGGTGCCGGCGATGAGCGAGCCGAACTCCGAGAAGGCATGCGGTATGGCGACGAGCGGGTTGACCGGCTTGTTCGCACCCGACCCGAGCTCGACCCCGATGATGCCCCGGCTCGAGGAGGAGTGGGTCGGCACGCCCCCGACGTACTCGGTCACACGGTCGCTCGCGACCGGCCGCAGGTCGAGAGAGACGAGGCGCCCGTGCCGGTCGACCACGGCGTGCACCACCTTGCCGGCGTGCGAGCCGATGACAGCCTCGACGGCGGCGAAGCTGCCCACCTTCTTGCCGTCGAGGGAGACGAAGCGGTCGCCGTTCTCGAGCCCGGCGATCTGGGCGGGCGTCTTCGCCCCCTTGAAGTGCAGCAGGCCGACGATATAGGGGCTCGTAGCCGCCGGGGCCCCGACGAAGACGAAGAAGCTCCAGCAGAGCACGAGGGCGATCACCATGTGCATGAACGAGCCCGCCACGGCGACGGCCACCCGCCGCGGGAAGCTGGCCTGCCGGTAGCTGCGAGCCTCGTCGCCGGCGGCCACCTCCTCGAGCATCGTCATGCCGACGATCTTCACGTAGCCCCCGGCCGGGAGGGCCTTCACGCCGTACTCGGTCTCGCCCCGCCGCACCGACCAGAGCCGGGGGCCGAAGCCGAAGAAGTACTCGGTCACCTTCATGCCGCTCGCCTTGGCGGCCACGAAGTGGCCGAGCTCGTGCAGCATCACCATGGCGACGATGGCGAGAACGACGACGAGGACGTTGACGGCGTTGAACAGGACAGCAAGGGCGATGCCTCCGCCCAGCACGACAGCGAGGCGCAAGAAGGCGAGAGCCGTCGCCCGGCTGCCCTGCGGCTCGAGGGTGGAGGCCGGGCTGCTCACGCCGCCTTGCCGAGCTCGGCGAGCACCTCGGTCGCCCGCTGGCGGGCGAGGGCGTCCGCTGCCAGGACGTCTTCGATCTTCACGAGCTCGGACTGCTCGAAGCGCCCCATCGTCTCCCCCACCACCTCGGCGATCTGGCTCCAGCCGAGCCGGCCGTCGAGGAAACCGGCGACGGCGATCTCGTTGGCGGCACTGAGCCAGGCCGGGGCGGCCCCGCCGAGGCGCCCCGCTTCGAAGGCGAGCGTGAGGCAGGAGAAGGTCTCGTAGTCAGGCTCCTCGAAGGCGAGAAGGGAGAGGCGCCCCCAGTCGATCGAGCCGTAGGGCTGGGCCAGGCGATCCGGGTAGCCGAGGCAGTAGCCGATCGGGAGCCGCATGTCGGGGTTGGAGAGCTGGGCGATGGTGGCACCGTCGCAGAACTCGACCATCGAGTGGACGATGGACTGGGGATGGACAACCACCTCGATCTGGTCGATCGGGACCCCGAAGAGCTCCTTCGCCTCGAGCACCTCGAGTCCCTTGTTCATGAGCGTGGAGGAGTCGACAGTGATCTTCGGGCCCATCGACCAGGTGGGATGGGCGAGGGCGTCGGCCACGGTCACCCGGCTCAGGTCCTCGCCCTTCTGGCCCCGGAAGGGACCGCCGCTGGCGGTGAGGACGATGCGGGCGACCTCCGAGCGCCCCCCGGCGGAGAGGCACTGGTGGATGGCGCAGTGCTCGGAGTCGACCGGGAGGATCTCGGCGCCCGGTGTGCGCCGGGCTCGCTGCACCACCGGCGCGCCGGCGATGAGGGACTCCTTGTTGGCCAGGGCGAGGCGCTTGCCGCGCTGGAGCGTCTCCACGGTGACGTCGAGACCGGCGAAGCCGACGACGGCGTTGAGGACGACCTCGACCTCGGCCTCGGCGGCGAGGGAGGCGATCGCTCCGGGGCCCGCCCGCAGCTCGGTGCCCGCCGGCAGGCGCCCTCGCAGCTCGCCGGCCTTCGTCTCGTCGGCCAGCGCCACGAGGCGGGGGCGGAGGAGGGCGGCCTGCTCGGCGAGACGCTCGGTCGAGCTGGCCGCCCCGAGGGCCACCACCTCGAAGACGTCGGTCGCCTGCACGACGTCGATCGCCTGGGTGCCGATCGAGCCGGTCGAGCCGGCGATGGCTACCTTCTTTCGCTCGCCCATCTCAGCCGTGGAAGAGCCGGACGAGGAAGTAGGCGGCTGGGAGCACGAAGAGCATGGCATCGAGCCGGTCGAGGAAGCCGCCATGGGCCGGCAGCAGCCGGCCCATGTCCTTCACCTTGAGGTCCCGCTTGATCATCGACTCGACGAGGTCGCCGATGGGTGCCAGCACGGCCACGACGACACCGAGGACGGCAGCCCGCCCGAGGGTCCAGGGCGCCATCTGCGAGGTGATCCCGAGCGCCACTGCCACGGCACAGGCCGACCCGCCCAGCAGGCCCTCCCAGGTCTTGTTGGGCGAGAGGGAAGGAGCGAGCTTGTGGCGCCCGAGGGTGCTGCCGATGGCATAGCCGCCGACGTCGTAGGCGACCGTCGCCTCGATGGCCCCGAGCAGGTAGGCGAGACCGTGACGGGCTGGGAAGACAGCTGGGTCGAGCAGCAGCCCGACGAAAGAGCCGAGGAGCGCCACCCAGCCGATCCCGAGCAGGGTGACCGAGATGTTCACCACCACCTTCTGGCGGGTGACCCCGACCAGGTACCAGCAGATGGTGGCGACGACGGCGAGAGCCATGACGAGCGGGATGGCCACCGGACCCTTCTCGTAGGCGGCGACGGTGAAGCCGGGGGCCGCCACGAGGCCGAGCAGAGTGGCCGGCTGGTAGTGGGCTTGGCGGAGGGTCTTGTAGAGCTCGGCCGCCGCCAGCAGCAACATGAGCGAGGTGATGGCGAGGACAGCTGGCGGCCCGGCCCAGAAGCAGAGGAGGGCGACACCGCCGAAGACGAGGCCGGTGAGGGTGGCGACGACTGGGCTCCTCCCTCGCTCCCCCCCGGATTCGCGAAGAAAGCCCTTTCCCCGCCAGGTGGTGGGGAACGAGGCCATCGCCGGTGCGGGGGCGGGGGTGACTGGGGCCGGTTCGCTCTGAGCGACCGGCCGCTCGGAGAAGTCGTCCTCGTCGACCACCTCGTCGTGGGCCACGACCGGAACGCTGCCGGTCACGATCTCGGCGAAGGCCTCCTGGTCCTGGTCGAAGTCGGTCTGGGACTCCCGCCAGACGGGCCCGGGGATGGAGGGGCCGGCCGGTGTGCCGGGCTGGAGGAGGACCCGCGGCACCTCCCGGGTGGGGGGGTCGGTCCAGTCGGGAAGCTCGACCCCCTCGATGATCTCCTCGGGTACCGGCTGCTCGAAGATCCGATCGGTCGCCATGTGGCGAGGGCCCCGGCGACCGGGTCGCTGCTCGGGTCGGGGCGGGACGAGACCGGCGGCGACGCCGGCCTGCACGCCCTCGATCCGGGGGCGACCGGGTCGCGGCACCGCCTGGGTGGCCGCGGGCTCGCTCTCCTCCTCGGGCCGCCCCTCGGCATCGATAGGGTGCTGGTCTTCCATCTTTCTCCCTCGGGCGCCTGCGGTCGGCCGGCGGCCCGCTCGGGTGCAGCTCGCTAGAGCTCGAGCAGTTCCTTCTCTTTGGCAGCCAGCAGCCGGTCCACCTCGGCCACGAGCTCGTGGGTGAGCTTGTCGAGATCCTTCTCGGCCCTCTCGAGCTCGTCAGAGGAGAGCTCCCCCTCCTTCTCGAGGGCGACCAGCTCCTGGCGGGCCGCTCGCCGGGCGTTGCGGACGGCGACCCGCCCCTCCTCGGCACGGTGCTTCACGACCTTCACGAACTCGATCCGCCGCTCCTGGGTGAGCTCGGGAAAGACCAGGCGGATGACGTTGCCGTCGTTCGCCGGGTTAACCCCGAGGTCAGAGGTCGTGATGGCCTTCTCGATGGCCTTGACGGACCCCTTGTCATAGGGGGCGATGACGAGCACGCGGGGCTCGGGCACCTGGAAGCCGGCCAGCTGCTGCAGGGGTACCTCGCTCCCGTAGTACTCCACCTTCAGCCGCTCGACGAGGGCGGGCGTCGCCCGCCCAGTCCGCACGGTGGCGAAGTCGGCCCGGGCGTGGTCGACCGCCTTTTGCATCTTCTCCCGGCACTCCTCGAGGGCCGCCTGGATCAGCTCGTCGCTCACGAGATCAGCGTACCTATCTGCTTGCCCGAGAGAGCGGCCCGGATGTTGCCGGGCTGCATGATGTCGAACACGAGGATCGGGATCTGGTTGTCGCGACAGAACGTGATGGCGGTCAGGTCCATCACGCGCAGGTCCTTCGAGACCACGTCCATGAAGCCGATCTCGTCGAAGCGCACCGCCGTCGGCTCGAGGCGCGGATCGGCGCTGTAGACGCCGTCGACACCGGAGTGGGTGCCCTTCATGATGACGTCGGCGTCGATCTCGGCCGCCCGCAGGGCCGCCGGGGTGTCGGTCGTGAAGTAAGGGCTGCCCATCCCGGCGGCCAGGATGACGACCCGTCCCTTTTCCAGGTGGCGCAGGGCACGGCGCCTGATGTAGGGCTCGCACACCTCGGCCATGTGGACCGCCGAGAGCACCCGGGTCGGCTGGCCGGCGCGCTCTATGGCATCTTGCAGGGCAAGGGCGTTTATGACCGTGCCGAGCATCCCCATCGTGTCGGAGGTGGCGCGGTCCATCCCCTCGCCGGCGCCGATGGTCCCCCGCCAGATGTTGCCGCCGCCGACGACGACGGCCATCTCGGTGCCGAACTCGGCGCAGGAGGCGGCGATCTCTGCCGCCAGCCGGCTGACGGTGGCGGCGTCGATCGTCTCGTCCGAGGCGGAGCTGGCGAGCGCTTCTCCCGAGAGCTTGAGCACCACCCGCTTCCAGCGGGACTCGCTCACCACTTCCTCGAGGGCGGCGCTGCCCACCTCTTCCGCCACGACAGCTCCGGCCTAGGCCCCGACCACTACCTGGGCGAAGCGTCGCACCTCGGCAGGACCGAGGAGAGCCGCGATGGTCTGCTTCTCGTCCCGCACGTAGGGCTGGTCGAGCAGGCAGTGCTCCTTGTACCAGCCCTGCAGCCGCCCCTCGACGATCTTCTGGAGGGCGGCCTCGGGCTTGCCCTCGTTACGGGCGATCGTCTCGGCGGTCTGCCGCTCGGTCGCCACGACCTGCTCGGGGACGTCCTCGCGCCGCAGGTACTCGGGGCGGGCGAAGGCGATGTGGACGGCGATGTCGTGGGCCAGCTCCTGGGTACCCCCCGCCAGCTCGACGAGGACGGCGTTCACGCCGCGGCCGTTCTGGATGTGGAGGTAGCTGTCGAGGACCGAGCCCTCCGGCGCCTCGAAGCGGACGCACTGGCCGAGGGCGACGTTCTCTTTCGAGGTGATCGCCAGCTTCTCGACCCTCTCTTTTTGCACTTCGAGGGCGGCCTCGCCACCCGTCGCCAGCTCGGCGGCCAGCTCGTCGACGAGCTGGACGAACTCGGCCGACTTCGCCACGAAGTCGGTCTCGCACTCGAGAGCGACGATGGCACCCCGGGCAGCGTCGATGACGACGGCGACGGCGCCCTCGGAGCGCTCCCGGTCTGCCCGCTTGCCGGCAGAGATCTTGCCCTTCTCGACGAGCCACTTGGCCGCTGCCTCGACCTCGCCGCCGTTCTCCTCGAGGGCCTGGCGGCAGTCGAGAATGCCGGCGCCGGTCCGCTTTCGCAGGTCGGCCACTCTATCTTTTGCTGTGTACTCAGCCATTGCTGCTAGTTCCTTCGCTCTGCGTGCTAGTCGTTCTCTTGGCCGGCAGCTGTCGCCACCTCTTCTGCCAGCGGTGCGGCCGGCGCCTCTGCCACCGAGGGAGCGGGGGTCGCCGCCTCCTCGACCGCGGGGGTCGCCGCCTCCTCGACCGCGGGAGCCGGGGCCTCCTCGACCGCGGGGGTCGCCGCCTCTTCGCCAGCGGGAGCCGGGGCCTCCTCGACCGCGGGGGTCGCCGCCTCCTCGACCGCGGGGGCGACACCCGCCGCGGGCTCGGCTGGCTGCGATGCCGCCGCCTCGGGCTCAGACGAGCGGGGGGACTGCTGGGGCGGGAGGGAGTCGCCGACCCTCGGGCCGCCCTGGTCAGCGATGGCCCGGCGAGAGGCGATGTAGCGGCCCTCGGCCACGGCATCGGCGATGATGCGGCACATGAGGCGACCGGCCCGGATGGCATCGTCGTTGCCCGGGATCACGTAGTCGATGACATCGGGGTCGCAGTTCGTGTCGACGACGGCGACGACGGGCAGCCCGAGCTTTTTCGCCTCGGTCACCGCGATGTGCTCCTTCTTCGTGTCGATGACGAAGATGGCGTCAGGCGGGCCCTGCAGGCGGCGGATGCCGCCGAGGTTGCGCTCAAGCTTCTCGAGCTCCCGCGTGTTCATGAGGGCTTCCTTCTTCGGCATGGCGTCGAAGTCGCCCGAGTTCCTAGCCGCCTCGAGCTCGCTCAGCTTGCGGACGCGGCCGGCGACGGTCTGGAAGTTGGTGAGCATGCCGCCGAGCCAGCGCTGGTTGACATAGGGCATGCCGCAGGCGCCGGCGAACTCGGCCACAGGGTCCTGGGTCTGCTTCTTCGTGCCGACGAACAGGATGGTCCCCCCACCGGCCACGAGGTCCCGGACAAAGGAGTAGGCGGTCCCGACCCGCTCCAGCGTCTGGTTCAGGTCGATGATGTAGATGCCGTTGCGCTCGCCGAAGATGAACCGCTTCATCTTCGGGTTCCAGCGGCGGGTCTGGTGCCCGAAGTGGACGCCAGCCTCCAAGAGCTGCTTCATCGTGACAACTGCCACGTTCATTTCCTCCCGACGGTTCGGCTGACCCGGGCACGGCGCCAGGAAGGCGACCGCGGGTGTGCCCGGATGAGACTTTGCTGTGATTGGGACCGCGCGAGGTCCCGCCGAGATACTACCCCCTGATCAGGAGATCTCCGCACGGAGCCGGTTGCGCAACCGGCCGACGGCCTTGGTGTGGATCTGGCAGGCCCGGCTCTCGCTCACGCCGAGGATCTGGCCGATCTCGGAGAGGTTGAGACCCTCGTAGTAGTAGAGGGTGAGGACTCTCCGCTCCCGATCGGCCAGCTGACGGATCGACTGGGCGAGCATCTCGCGGATCTCGGCCCGCTCCAGCTTCGCCCCGGGCGCATCGCCGCCGTCGGGGATGGTGTCGCCGAGCGTCTGCACCCCCTGGCGGCCCGAGAAGAGCACCTCGTCCAGCTGGAGGACGCCGGCGCGCGCCGTCTGGCGCAGGAGCGAGTCGAGATCGGCGGAGGAGATGCCGAGCTCGCCCGCCAGCTCCTCGTCGGTCGGCGAGCGCTGCAAGGTGTGCTCGAGCTTGGAGTAGGCCTGGTCGGCCGCCCTCGCCTTGGCCCTCACCGAACGGGGCACCCAGTCGATCGAGCGCAGCTCGTCGAGGATCGCCCCCCGTATGCGGGGCACGGCGTAGGTCTCGAACTTGAAGCCCCGCTCGCGATCGAACTTCTCTATGGCGTCGATGAGCCCGATGATCCCGTAGGAGACGAGGTCGGACTGGTCGACCGCCCCGGGAAGGCGCGAGAGGACTCGGCCGGCGACGTACTTCACGAGGGGCGAGTAGTGGAGGATGAGCCGGTCCCTCGTCTCGCGGTCCGGCCGCTCCGCGTAGCTCTCCCAGAGCTCGTCGACCCGGTCGATGCGGTCGATCTCGACGGCGCTCATCTCGCCCTCGGGTGCGACTTGGAGTAAGCGGCGACGAGGCGCTCTGTGGAGACGTGGGTGTAGATCTCGGTCGTGCGCAGGCTGGCGTGACCGAGCAGCTCCTGCACGACCCGCAGGTCGGCGCCGCCGTCGAGGAGGTGGGTGGCATAGGTGTGGCGGAGGGCGTGCGGGTGGGTCGGCACAGGCGAGCGGCGGTCGAGGATGCGGCGGACGTCGCGGTCCGAGAGGCGCCGGCCCCTCTTGTTCACGAAGAGGGCCCTTTCCGCGGAGAGGTCGCCGGCGGCGGGCCGGCCCCTTTCGACCCAGGCGGAAAGGGCGGCGGCCGCCGGCTCGCCAATGGGGACCCGGCGCTGCTTGGAGCCCTTCCCCCAGACGACGAGGTAGCCCGAGGAGGGCTCGAGGCCGTCGAGGTCGAGCCCGCAGAGCTCGCTCACCCGCAGCCCGCAGCCGTAGAGCAGCTCGAGGACGGCGTCGTCGCGAAGGCGCCAGGCCCCCTTCTCCTCCGAGAGGGCGGCCCGGGCTGGCTCGAGCAGCTCGGTCACCTCGGCCCCGCTCAGCACCCGGGGGAGCCGGGCGGCGCCGGCGGGGGCCGACAGGCGCCGGGCCGGGTCGGCCGGCAGGTGGCCGCTCGCCTCCATCCAGGAGAAGTAGCGGCGGATGGCGGCCACCTTGCGGGCGATCGTCCGCTTGGCATATCGCCTCGTAGTCAGGTAGGCGAGGTAGCGCCGGAGCAAGAGCCGGTCGACGGCGGACGGCTCCCTGACGCCGGCGCGCTCGAGCCAGTCGACGAGGCCGCCGATGTCGCTCAGATAGGCCCGCTGTGTCGCGGCCGATTCGCCGGCGAGTGAGCGGGCGAAGCCGTCCAGCTCAAAGCCCACGTATACAACGGTACCTGAGCTGGCCGCTCAGTTCGGAACTAGCCGCCCCGACCCCCCCGAGGTGCCGGCGCGGCCATTAGGCTCTCAGCGCCGGTGGCCAGCCGGCCGGTGCCCCCACTACCGGAGCCGGTGCCGACTGGAGGAAGATACACAGATGGCGAGCCGCATCCTCCTGGTCGAAGACGACGAGCGCATCCGCGCCTCGATGCGTCTCTCGCTCGAGGACGAGGGCTACGAGATCGCCGAGGCTGCCAGCGGGGAAGAGGCCCTCGAGGCCCACGCCCGCGCCCTCGCCGGCGAGCCGTTCGACCTTCTCGTGGTGGACATCATGCTGCCGGGGATGGACGGCTTCGACTGCTGCCGGGAGCTGCGGCGGTCGAGCGCCGTGCCGATCATCATGGTGACGGCCCGCACCGACACCCACGACATCGTGGCCGGCCTCGAGGCTGGGGCGGACGACTACGTCACCAAGCCCTTCGAGCCGAAGGAGCTGGCGGCCCGCATCCGCGCCCTTTTGCGCCGGGCGCGGGCGGGGGAAGAGGGTCCGGTCGCTCTCACCTTCGGAGACCTCGAGATCCAGCCGGAGGCGGGCGTGGTGCGCCGCAACGGGGAGGAGGTCCACCTGACGAGGACCGAGTTCCTCCTCCTCTGCGAGCTGGCGGCCAACAGCGGCAAGGTGCTCTCGCGAGAGCAGCTGCTCGAGCGGGTCTGGAGCTACGACTACTTCGGCGACGGCCGCCTGGTCGACGTCCACATCAGGCGGCTTCGCACCAAGATCGAGCTCGACCCGAGCGAGCCCCGCCACGTCATAACCGTCCGCGGGCTCGGGTACAAGCTGGCCCCCTAGTGGCCCAAGACCGGCGCAGGGGCTCATGAGCGGGAGCGGCACCGGCCTTTTGCGTCGGGTGCACGTCCGCCCGAAGGAGCGGGGTCCCGGTCCCCGTCCGGCCCGCCCCGAGCGGCCCGCCCCGCTCTCTCGGACCGAGCCCCGCCCGGGCCATCGTCGCCACGTCGGCCTGCGGGCCCGCATCACCATCACCTTTGCCCTCGGGGCCGCCGTCCTGTCTGGGACGATCGCTGGCATCACCTACTTCTCGGTGCGCAGCTCGGTCGTCAACCAGCAGACCACCTCGCTCTACCACGAGGCCGTGGCGAGCGCCGAGGTGCTCCGCCCCGAGCTGCAGCTGCCGGTGGCGGCCTGGCCCCATCTCCTCGAGGGGGCCTCGGCCGGGGCGAAGGAGGCGATCCTTTACCGCAAGCACGACTGGTACGCCACCTCGCCCTTCCCCGCCCCGCCCTCTCCCCTGCCGGCCGCCCTGACGCGGACGGTCATGTCCGGCAATGCCGCCAGCGAGACGATCCTCGTCCGCTCCACCCCCGTCTACGCCGTCGGAGTGCCCATCCCTGCTGTCGACTCGGCCTACTTCGCCCTCTTCTCGATGAGCGAGGTGGCCGGCACCTTGCACGTCCTGCTGGCCTCGCTCCTGCTGGCGGCGGTCGTCGTCACCCTGGCCGGGGCCCTCCTCGGCAGCTGGGCCGCCAGCCGGGCCCTCCGCCCGCTGCACGAGGCGGCTGAGGCCGCCCTCGACATCGCCAGCGGCCACCTCGACACCCGGCTCGAGACCGACGAGTACGCCGACCTGGCCGTGCTCACCACGGCGTTCAACTCGATGGCCGACCGGCTGCAGGACCGCATCGAGCGGGAGGTGAGCTTCACCTCGGATGTCAACCACGAGCTGCGCTCGCCCCTCACGACGCTGGCGGCCTCCCTCTCGGTGCTGGAGGGCAGGTCCGACGAGCTGCCCGAGCGCTCCCAGCGGGCCCTGGCGCTGCTCGGGGCGGAGGTGCGCCGCTTCCGCCGCCTCGTCGACGAGCTGCTCGAGATCTCCCGCATCGACGCCGGCCTCTCGGACGTCTCGATGGCAGAGGTGCCCCTCGGGGACCTCGTGCGCCGCTCCGTCTCGCCCTCGCCGGGCCCGGTGCCTGTCGAGTTTGTCGGCGAGAGCGCCGAGAGCTACGTCGTGGTCGACAAGAGACGCTTCGAGCGGATCCTCGCCAATTTCCTGCAGAACGCCCAGAACTACGCCGGTGGCGCCACTCGGGTGAAGGTCTGGACCGCCGGCGAGGTGGCTCGCGTCGCCGTCGAGGACGAGGGCCCCGGCATCCCGCCCGAGGAGCGCCTGCGGATCTTCGACCGCTTCTCGCGGGGCTCGAGCGGGCGGCGCCGCGGCCTCGGGGAGGGGACCGGGCTCGGCCTCGCCATCGCCACCGAGCACGCCCGCATGCTCGGTGGCCGGGTCTATGTCGAGGACAACGTGCCCCGGGGCGCCCGCTTCGTGGTCGAGATACCGCTTCTCAAGGAGGCCCAGTGAGGCGCCTTTGGCTCTCGGCCCTCGCCGCCTGCACCCTCGGCCTCTCGGCCTGCGGGGTGCCCCTCTCCTCCTCGCCCGAGCGGCTGCCCAACTCGGCCCTCCCGGCGGCGCTCCTGCAGCGCCAGCAGACCCCGCCCCCCGGCAGCGGCAGCTCGAGCCGGGGCGAGACGATCTACATCTACCTCGTGGCGAGCATCTCGGGGAACCTCGTCGAGGTGGCCCGCTCGGTCAGCCCGCCGGCCAGCGTGCAGAAGGTGATCTACGCCCTCGAAGCCGGCCCCTTTGCCACCGAGTACCACGACGGCTACGAGAGCGCCGTCAGCCCGACCTCCCACCTCGTCGCTGTCGGCCCGGTGCGGAACGGCACGGCCACCGTCCGCCTCGACCGCCAGTACAGCCAGCTCTCGGGCGAGGGACCGGTCGAGGAGCTCGGCCAGATCGTCTGGTCGCTCACCTCCTCGAACCTCGGGGTGAAAAGAGTGCAATTCGTCGGCCCGGGCGGGCCGGTCCCCGTCGAGATCGACACGGGCCTTTTCGTGAACCGCCCGGTGACGACAGCCGACTACGCCGGGCTGATCGGCCCCGGCAGCCGCCTCTCGCGCTGAGGCTCAGGCCTCGGCGCGCACCGGCAGCTCGAGGCGGGGAGCGTCTCCCCAGAGGCGCTCGAGGTCGTAGAAGGCGCGGGCCTCGTCGAGGAAGACGTGGACGACGAAGTCGCCGTAGTCCATGAGGACCCAGCGGGCGTCGTCGAGGCCCTCGACCGTGCGGGGACCACGCCCGCCCGGGTGGAGCTTGAGGCGCCGCTCCACCTCTTCGGTGATGGCGCGCACCTGGCGGTCGTTCGAGCCGGAGGCGATGACGAAGTAGTCCGTGATGGCGAGCAGGTCACCCACCTCTATCACGACGCTTTGGTCGTCCGTCTTGGAAGATGCAGCCTCGACGGCGAGGAGGACGAGTTCAGTGCTCAAGGGGCTGTTCCGCCGTCCCTTGCCTGCTGGTGCGGCCTGCTCTGCTCATCTGGGGCCACGATACAGGTTGCGCTGGCGGATGACGCGGATGGCAGCGGGCGGCACGAGGAAGTCGAGCGGTCGACCGGTGGCGACGCGGTCCCGCAGGTCGGTGCTCGATATCTCGAGCGCCGGTATCTCGACAAAGCGGGTGCGCCAGCCGGCAAGGAGGTCGTGCTGGCCGGGGGCGATGACGCGGGTGCCGGGGCGGTTGACGATGACGAGGGTGACCGCCCGCCGCACCTCCTCCAGCCGGGCCCAGCTCGAGAGGGCGGGGGCGACGTCGGCGCCGATGACCAAGAAGAGCTCGGCGGACGGCTCGGCCGCCTGCAGCTCTGCCACCGTGTCGGCGGTGTAGGAGATGCCGCCCCGCTCGATCTCCATCGCCGAGGCGGCGAGCCCCTCACAGCCCTCGACCGCCGCCTCGACGAGGGCGAGGCGGTCCGCCGCCGGCGTCACGGGGCGGGCGCCGATCTTCTGCCAGGGCTGGTTGGCGACGACGAGCAGCACCCGGTCGAGGCTGAGCTCGAAGCGGACGTTGACCGCAGCGGTGAGATGGCCCGTGTGGACCGGGTCGAAGGTCCCCCCGAGGATGCCGATGCGCTCGCCGGCCAAGGCTTCAGCGGCCGGCCAGGCGGGCGACGACGGGGGCGAAGGAGTCGATCTCGGCCTCGTGCAGCACCCAGTAGTTGAAGCCAGAGAGCAGCCGCCGCTCCTCCAAGGTGGCGACGATCTCGTCCTCGGTCCCGAAGAGGGCGACCGGGGAGCCCATGATCTCCTCGGCCGGGAAGCCGAAGGCCTGCGAGAGCTCCTCTGCCACCACCGCCTGCGGGCGGCCGATCTCGGCCATGAAGACGAGGCTTTGCAGCTCGATCTCCGAGATGCGCTCGCCGGCGGCCTGACGGACCCACTCGACCCGCTCGCCATAGTGGCTCGCCGCCGCCCCGGCGATCGTCTCGGCCCCCACCTCGCCCGAGGCGAGCGAGGGGTTGATCCCGACGATCTGGGCCTCGGCGGCGGCCAGGCGCAGCACCCTCTTGCTGCCCCCGCCGATGATGAGCGGCGGCCCGCCCGGGGTGTGGGGGCGGGGCAGGCCCTGGGCCTTGCTGAGGTTGTAGTGGCGGCCGGCGAAGTCCACCTGCTCGTCTCGCCAGAGCGCCTTCAGCACGGCGACGGCCTCTGCCATCCGGGCCACCCGCAGGGCCGGCTCGTCATAGGTCATGCCCGCCTGCTCGTAGTCGGTCCTCATCCAGCCGGCACCGATGCCCACCTCGAGGCGGCCCTCGCTCGCCAGGTCCAGGGTGGCACACTCCTTGGCGAGCACCAAGGGGTGGCGGTAGTCGTTGTCGAACACGAGCGAGCCCACCTTCAAGGTGGTGGTCGCCTCGGCCGCCACCGTGAGGGCGACGAGCGGGCCGAGCTGGTCGTCGAAGTGGTCCGGGATGAAAAGGGTGGAGTAGCCGAGGTCCTCGATCTTGCGGGCCGTCTCGCGCCAGCTCCGAAGGCTCAACGAGCGCGAGAGCTGGATCCCAAAGCGGAAGGGCTGCATGACGGACGAAGGCTACCGAAGCCCACGGCCGGGCGCCTGGTGGGGCCGGTGATCGGGGCAGGCCGCCGTGGTTTACGCTTGCCCTGTGCCAGAGCGGGATGGGACCGGGAGCGACCTCGGCGAGAGGCAGTGGGCACCCTCCTCCTGGCGCGAGAAGGAAGCCTCCCAGCTGCCGGAGTGGCCGGACCCGGCCGTCGCCGAGGCGGTGCACGGGCAGCTGTCAGCCCTCCCCCCGCTCGTCTTTGCCGGCGAGGCCCGGCGGCTCACCCGGGCGCTCGCTGAGGTGGCCGCCGGCCGGGCCTTCGTGCTGCAGGCGGGCGACTGCGCCGAGTCCTTCGACGACTTCTCGGCCGACTCCATCCGGGACAAGCTGAAGATCATCTTGCAGATGGCGGTCGTCCTCACCTACGGCTCGGGCGTCCCCGTGCTGAAGATCGGCCGCATCGCCGGACAGTTCGCCAAGCCCCGCACCCACGCCACCGAGCGGGTGGGCGACATCCAGCTGCCGGTCTTCCGGGGCCACATCATCAACGACGACGTGCCGGTGCCGGCCGGACGGGTGCCCGACCCCACCCGCATGCTGACGGCCTACCACCAGTCGGCCGCCACCTTGAACCTGCTGCGGGCCTTCACCAAGGGCGGCTTCGCCGACCTCTCCCAGGTGCACGCCTGGAACCAGGAGTTCGTCGCCGCCAGCGCCGAGGGTCGCCGCTACGAGGCCATCGCCGAGGAGATCGACCGGGCGCTCCGCTTCATGCGGGCCTGCGGGGTCGACCTGACGAGCGACTCGCCCATCCACCAGGTGGACCTCTACACCGGCCACGAGGGCCTCCTCCTCGGCTACGAGGAGGCGCTCACCCGGCGGGACTCCCTCACGGGCGACTGGTACGACTGCTCGGCCCACTTCCTCTGGGTGGGCGAGCGCACCCGCCAGCTGGACGGGGCCCACGTCGAGTTCGCCCGGGGGGTGCACAACCCGATCGGGGTGAAGCTCGGCCCCTCCGCCACCCCCGAGGAGGTGGTCGCCCTCTGCGAGCGGCTCGACCCGGCCCGCCAGCCCGGCCGGCTCACCCTCATCGCCCGCATGGGAGTCGGCCAGGTGCGCGAGAAGCTGCCGCCTCTCGTCGAGGCGGTGCGGGAGGCAGGTCACCCAGTGGTCTGGCAGTGCGACCCGATGCACGGCAACACCTTCGTGAGCGAGTCGAGCCGGAAGACCCGCCACTTCGACGACGTCCTCGGCGAGATAAAGGGGTTCTTCGAAGTCCACCGGGCTCTCTCGAGCTGGCCGGGCGGCGTCCACGTCGAGCTGACGGGCGACGACGTCACCGAGTGCCTGGGTGGGATCGAGGAGATCCTCGACGAGCAGCTACCCCTCAGGTACACGACGGCCTGCGACCCCCGCCTGAACGCCCGCCAGTCGATAGAGCTCGCCTTCCGGGTGGCCGAGCTGCTGCGGGAGGGCTGACCCCGAAGACCCCTTTCACCGGGAGTGGTCGCCGCCTACACTGAGCCTCGTCGGGCAGGGCCGGGGCGGCGTCACTACCTTCTCGTTTCCTTGGGCACTCCCACGGCCTGGGCGACAGGCGGGCGAGGTCAAGAGGCTCCGGCTTGGCTGGGGGCAACGAGGGGCGAAGAGCGGTGAAGCACGAGGGCGGGCGGCAAAAGAGGGTGCGGGCGGCCGGTGTCGGCGTGGCGGCAGCCGTGGTGGCTCTCCTGCTCGGCCTCCTCCCCGCTGGGTTCTCATTGAAGGCTGCAGCAGCCACGAGCCCGCCGGCATCGCGCAGCCTCGCCTACGACCTCGTCGCCGCCGACGGCGCCGTCTCGTCTTTCGGCGGGGCGGGCAACTTCGGCGGCGTCGAGAACATCTCGCTCCGGATGCCTGTGGTCGGCATGGCCGTCACACCCGACGGGCGGGGCTACTGGATAGTGACCGCCAACGGCAGCGTCTACCCCAAAGGTGACGCCCGTTTCTACGGTTCACCGGGCCGCGGCCCCCTCCCTGGCCCGGCCCACCGCATCATCGCCATCGTGGCGACGAACAACGGTCGCGGCTACTGGCTCTGCGACGCCAGCGGCGTCGTGCGGGCCTACGGGGACGCCCCCCGCCTCCCCTCCCTCGCCCGGGGCAAGACCCGCGACCGGATCGTCGGCTTCACGGTCGAGCCGAACGAGCGGGGCGCCTGGGTGGTGACCGACAAGGGCGTCATCTGGCGGCTCGGGGCGGTGCGCAACTACGGCGGGCTGGGGCGGCTCCACCTCACCAACCCGATCGTCACCATCGCCCGCAACACCGCAGGCACCGGCTACTGGATGCTCGACTCGGCCGGGCGCGTCTACTCCTTCGGCGGCACCCGCCGCCTGACCTCGGTCCCGCCCCTCGTCGGGCCAGCCGTCGGACTGGCGGTGGCCCCGGCCTCTCTCGGCTTTTGGGGAGCCAGCGCCGGGGGCTCTGTCTTCGGCGCCGGCGTCGCCCCGCTCGGCAGCCTCTCTGACATCTACCAGAAGCCAAGCGGCCGCCTCGTCGTGGGCATCGCCGCTGCCCGCCCCGTCCCGGCCCCACCGGCCGGCTACGACGTCCTGCAGCAAAACGGCGCCGTCTCCTCTTTCGGCGGCGCCGGCAACTTCGGCGGCGCCCAGGACCTCACCTTGAAGGGACCCGCGGTCGACATGGCTGTCACCCCTGATGGGCGGGGCTACTGGATCGTGACGAGCAACGGCAGCGTCTATCCCTACGGCGACGCCTACTTCTACGGCTCGCCCGGCAGCGGCCCCCCGCCGGCCGCCGGCCACAACATCGTCTCCATCGTGCCGACCGCCGACGGCCAGGGCTACTGGCTCTGCGACGCCAGCGGCGTCGTCCGCGCCTACGGCGATGCCCGGCAGCTGCCCTCGCTGCCGGCCAGCTACGCCGGGCCGCCCATCGTCGCCTTCGCCGTCCTGCCGGGCGAGGCCGGCGCCCTGGCGGTCGACGCGGCGGGCGACGTCTACCCCCTCGGCCGGGCGACGAGCTACGGCTCGCTCACCGGCCAGACCCTCGCCTACCCGATCGTCGCCATGGCCCTCACGCCCGACGGGCGGGGCTACTGGCTGACCGACTCTGAAGGCGACGTCTACTCCTTCGGCGACGCCGCCTCGCCCGTCGCCCCGCCCAGCTCGCTCAGCGGCACCGTCGTCGGCATCACGGGGCCAAAGAGCGGCACGGGCTACTGGGCCGTCACGACCACCGGCCTTGTCATCCCGGGCGGGGTCACCTCGCGGGGAGGGCCTTACACGCCGCCGCCGGCTCCTCCCGTGGCGGCCATCGCCACGGCGATACCGCTCTCTTCGACCGAGCTCTCGCCCTACCCGCACGGCTCGGTCGGCTACGACGTCAGCTGGCCCCAGTGCCCGAAGAAGCCGAACGAGGCCGCCTCGCTGCCCGGACCCCCGGGCGATGCCGCCGGCTCGGGCCCCTACTCGGTCGCCTTCGTCGGCGTGGACGGCTGGGCCTTCGGCTCGGACAACGCCTGCCTCAGCACCGAGATCGCCTGGGCCGAGCAGGCCCGCCTGCCGGGCCGGAGCAACCCGCAGTACCAGCTCTACACCTTCTTGAACTCCCCTCCGGGGGTGAACAGCACCGACAAGACGGGGCCGGCGGGCACCTGCGAGCGGCTCACCGCCACGGCCCGCCCTGCCTGCTACGCCTACAACTACGGCTTCAACTCGGCTGTCGGCGCCCTCGCCTACGCCGCCAGCCAGGGCGCCCGGGCGCCCGTCTGGTGGCTCGACATCGAGAACGACTCCTGCTCTTCTGCCAAGTGGGCCGGCAGCGCCTTTTGGTCCTGCACGCCAGCGCTCAACGACCGGACGATCCAGGGAGCGATCGACGCCCTCCGGCGCCATCGCATAACAGTCGGCGTCTACTCGACCGCCTTGCAGTGGAACATCATCACGGACCACTTCGTCCCGAGCGGGGCGCAGCTGCCCCTCTGGATCGCCGGGGCTCCCTGGACCTCGCCGCCCTACCCGCAGAGCTCCGGCTACGGCTCGACCGCCGCCCTCATCCCCTGGTGCTCGGGCTACCACGACTTCGCCGGCGGGGTGCCCTCGATGCTGCAGGAGACACCCGGCTCGAACAACTACCCCTTCGATCCCGACGTCGCCTGCTAAGGCGGGCCCGCCTCATGCTCGGCGCCGACCCAGCCCGGGGCGGGCCGCCGCAGCCGCCGGCCGGGCCCCCATTGGGCGGCATCGAGATGGGCGACGTCGTTGTAGCGCACGAGCCACCAGCGCCGCCCCGTCCACTCCCACTCGGTGAGAGAGGAGTTGTCGGCATAGCCCCTGAAGCCGACGCCGTTGGCGGGCAGCTCGAGGAAGCGGATGAGCGAGGCGGCGACGAGGCCGCCGTGGCCCGCCACCACCACGAGCCCACCGGCATGGGCCGCCATCACCTCACGAAGGCCCGCCGCCGCCCGATCGAGGAAGCCGGCCCAGGACTCCCCGCCGGGGGCGAGGGCACGGTGGTCGTCCCGCCCCGGCACCTCCCGGCCGTAGACGGCCTCGTACTCGGCCCAGCTCATGCCGTCCGCCTCGCCGACGTGGCGCTCGCAGAGCGAGCAGCGCTGCTCGGCCGCCAGGCCGCCGAGGGCGGGGGCGAGTATCTCGGCCGTCTCGATCGCCCGGGGCAGCACGCTCGAGTAGAGGGCGGCCGCCCCGGCCAGCTCGCCCGTCCGGGCGAGCCGGTCAGCGAGAGCCGAGACCTGCTGGCGGCCGTGGGCCGTCAGGCCCCGGCAGCTCTGGTGGCCGCCGAGCGTGTCCTCGGCGTTCGAGACAGCCTCGCCGTGGCGGACGATGGCGAGCCGGCTGCCCGGCGCGATCTCAGAGGCCGTCGGGGCGGGCATGGGCCGAGACTACGCCGGTCTGTCAGACGAGGTTCTCGACGAAGGCCTCGAGCTGACGCAGGTTGCGGCACTCATAGACGCCGTCGCAGAACTGGGCGTAGTGCTCGATGACAGAGTCGCCGCTCCCCCAATAGGCGCGGGGCTCGGGGTTGAGCCAGTAGAGGTGGCGGGCCCGGCGGGCCAGCTCCTTCAGCACCCAGGCCTCGGGCGAGTGGTAGTTCGAGCGGGCGTCGCCGAGGACGATGATGGACGTCTTCGGGCCCACCTCGCCGCCCCAGCGCTGCTGGAAGACGCTGAAGGCATGGCCGTAGTCCGAGTGGCCGTCCACCCAGACGACGTCGGCCTCCTGGTTCACCCGGTGGATGGCCTCGGCGACCGTCTCGGAGCGCTCGAAGATGGCGCTCACCTCGTCGATGCCGTCGATGAACACGAAGCTTCTCACCTGCGAGAACTGCGAGGCGATGGCGTGCACGAGGTGAAGGGTGAAGCGGGCGAAGGCGGCCACCGAGCCAGAGATGTCGGCCACGACGAAGATCTCCGGCTTGCTCGGGCGGGGGTGGCGAAAGCGCGGCTCGACCGGCACGCCGCCGTAGGAGAGGGCATGTCGCATCGTCGCCCGGAAGTCGAGCCCGCCCCGGCGGAGATGGCGGCGCTTGCGGGCGAGACGGGCCTGCAGCTTGCGGGTGAGCGGCTGCACGGCCCGCCTCATCATGACGAGCTCCTCTCTCGTGGCGTGCATGAAGTCGATGTCCTCTGGCAACGGCCTGCGCAGCGAGCGGGCGAGCGCCTCGGCCCCCCGGTCGGCGACGAGCCGCCGGCGGATCTCGGCTTCGATCTCCGCCTTCAGCTGCTCGATGCGGGCACGGTACTCGTCCTCCAAGAGGCGCTCCTCGAGTGCGGTGAGCCGGCCGAGCGCCCGGCCCTGCAGGATCGGGCCG
>JAJYQK010000052.1 GCA_021794645.1 Actinomycetes bacterium
GCGAGGCGGGGAAGCTGCGGGATCGTCTCGGCGGCGGTCGCCATCACGCCACGGTACCGCTGGTCGGCTCGGCGCCGCCGAGGCGCTCGCCCGAAAGGAGGCGGGCGCCGCGGGCGAAGTCGTCGAAGCTCTGGCGGCTCCTCCCCTCGGGCTGCACCTCGAGGGGCAAGAGCCAGCCGGCGGCGGTGGCGACGCGGCCCTCCACCACCTCGCCGGGTGGAGCGGTGGCGGGCGAGGCGTCGACGGCGGCCCGGTGGACGAGCAGGCGGCCACCGCGAAAGGTCGTCCAGGCCCGTCCCACCCGCACGAGCCGGTGCAGCTCCCGGGCCGGGCGGGCGAAGTCGAGGTGGAGCTCGGCAGCGGTGAGCTTGGCGGCGTAGCTGACCTCGCCTTCTTGGGGCGCCGGCTCTGGCAGGGAGGCGACCCCGCCGGCGAGCACCTCCAGCAAGAGCTCGGTGCCGAGGACCCCGAGGCGGGTCGTCAGCTCCTCGGCAGTCTCCTCGGGGCCGATGGCGGTCTCGCGCCTGGCGTAGACGCCGCCCTCGTCGAGGCCCGCCTCGACCTTCATCAGGCAGACGCCGGTCCTCTCGTCCCCGGCCAGGATGGCCCTTTCCACCGGAGCAGCCCCCCGCCAGCGGGGGAGGAGGGAGAAGTGAAGGTTCACCATGGGTAAGAGGGCCAGTGCCTCCGGCCTGATGATGCGGCCGAAGGCGACCACCACCCCGAGCTCGGCGCCCGAGGAGAGGGCATCCTCGACCCGGTCGCTCACCGGCAGGCCGAGGGCGAGGGCAGCCTCTTTCACCGGGGTCGGCGAGGTGGCGCCGCCCCGGCCCCGGCGCTTGTCCCGGCCCGAGACGACCCAGGTGATGTCGTGGCCAGCCTGCACGAGGGCGTCGAGGCAGGCGGCCGAGACGGCCGGGCTGCCGAGAAAGGCGAGCGAGCTCATCGCCCCGCCCGACGGCTCAGAGCCCGGAGCCCTCTCCGGCCGGGACGCCCCGCACGAGCCCGCGGTTTCGCAGCGTGCGCATGGCGTCCTTCCTCGTCTGCTTGTCGAGCCGCTCGAGCAGGAGGATGCCGTCGAGGTGGTCGAGCTCGTGCTGGAAGATTCGAGCCAGGTACTCGTCCGCCTCGATGGAGAGCTCGTTGCCCTCGATGTCGTAGCCGGTGAGGTGGACCTCTTTCGGCCGGACGATCGTCCAGTGGAGGCCGGGCACAGAGAGGCAGCCCTCCTCGAAGGCCCACTCCCCCCGGCTCTCTGTGATGACGGGGTTGACGATCGTACGGGGACCGTCACCCTCGCCGTCGTCGTAGACGAAGAGCCGCTTGTCCACCCCGACCTGGGTGGCGGCAAGGCCGGCACCCGGGGCGGCGTACATCGTCTCCACCATGTCTGTCGCCAGCCGGGCGAGCCTCCCGTCGATCTCGGTCACCTCGGCCGCCCGCTGGCGGAGCACGGGGTCGCCGAAAAGGCGGATCTCGTAGGTGGACATGAGTGGATTCTACCGGCGGCGGCCAGGGCTTCTTCCTGGCGCGGCTCGCTCAGAGCTCGCCTGGCAAGGTCGCCTTCTCGAAGAGCACCCGGAGCGGGCTGCCGCTCGCCGGCGGCTCGGAGAGGCCGATCACCACCAGGCCGCCCTGCTTTGCCGGCACGACAACGTGGCACTCCTCGAGCGGCAGGCCGGCCGCCCCGACGAGGCCGGCCCTCGCCCGGTAGCCGCCGGGGGGCGGCAGGAGGATCTCAGCCGGCACGGCCACCTCGGCCCCGGCGCTCCCCGCCCCGGCGCCGCTGAAGCCGGCCGCCTCGCCGGTGACGAGGCCGCGCACCTCGTGGGGGCGGCCGAGCAGCGCGGCCGCCTCGGCCAGCCGGGACTCGGCGATGAGGTTGCGGATGCGGGTGGAGGAGACGACCTCGCCCCTCTCGTCGGTGACGAGCTCGAACGGCTCGACCCGAAAGCCGTGGGCGGCGCCCATCTTCTCGAGGAGGGCGACGTCTCCTCCCCGCCCCTTGCCGAAATGGAAGTCCCGCCCAACCACCACCACCTCGGCGGCGAGCTCTCTTACGAGCACGTCCTCCACGAACTCCTCGGCCGACTCTGCGGCCCGCTCCGGAGTGAACTCGATGACCCGGACGTTGTCGACGCCGGCGGCGTGCAACAGCTCGATGCGCTGGGGCAGGTCTGTCAGCTGGAGGGGAGCGGACTCGGGCCGGACGACGGAGGCGGGGTGGCGGTCGAAGGTGACGACGACGCTCTCGAGGCCCTCCCGGCGGGCGAGGCCGGTGACGAGCGCCAGCACCCGCATGTGCCCGCGGTGCAGGCCGTCGTAGACGCCGATGCTCACGGCGCTCCTCCTCCCGGCCCTCACCGGCCCGGAGGCTACAGGGGTGCTCATGAGGCCGCCTGCAGCACGACGACCGGCTGCAGGCGGTCGTGGCCGCGGGGGACGGCGACAGCGACGAGCTCGCCCGCCTCGTCCAAGAGGGCCCAGGGCCCCTCCCCGGTGAGGCCGAGCGGGTTGCGCTCGATCGTCTTGCCCTGGCCGATCCGGGTGGCCAGCTCGGGGCTGAGCCTCGCCGACTGCAGGTCGCGCACGAGCCCGGCCGGCGGCTTCACCCGCTCCATCGAGACCTCCTCGAGGGCGACGGCCTCGCTGGCGGTGAACGAGCCGACCGAGAGCCGCCGGAGCGCCCGCAGGTGGGCGAGCCCACCGAGGCGGGCGCCGAGATCGGCAGCGAGCACCCTCACATAGGTGCCCGAGGAACACTCGACGAGCAACCGGAAGACGGAGGGCTCGCCGCTCTCGTAGACCTCGAGGCGCATCACCTCGACGGGGCGGGGGGCGCGCTCCACCTCGGTGCCCTCCCGGGCGAGGGCGTGCAGCCGCCGGCCGCCCACCTTCAGAGCCGAGACCATCGGCGGGACCTGCTCGATTCGCCCGGTGAGCCCGAGGGCGGCCTGGCGGACAGCGCCGAGGTCCACCTCGCCCATGTCGACCCGCCCGGTCACCTCCCCGGAGGCGTCGAGGGTGGTGGTGGCGACGCCGAGCACCACCTCGCCGACGTAGCACTTGGGCAGGGACGAGGCATAGCGCAGCAGCCGGGTGGCACGGCCGACGCCGAGGACGAGCACGCCGGTGGCGTCGGGGTCGAGCGTGCCGGCATGACCGACCCGGCGGGTCCCGAGCAGCCGCCGGCAGCGGGCCACCACGTCGTGGGAGGTCCAGCCGGCAGGTTTGTCAACTACGAGGTAGCCGTCAGTGCTCGCCACGGTGGATCCGCCGGAGCGCCTCTTCCACCCGCCGCCCGGCCGCCACGGCCGGGTCCGCCTCGAAGGTGAGAGTGGGTGTCCGCTTCATCCGCCCTCCCCGGGCGATGGCCGCCTGGATGGCCACGCGGTGCTGCTCGAGGGCAGTTCCGGTCGGCTCCTCCATCGAGTCGAGGAGGACCGTGGCGTGCCGGAGGTCCGGCTCCACCTCGACGGCGGTGACAGTCACCAGCAAGAGGCGGCTGTCGTCGTCACTCAGCTTCTCGATCTCGTTGGCCACGATCTCGAGCAGGAGAGCGTTAACCCGGGCGGTGCGGGGATAGGGATGGGACTGGCGCTGGCTCTCGCCCCCCCACCGCCGGTCGTGTCGGCCGGCCATCAGGTCCTCGGGATCTCGCGCTCCTCGTAGGTCTCGATGACGTCGCCCGGGTGGAGGTCCTGGAAGTCCGTCAGGCCGATACCGCACTCGAAGCCGGCCTGGACCTCGCGGACGTCGTCCTTGAAGCGACGGAGCGAGGAGATGGCGCCTTTCCAGATGATGGCGCCGTCGCGGAGGAAGCGCACTTTAGAGCCGCGGGTGATGACGCCGTTCTGGACGTAGCAGCCGGCGATGGCCCCGACGCGGGGGACCCGGAAGATCTCCCGCACCTCGGCATCGCCAGTGACGACCTCTTCGAACTCGGGCGTCAGCATGCCCACCATCGCTGCCTGCAGGTCCTCGATCAGCTTGTAGATGATCTCGTAGGTGCGGATCTCGACCGAGCGCTGGTCGGCCAGCTCGCGGGCCCGGCGGTCGGGGCGGACGTTGAAGCCGATGATGGTGGCCCCCGAGGCGGCCGCCAGGTCGACGTCGCTCTCGGAGATGCCGCCGACGGCCCTGTGGACGAAGGCGATCTTCACCTCGTCTCGCTCGAGCTTGCGCAGGCTCTCTGTCACGGCCTCGAGCGAGCCCTGCACGTCTGCTTTGAGCACGATGTTCAAAGAGGCGGTCTCGCCCCGGCTGATCTGCTGGAAGAGGTCCTCCAGCCGGGCTCCGGGCGCCCCGCCCGCCGCCGCCTGCGACTGGGCGAAGGAGGCGAAGCGGAGACGTTGCTCGCGGGCCTCGCCCACGCTGCGGGCGATGGAGAGGTCGTCTGTCACGCGCAGCTCGTCACCGGCGATGGGTGGCTCGGAGAGACCGAGCACCTGCACGGGTGTGGACGGGGAGGCCTCTTTCACCTGGTCGCCACGGTCGTTGATCATGGCCTTCACGCGTCCCCAGGCCGGCCCGGCCACGATCGGGTCGCCCACCCGCAGGGTGCCCCGGTTGATGATGGCGGTGGCGACCGGGCCCCGGCCGACGTCGAGGTTGGCCTCGAGGACGACGCCGCGGGCGTCCCCCTCGGGGTTGGCGCGCAGCTCGAGGACCTCGGCCAGCACGACCAGCTGCTCGAGCAGGTCCTCGATGCCGAGGCCCTGCAGGGCAGAGACCTGGACGGTGATGGTGTCGCCGCCCCACTCCTCGGGGACGAGGCCACGCTCGGAGAGCTGCTGCATGACCCGGTTCGGGTCGGCGTCGTCGCGGTCGATCTTGTTGATGGCGACGACGATGGGGGCCCCGGCCGCCTTGGCGTGGTTGATCGCCTCCACCGTCTGGGGCATGACGCCGTCGTCGGCTGCCACGACCAGGATGACGATGTCGGTGATGGAGGCGCCGCGGGCCCGCATGGCGGTGAAGGCCTCGTGGCCCGGGGTGTCGATGAAGGTGAGCAGGTGGCCGTTCCACTCGGTCTGGTAGGCGCCGATGTGCTGGGTGATGCCACCGGCCTCGCCGGCCACGACGTTGGCCGAGCGGATGCGGTCGAGCAGCTGGGTCTTGCCGTGGTCGACGTGTCCCATGACCGTGACGACGGGCGGCCGCGGCCTGAGCGAGCCCTCCTCCTCTTCCTCCTCACCCTCCTCGTCGCCGAAGTAGCGGGCAAGGAGGGCTGCCTCCTGCTCCTCGCCGGGGTCGACGAGGCGCACGCGGGCGCCGATCTCGGCCGCGAAGAGCTCGATCATGTCGTCGGTGAGGGCCTGAGTGGCAGTCACCATCTCGCCTTGCAGGAGCAGGAAGCGCACGACGTCTCCGGCCGAGCGGTTCAGCTTCGGCCCGAGCTGCTGGGGCGTCGAGCCCCGCTCGACGATGACCTCGTTCTCTGGCACAGGGGCGTTCGAGGGCACGTAGGCCGTCACCTGGATCGGCTCGAGCTCCTCCATGTTGCGACGGCGCCGCCGGGCCCGCCGCTGCGGCGGCCGCCCGCGGCCACCG
>JAJYQK010000112.1 GCA_021794645.1 Actinomycetes bacterium
TGGCCGCCGGACGATGCTGCAGGCTCGCTCGCACGCCGACGAAGCCTGCGTAGCCGCCGCCCCCCAGGATCACGAGGGCCGTGAGGGCGCGCAGCATCGAGATCTTGGGACGGGGCTCCTCGTCGTCTGGCGATGCCATGGCAACCGGTTCGAGGTGCCCTCGAGTGGCGCTCGGTACCTCGTTTTGTTGTCTGGAGCGACGTCTTAACATCACTGGCCCTTTACTTCGGCAAGCTCTTGCGGCCGCCCCAACAAGAAGCCCTGGCCGAAGCGCACTCCCAGTTGGCGGATAGCCCTTTGATCCTCGAGGGTCTCGACCCCGGTGGCGATCATGCTGCCGCCGAACTCCTCGAGGACGCCCAGGATCGCCTTCACCTGCGCCTGGCGGGACGAATCATCGCCGATGCCGGTCAAGGTGCCGAGCCGCAGCTTGACGAATGCCGGGCGAAGCGAGGAGATGACCTCGAGGCACGAGCTGTTCAACTCGACCCGGCCGAGCGCCAAGCGAACGTTCGGCGGGAGCAGTCTGGCGGCGAGCTCGGCATCGCCCACGTCGGCCGCCGACGGGATCGGCACCTCGACGACGACCGGTCGGTCGAAGGCTGCCAGGCGCTCGAGCAGGCGGGTGTCCTGGGTGATGAGGGCGAGGGATGCCTTGATGGCGACGGCCCCACCCCTCGGCAGCATCTCGGCGGCGCCGATGGCGGCTCGGGCAAGGGCGCCCTCGAAATCGGTCGTGGTCCCCTCGCTGCTGGCAGAGGCCAGCCAGCGTTCGGGCGACGTGCCGTCCTCCAAGCGGGCGAGCGCCTCGAACCCCACGACGGCTGCCGAGTCGAGGTCGACGATGGGCTGGAAGACGATGGCGAAGTTCGTGGGTTGACGCCGGAGGGCGGCGTCGCCGGGAAGCCCGGCGACCAAGGCTGCGCTTCTTGCGTCGCTCGGATCAGCCGGCGGCGCCGGCGAGAGGAGGATCTGCTCGCGGGTAGGAGCGGGAGTGCGCGTGAGCTGCCAGCTCCCCCCTCTTTGCCGCACTAGCTCGACACCGCTCTCGCTCGCCCAACGGCGGGCGTACACGGGTCCCACCTGCAGCACCTCCTGCCAGTCTCGGCCCGCTGCGATGGGCTGCACCTTGTTGCCCCGCCTGGAAGAGCTGCGACGATGGTGCTCCTGCTTGTGCAGCAGCGACTTGAAGTGCACCCATCCATCGGTCAGTGAGTTGCGGACGCCGATGAAGGCCACGATGGCGTAGAGCGCCAGCATGATGTTCAGCACGGCGTAGGCCAGGTTCTCCACGAGCCCGTGCCGGTAGGCAACCCACGCCGTGTAGCCCGCCAGGGAGATCAGCACGTACGGGGCGACGAGGAAGAAGGCCGGGGCCACGGTTCGATCTCGGACCTTTGGCGTGCGGACAAAGGCGCTCTTTGAGGCCGTGAGGCCCTGGGTGAGGGAGGCCACCGTCCCGGCGAGGTTGACCGGGAGCAGGATCAGGTTCAGGCCGTAGATCCGTGCCACGTCCGTGCGCTTGTAGCCGCAGTAGTGAAGGTCAGATGCCATCGCCATGAAGTACGGCAGGGCTACGAGGCCGAGCAGCGGGCTTATGAGGGTGTCGTTGAAGGGGAATGCGAGCAGCACCAGCAGGCTGACGGTGCTCCAGCTGATGGACGCCATGTAGTTCCACCGCAGGAACTTCTCGTTCGACCGAGCGCGAAAGCCGCTGGCGCGACGGGCGCGAGAGAGGCGGCGGAGCTTGGGAAGGATGAGCAGGCCGCCATTGGCCCATCTATGCCGCTGGATGCAGAGGGAGCCGAAGTCAGGGGGAGTGGCGCTGAAGCTGAGCCGTTCCGGGTAATTGAGGAGTCTCCACCCGTGGATGCCCATGTCGAGGGTGGACTCGGTGTCCTCGATCACCGTGTGGTCGCTGATGTACTGGCGCACCTCCCAGTCGCCGATGTGAGACATCTCCGCGATGTCGTTGAGCGCCGTCTTTCGAATGACGGCGTTCGCACCGACCCAGAACGTGGCGTCGTAGTAGGTGAGGCCCTGGTGCACGATGTGCTGGAGATCAGTCGTCGCTCCGGCAATCCGCTCGAGACGGGTCGCGGCACCGGGAAACGCCGTGTAGGGAGTCTGGGCGATGGCGACATCCTGGTGCTCGGTCTGCTCCAGCTGCTGCACGAGGCGCAGGCAGTACTCGGGCAGCAGCACGCTGTCCGCGTCGAGCGTGAGCACGTAGTCCGGGTCCGGCACCGCCAGCTCGGCGTCGATCGGCCCTGAGGGCACGAGGGCCAGGCCACTCGGTATCTGCATCTCCCGGTAGCTGCCTCCCATCAAGCCTATGTAGCTGTTCAGGTTGGAAGCCTTGTTCGCCTCGCTCGAGAGCGACGCGTAGCGCTTGCGCTCGAAGCTTGTCATCTCGACGCTGAACGTCCACGCCAAGCGGCGGTAGAGCTGTCGCATGCGCGGCACGGGGATGACGACCTCTTCGCCGGCCGCCTGACGGACGGCCTCGGCGACAGACGTGAAGTCCCTCGCCAGCTCGACCAGGACCTCGTTCACGAAGAAGACGTCGGTGTGGTCGACCAGCTCGTAGCCCGAAGCCAGCTCATCGAGCCATGCCGCAGCCCCCTCGTAGCTCTCGGCGAGGCGAAGCATTGCCTGCTCGTCGAGCGCCAGGCCTTGCTGGACGTCGTCTTCGAAGGCTCGCAGCGCCTCGGAGGCACTCGAAGCGGGAGAGGATAGGAGGCCCTCGATCTCGGCCGGCAGCGCCCGGGCGCCCTCGAGGAGCTGGCGCGCCCGCCGGAGGCGAGGTGTGGGCGGGTCGTCGATGAGGAGGGTGATCCGCTTGTTCGGGTACTCCTGCAAAGCGGCCGACAAGAGGGTGGTCCGGATGACCCTCGTCTCCTCCTGGTAGGAAGGGATTATCACGGTCAAAGAGCGGGACGTGGTGTCGAAGAAGTTGTCGAGCTCTCGCCTGGTGCTGCGGTAGTGGCCGCGCGACCGATAGAAGAAGCCCAGCCTGGCAAGCAGGTACGCCAGGGCAGATGCCGTCGGCAGGGTGACGATGACGAGGTAGAGGATCGACTCGGCCCGGTCGACTGCCGTCGAGTGGGCGGAGTTCAAGAGGTCGGTGAACAGCCAGACACCGAAGTACGCCAGCCAGGCGCAGACCGTCACGACGATCGCCAGCCTGCCGAGCGCCACCCGGCGGTTGCTCACCGGCGGCGCGACGGCGGGGACGTGCGACGACCTGTGATCAGCCCCCCAGTGCCTCCGTCCGTTCCTGGGCGCGGCAGGTCCTGTTGGCCGATGGGCTTGAGTGACCGACAACCTCGCTCCTTAGCTCCTCTTGGAGTACAACGCCTGCGTCAGCGTCGCCAGGGTCTGGAGCCACGATGTCGTCTGCTGAGCCACAAAGCTCAGGGATTACTCTCGACGGTTTCTACTACGCCTGACCAGGCAGTGCAAGTCGGGCTCGATGGCTCCGACCCGCTCAGGGCTGTTTTTCCAAGCTAACTGCGCGAGGTGTCACTGACAGCCTGGGCGGCAATTGGTCCCCCCGCTCAAGGGCAATCGACCTCAGGGCGGTACCTGGTGGCGCCTCCCGGCTGGCGGGATCAGAATGGCGGGGTCGGGCGTGCGAGGGTCATCGCCTGGGAAAGGCTAGGGCTGTGTCCGAGCAGGGTGATGCTGGCGCCGAGATCATCGGTACGCCTCACGAGGAAGAAGACGGCGGGGCCGAGATCATCGGTACGCCTCACGAGGAAGAAGACGGCGGGGCCGAGATCATCGGTACGCCTCACGAGGAAGAAGACGGCGGGGCCGAGATCATCGGTACGCCTCACGAGGAAGAAGACAGGTAGCAGCTGGCACCGACCGGCCGCCTGTCGGGTGCATCTTCGGTAGTGGAGGCTTGCCCTCGGGACGCGCAGTCTTGTGACAGCTGATACCGGCTCGACCGCGCTTGGGGCCATCAACAGCCCTGTTCCCAAGGGGTTCGTCGAAGGCACCCATCGAACAGTCCGCCCAGAGAGCACGATTTCCCGGGTCCTGGCCCACGCTGGCGCGCTCGGCATCACCCGACTGGCGAACATCACCGGGCTCGATCGCATAGGCATCCCGGTGGTCGTGGTTTGTCGTCCCAACTCCCGTTCGGTGGCTGTCTCTCAGGGAAAGGGCCTGACGCTCGAGGCGGCCAAGGCATCAGGTCTCATGGAGGCGACGGAGCTCGCACACGCTGAACAGCTTGATCTCCCGGTACGGCTCGCCAGTCGGACAGAGCTCTGCGGGGAGGGGAAGGTCCTCGACGTCGCCCGGCTGCCGGTGAGACGAGGGCGGCGCTTCGACCCGCGGGCCCAGATGCTCTGGGTACGCGGGGTCGATCTGCTGAGCGGCGAACCCACCTCGGTGCCATACGACAGCGTCCACTGCGACCTCGCCCAGGCAAGCAACCCGAACCGCTCCTGCTTCCCGGTCACCTCCAACGGGTTGGCCTCAGGCAACCACCTCGTCGAAGCGACGTCGCACGCTCTTTGCGAGCTGGTGGAGCGCGATGCCATGCGCCGCTGGCAGCGGCTCTCGCCGAACAGCCGCGCCGGCACCCGGCTGGATCTCTCGTCTGTAGAGGACGGTGCCTGTCGCTCGGTGCTCGGGCTGTTCTCAGCTGCCGGGATCGCGGTCGCCGCTTGGGAGATGACATCGCCGGTAGCGATTCCGGCATTTCGCTGCGCCATCGCTGACAGCGAAGAGGCCGGAGGAGTCGGCTCGCTCTACACAGCGCTCGGATACGGCTGTCACCCCCACCGGCCCGTTGCCCTCCTCCGGGCGCTGACCGAGGCCGCTCAGAGCCGGGCCGGCATGGTGGCTGGCTCCCGCGACGACGTCTTTGCCTCCGAGTACGCCCGCTATCTCGACCCCGAGGTACAGGCTCGCCAGCGCTCTCAGCTCACCCGACAGGCCGGTGGCCGGCCCTTCGCCGACGGGCCAGGCTGGTACGCCGCCTCTCTCGAGGAGGACTTGGGACGTGAGCTCGAGTGTCTCGCTGCAGCCGGTGTCCGACAGGCCGTGATGGTCGACCTCACCCGGCGCGAGATCGGCATCCCGGTGGTGCGTGTCGTCGTCCCCGGCATTCACGCCATTCACGGCAACCTCAGCCAAGGCGCGGACCTGCTCGCATGAAGCCGGTCGTCTTCCTCGGGCCGAGTTTGCCGCTCGACAAGGCGAGAGAGCTGCTCGACGCCTCCTATCGTCCGCCCGCCGTCCATGGCGATGTCATCCGAGCTGCCGCTGCCGGCCCGCCCGCCATCGGGCTCGTGGACGGTCGCTTCGAGCGGGTGCCCTCGGTCTGGCACAAGGAGATCTTGTGGGCGATGGAACAAGGCATCGCCGTCTTCGGCGCTGCCAGCATGGGTGCGCTGCGCGCAGCCGAGCTGACTCCCTTCGGCATGAGAGGGGTCGGCGTGATCTACGAGCAGCTGGTCTCGGGAGCACTCGAGGACGATGACGAGGTAGCGGTGGTCCATGCGGAAGAAGCCGGCTA
>JAJYQK010000165.1 GCA_021794645.1 Actinomycetes bacterium
GTGGGCGGCCTTGGCCACGGCGGACATGTCCTCGTCGGGGATGTGGTCCATCGCGTGAGCACCGAAGGAAATCAGGTACTGCGTCATCCCATGACTCCTTTGCTGGGCGGTTCAGCCAGTCCGAACCCTAGAGGAACGCCTCGGACCGGCACTGCTGAGCGAGCAGCTGCCTTTCAGGACCCCCGCACGAAGCAGCTCAGTATTGCAGACCGGCCAGGAGCCGGTTGGAATCCAGTGACCCAAGCCTCCATCAGACCCAGGGTTCATCAGCCGGAGGAAACGACTGTGGGCTCGCAAGGCCGGTCGAGGTGGGGACGGACTCCGAAGCGCCCGTCACCACCTCGCGGGGCGCTCAGCGGAGGTCGAAACGGTCGAGCTCCATGACCTTGTCCCAGGCGGCGACGAAGTCGCGGACGAACCTCTCCTTGGCATCGTCGGCGCCGTACACCTCGCACAGCGCGCGCAGCTGGGAGTGGGCGCCAAACACGAGATCGACGCTGGTGGCCGTCCACCGCCGGGCCCCGGTCGCCCTGTCGGTCCCCTCGTAGACGTGATCGCCGCTGGCGGCGGGCTTCCACTCGGTCTCCATGTCGAGCAGGTTCACGAAGAAGTCGTTGGTCAACACACCCGGCCGTTGGGTGAGCGCGCCGTGCACGGAGCCACCCGCGTTGGCCCCGAGTGCCCGCAGACCGCCTACGAGCACCGTCATCTCGGGTGCAGTGAGGGTGAGCAGGTTGGCCCGGTCGAGGAGGCGTTGCTCGGGGGGCAGCTTGTCGCCCGCCCGTATGTAGTTGCGGAACCCGTCACCTTTCGGCTCGAGGACCGCGAACGACTCGACGTCAGTGTCCGCCTCAGTGGCGTCGGTTCGCCCAGGCGAGAACGGGACGGTGACGTCGACCCCGGCGTCCCTAGCCGCCTGTTCGATCGCGGCGCAGCCGCCGAGGACGATCAGGTCAGCGAGTGAGATGCGGGTGTTCCCCGATTGTGACGAGTTGAACTCCTGCTGAATCCGCTCAAGCGTCGCCAACACGGTCTGCAGTTCCGTCGGATCGTTGACCTCCCAGTCCTTCTGTGGGGCGAGGCGGATCCGGGCCCCGTTCGCGCCGCCGCGCTTGTCGGTGCCGCGAAAGCTCGCCGCCGACGCCCAGGCGGTGCGTACCAGCTGCGGGACGGACAGGCCCGACTCGAGCACCGTCGCCTTCAGCGCGGCGATGTCGGCATCACCGACGAGGTCGTAGTCGACTGGCGGGACAGGATCCTGCCACAGCTGTGGCTCCGCTACCCAGGGACCGAGGAAGCGCGACACCGGCCCCATGTCGCGGTGGAGCAGCTTGTACCAGGCCTTTGCAAACGCCTTGGCGAACTCGTCGGGATGGTGGCGGAAGTGCTCGGAGATCTTCCGGTACTCGGGGTCGGTGATGAGGGCGAGATCAGTCGTGAGCATCATCGGCGCGTGCCGAAGGTCCGGGTCGTGGGCATCGGGCACCGTGCCGGCACCGGCGTCGCCGCTCGGCCTCCACTGCTTCGCACCGGCGGGGCTGGTCGTGAGTTCCCACTCGTAGGCGAACAAGGTGTCGAAGAAGTTGTTGTCCCACTGGATCGGCGTTGGGGTCCACGCCCCTTCGAGGCCACTGGTGATGGCGTCGTCGCCCACGCCAGTCCTGAACTCGCTCTTCCAGCCGAGACCCATCGCGTGCACCGGACAGCCCTCTGGTTCGGGCCCGACCAGGGCGGGGTCGCCGGCGCCGTGGGTCTTGCCGAACGTGTGCCCGCCGGCGATCAAGGCGACCGTCTCCTCGTCGTTCATCGCCATGCGCCGAAACGTCTCCCGGATGTCGTGGGCGGCTGCGAGCGCGTCGGGCTTACCGCCCGGACCCTCGGGGTTGACGTAGATCAGGCCCATCTGCACCGCGCCGAGCGGATCGGTGAATTGACCCGGCCCCTCGTAGCGCTCGTCGCCGAGCCAGGTGTCCTCGGATCCCCAGAAGATCTCCTCGGGTTCGAAGATGTCCTCACGTCCGAACCCGAAGCCGAACGTCTCGAAGCCCATCGACTCCAACGCCACGTTGCCAGCCAGCACCAGCAGGTCGGCCCACGAGATCTTGTTGCCGTACTTCTTCTTGATCGGCCACAGCAGACGGCGGGCCTTGTCGAGGTTGGCGTTGTCCGGCCAGCTGTTCAGCGGCGCGAAGCGCTGGTTGCCGTCCCCGCCGCCACCGCGGCCGTCGGCGATCCGGTACGTGCCCGCCTGGTGCCAGCTCATGCGGATGAACAGCGGCCCGTAGTGTCCGTAGTCGGCCGGCCACCACTCCTTGGAGTCCGTCATCAGCTCGACGAGGTCGCGCTTGAGCGCGTCGAGGTCGAGCGACTCGAACTCGGCCCGATAGTCGAATTCCTCCCCCAGCGGGTTCGCGCGGGGCGAGTGCTGGTGCAGCACCGACAGGTCAAGCTGGTCCGGCCACCAGTCACGGTTCGTGCGCGGCCGGTGCGCCTTCGGTTCCGGCGCGGGGATCGCTGGGTTCTCGCTCTCGCTGCTGCTGCTGGTCTCTTCCTTGTTCGACATCTCGCTCTATCCTCTCTCCTCCTGCGTTTCTACTGGACTTCTCGGGGCGAGGCAGCCGGAGACACCGTCCAGCAGACGACCTCGGCCTCGTCGAGCTAGAAGCGCGCCTGCTCCGGAGTCCGCTCGGCACTCGCCGGCCGCGCGTGTCGGCGCCACCATCGAGTTGCAAGCTCGGTGAGGAGCACTCGAAAGCCCCAATCGGAAACCCTCACTATCCCATGCCCCTCGCCCTATCCCCGCAGGATCAGAGCCTGCTTGCTGCGACGAGGCCTTCGAGCACTGCCTCTTCCACGCTGCGGGGCGCCAGGCAGTCCCCTACCGCCACGAAGGGCGTACCGTGCGCCTCGAGTGTCGTGGCGAGCTCGTTGCGCGGCTCGTGCCCGCAGGCGAGCACCAGTCCGGCGACGCCTTCGACGAGCACCGGCTCGTCGGTGAGCACGTGCTGGAGGTAGACGGTGTCCTCGTCAGCTCCGTATAGGCGCACGAGCGGGAGCACGTCGATACGCTCGCGCCAGAGGGCGCCGAGCAGCTGGTCCCGCACGTACTGCTGGAGGCCCTCTCCCGCCCCGTAGCCGATGGTGGCGAGCGTCACCTTGCGGCGCGCACCGAGACCGGCGCCAGCGGCCAACAGGCGAGCGACGCCGATGCCAACCCAGTCCCCGCGCCAGTCGGCGACGACAAGATGTCCGCCGGGAACAGCAGCGGGCTCGGTGATGGCCTCCCAGGCATCGACAACCGAAGGAGCGCCCATTACCTCGATGGCGGGCCGGTAGGGGAGAGCCCCAGTCGCGACGACCACGGCGTCTGCTCCCGAGTCGAGGACGTCGTCGGCCGACATCGGGCTTCGCAGGCTCACCTTCGCCCCTGCTCGTTCCAGCTCTCGCAACAGGTTGTCGGCCGCGCCGCCGAACTCGTCGCGACCGGGAAGGCGCTGGGCCAGCAGCACCTGGCCACCGACTCGGCCGCTTGCTTCCACCAGGTGGACTTCGTGACCGCGTTCGGCGGCGACGGCCGCCGCCTTCATTCCGGCAGGACCACCTCCGATCACGAGCACCCGGCGCGACACACGCGCCGGCCTGCGTTCTCCAAAGCGCAGCTCGCGTCCCGTCTCGGGGTGCTGGATGCACGAGATCGGAAAGCCGGCGTGGAAGTGGCCGATACAGGCCTGGTTGCAGGCGATGCATGCCCGGATGTCCTCGGTCCGCCCGGCGGCAGCGCGAGCCGGCAGCTCGGGGTCACAGATGAGCGCCCGGGTCATTACGCAGGCGTCGGCCTCGCCCGCAGCCAGGATGCGTTCGGCTTCCTGAGGTTGGTTGATCCGCCCGGCAACCATCACCGGCAGGCCGATGGCCTCCTTGAGCCGGGCCGCGGCCGAGGCAACGTAACCGTTGGGCAAGCTCATCTCGGGCGCGATGTGGTCGGAACCGGCGAGCGTCGCCGAGGTACCGGTCGTCACGCTCACGTAGTCGCAGAGCCCTCGCCGGTCGAGAGTCAGCACGGCGGCGCTCGCATCCTCGGCCGGCAGGCCCGCTGGGTCGCGCTCGTCAAGAGAGATGCGCACGCCGAGCGCGTGTTCAGCGCCTATGGCGTCACGTACCGCCTCCAACACCTCGACGAGGAAACGCCGGCGGCGCTCGTCGGAACCCCCATAGCCGTCCTGGCGCCGGTTCACGTGGGGATTCAAGAACTGGGAGGGCAGATAGCCGTGGCTGGCGACGACCTCCACTCCGTCGAGCCCGCCCGCCACGAGCCTGCGAGCCGCCGCGGCGTACCCTGCCACGATCTCTCCAATCTCCGCTGTCGAAAGAGCCCGCGGCATCACCCGAAAGCGCTCGTTGGGCACGGCCGAGGGTGCCAGCGCCACCGGCATGGAGCCGTCGGTCGACTCCATCACCTCGCGGCCGGGGTGGAAGAGCTGGCCGAAAAGGGCGGTCCCGTGCGGCTTGACGCCAGCCGCCAGCCGCTGGTAGCCCTCGATGCACGAATCGTCTACTGCCATGAGGACGTGACTCGTGTAGCGCGCGCTCTCGTGGACGCCGCTCACCTGGACCACTATCAGCCCCACGCCTCCCTTGGCACGCGCCTCGTGGTAGGCGACCAGCTGGTCTGTGACGCGACCGGCGTCGACCATGACGGTGTCGTGCCCAGAGGACACAATGCGGTTGGCGATGGTGACCGGGCCGATCCCGAGGGGGGAGAAGAGGTGGGGGAAGGTCGGACCTGTCATGGACGTACCAGCACCGCTAGGAGAATTGGGGTCACTCGAACTCCCCGCCAGGTGCAGCCGGGGCGGGTCCGCCCGTCGAGGACTGGCGCTGTCGGGTACTGCTACCACAGCCTGGTTGGTCGAGCAATGGTTCTCTGCTCCCGAGCAAACGAGGGATCGGCCTCACCTGGCCGCCCCCCCCGCAGGTCGTCGCTCTCGTCCCGGGCCGCCCGGCGCACAGGGTCTCTCGTCACACTTGACCGCTTCTTCGAAGTTCAAGCTCCCTTCGTCATGGGTTTCGGGAGAGACACTGCAGCTCAAGGCTCGATCCTCGCCCTTAGACGTGCGGCGGTCGGGCCCTTGGCAGCATCTGGCTCGGCGCCAGCTCCGGTCTGCGCTCCGGGTGAAGAGGAAGGAAGGCAGCGAGAGACCGACAAGACCGTGACTCGGTCCAAAAGGGTGCGCTGAGCTCGCTCCCGAGGCGAGGCCCCGATCAGCGGGCCGAGCTACCTCCATCGGAAGGAAGGCAGACCCGAACGGTTGCCCCGCTACCCGGCTTGGCGTCAACCTCGAACGAGCCGCCGAGCAGGCTGGCTCGCTCCGACATGCCGATGAGACCGAGATGGCCCTTCGAGCCGTCCACGGCATCGGGCTCGAAACCCACGCCGTCGTCGGCCACACTGAGAGCGAGCCTGCTGTCGGCGAACTCGAGGCGGACGCGCACGGCGGAGGCCGTTGCGTGCCGGACGACATTTCGCACCGCCTCTTGGACGATGCGAAATGCCCCGAGCTCCACCTCAGGTGGGAAGCGGGTCTTCTCACCGGAGACCTCGAGATCCACGAGAAGGCCCGTGTCGTCCTCCATCTCGGCGAGAAAGCCGCTGAGAGCAGGGACCAGCCCCAACTGGTCGAGAGCCGGCGGCCGCAGGTCCCGCGCCAGGTTGCGAAGCCGGGTGGCGGCTTCGAGTGAGCGACCCCGAGCTGTTTCGAGACTCGCCACCACCTCGGGCGTCACGCCGGCCGACTGGCCGAGCAGCTCGAGCTCTCGGGCGAGATGCAACAAGAGCTGCAGCGGCTCGTCGTGCAGCTCGCGGGCGAGCTGGCGGCGCTGCTCCTCCTCGGCTGCCAAGGTGAGGGCCCGTTGCCGGGCCACTCGCCGCGACTCGCTCAACTCCTTCGTGATGTCCTCGAAGACGATCTGGAAGGCGGCCCTTCCCCCCTCCGGCAGCGCCACGAGGCCGAGGCGGTAGTGGCGGCCGTCGCGAAGGGGCATCACCCGGCCGGCCAGCGCCTCGAGTGGGCCATCGGCGCCTATGAGCACCGGGGCGAGCGCGCCGAGCGCCACCTCGCCGAAGATCGCCCGGGCGGCTGGATTGGCTTCTCTCACGAACCCCTCGTCATCGAGGACGAGGATCGGGGCCTGGTTAGCCTCGAAGAGCTGGCGGTAGCCAGCCTCGGCGCTCAGCCGTCCGAGAGTCGCCTTCTCGACACGGGCATGCGCCAGCCGCTCTGCCTCGATCCGCTGCCCGAAGAAGAGGGCGACGGTGTCGACGAGAACGAGGTTCACGATGTCGGAAGGGGCGTGGCCCTGGTCCACGGGCAGCAGCAGGTCGGGCAGCCACAGCAGGGTCGCCCAAGCTGCCGTGGCTGCCGAGCCGGTCAGTCCGTAGCGAAAGGCGGCGTAACCGACCGGGATGATCAAGAGGGCGACCGGGATGCCGCCCGGAAAGGGTCCCGTGGCGCTCCGCCACCGCAAGTCGGCGAGGAGATGGAGGCCTGCCAGGACCACGACGAGTGCCTGCACGACCCAGAAGCGCCGCTCCCGCACCGGAGGGGAGCAGGCCTGGCGGAGGAGCTCAACCAGCCGCCTGCTTGTCCCCGTCGCCCGAGGAGGCGGCTTCTCAGCGACGAAGGCGCTTGCCATCGTCATAGCGCGGCAGGTCTGGCATGAGGCGAAGGGCGCGGGCGACCGCCTCAGTGCGCGAGGAGGCCCCGAGCTTGGCCAGCACGTTCGAGACATGGGACTCGACGGTGCGCAGACCGAGTGAGAGCTCGGCCGCGATCTGCTTGTTCGACCGCCCCTCGGTCACCAGTGCCAGCACCTCGGCCTCTCTCGGGGTGAGGGAGCCCGGTCCCTCGACTTGACGTCCGCTCGGGGGCCGCCTCCTTCCGAACCTCGACGAGACGGCGCCGTCGAGCACGAAGACGCCGGCCGCCACCAGGCGGACCGCCTCGACGAGCTCCTGGCCCGAGGCCGTCTTCAGCAGGTAGCCCCCGACCCCGACCTCGAGGGCCTCGGCCACATAGGCGTGGTCGTCGTAGGCGCTGACGACGAGCACCGGGACGCCTGGTTGTCGCTGGGAGAGCTCTCGGGCGAGGCTGAGCCCACTCGCCCCGGGCAGGTTGACGTCGACGAGCACGAGGTCCGGCGAGAGCGCCGCGGCGAGCTCGGCGCCCTCCTCGGCGGTGCCGCACTGACCCACCACTTGCATGTCCGGAGAAGCCTCGAGCAGCCGGGCGGTTCCCTCTCGGACTAGGGCGTGGTCCTCCACTATGAGGATCCTCACCTTGCTCCCGCCTGCCGGCGCGGCCGGCGGCTCCGTGCTCGTACGGGGGAGCGCCCGTACGCTCCCGGAGTCCTCGAGGAGGGGCACGCCGGTTTGCCGCCGGCCGGTCATCTCCCTCACCGGGGCTGGCACCTCGAGAGCCGTGCCTGGGAAGGACCCTCGCTGGCTCATCCCTCCTCCTCTCGCCGCCCGCCCGTGCGAACTGCCCGGGCAGCGGGCTTTCGGATTAGTTTAGTGAATGACTTGACGTTGTGTCCAGGGTTATCTATTCTCAACATCAAGTTGCTAACTACACATATCGGAAATCCCGGAGCGGGAGTCACGGAGCATCTCCGGGCAATCCGCTCGAGGAGGCAGGCGAGGAGGGGCCAGTGGCCACCAAGCTGAAGGACCGAGAGATCACCACCGCCCCTGACCCGCTCTCTGTGGCGGTCCGACTGCGGCCGACCAAGCGGAGCGGGCTCGAGGAGCGCTTCGCCGCCACCGACCCCGATCCTGGCCTCGAGCTGACGCGCCACCCGCTCGTCGCTCGCCTCGTGCGCAACCGGAAGTTCCAGTTCCTCCTCATCTTGCCCAACCAGATCGTCTTTTGGACTGTGATCTTCGTCGGGCTCTTCGGCACCGTCATCCCCGGGCTCAACTTCGGGGCTGCCATCACCTGGTACGTCTGGTTCTGCCTGGTGTTCGTGATGATGGTCGTGGTCGGCCGGGCCTGGTGCGCCATGTGCCCCTTCGGCGGGTTCGCCGAGTGGATCCAGCGGCGCACGCTGTTCCAGCGGACCCAGAAGACCCTCGGGCTGGGCCGCAAGTTCCCTGAGCCCCTTGCTCGCCTCGGCTTCTTGATCCCGGTGGGAAGCTTCCTCCTCCTCACCTGGATCGAGGAGTTCTTCAACATCGCCGGCCCGGGGAACCCGGCCGACACGGCCTGGATGGTGGTCGGGATCGTCTCCTCGGCGCTGCTTTTCTTCCTGGTCTTCGAGCGGCGGACCTTCTGCCGCTACATCTGCCCTCTCACCACTTTGATCGGGACCGTCGGGTCGATGGGCTCGGTCGCAGGCTTTCGCACCAAGGACCGGGAGGTCTGCCTCGCCTGTCGGACCAAGGAGTGCATGCGGGGCGGCGAGAACGGCTTCGGCTGTCCCTGGTACACCTGGCCGGGAAGCGCCGACTCCAACCTGCAGTGTGGTCTCTGCTCTGAGTGCTACAAGGCATGCCCAGAGGGCAACGTCGGGCTCTTCCTGCAAAAGCCGCTCACCTCGGTGGTCGCACCCCGCCGGCGGCGGGCCGACGTCGCCTGGGGGATCGCCCTCTTGTGGGGTCTTGTCGTCTACCAGCAGTTCAATGCCACCAACGCCTTTGTCGTGATGGACGACTGGCTCAACAAGAGCCTCGCCTTCCCGCACTACCCCAACCCGCTCGACTACCTCGGAGTGATCGTGGTCGTGGCGGCGCTGACGGCTGGGATCGCCTGGCTCATCTCCCGTGGCCTTGGGAGAGGAGAGCTGACGCACTCGGGGGGAGGGTCCTTCGTGGACAGGAGCTCCCGCTTCAGGGCCTACTTCGTCCCGATGGCATATGGGCTCATCCCCGTCGTGGGCGCGGACTACTTCGCTCGCCAGCTGCCCAAGTTCTTCAAGCACTCGGCCCGAGTCGTGCCGGCCATCGCCCACATCGCCGGCTTCTCCTCCGCTCGCTCGCCCGTCTACGGCTTCCACATCCTCTCCGACGGCTGGATCGTCTTTGTCCAGGTGGCGGTGGTAGTGGCGGGCACGGCGGCGGCGATCTGGTCCACCTGGCGCATCGCCGACCGCGAGCTCGTCCCCGTCAGCCGGAGCGCCCTCGGCGTCCGGCTGGCGACGCTCGGGGTCGTCCTGTCCTGTGGGGCGGCGGCGAGCCTGCTCTATGTCCTCATGCACGCGGCGAGCTGATCGCCCCCGACGCTCGGAGAAGCTCATGGCAAACACGATGATCGAGGCAGACGGCAAGATGACGAGCGGCCCGAGGGTCGACGTGCTGACGGACCGCTGCGCCGGCTGCCAGGAATGCGTCATCAGGTGCCCCGTCGGGGCCCTCGACATGGACAGCGCCCTCTGGGTGGCGGTGGCCGACAGCCAAGCCTGCGTCGGTTGCCGGCAGTGCGTGCGCACCTGTCCTTTCAGCGCCATCGTCGTCACCGGGCCGGTGCTCGCCGGCAGCCGGGTGAGAACCGAGGTGGTGCACCCCTCCCCGCTGCTCGGAGATGTGGCCGAGGTGCGCCGAGGCATCGAGAGCCTCGAGGACGCCTTGGCCGAGGCGGCCCGCTGCCTGGCCTGCCCCGACCCGACCTGCGTGCGGGGCTGCCCGGCTCACAACGACATCCCCGGCTTCATCGCAGCCATCGCCGAGGGGGATCTCGCCAAGGCCTATGAGGTGATCCAGCGGACATCGGTGCTGCCCGACGTCTGCTCGCGGGTCTGCAACCAGGCCGCCCAGTGCGAAGGGGCCTGCAGCTGGTCGCTCGCCGGTGAGGCGCCCGTCGCCATCGGCGCCCTAGAGCGCTTCGTAGCCGACAACTACTCGCCCCCTCCGCCGAAGGTGGGGGAGGCGCTTCCGCTCTCCGTAGGCGTGCTCGGCGCCGGTCCCGGCGGCATCGGAGCCGCCTGGCGGCTCGTCGAGGCGGGCGCCGCGGTGACGGTGTACGAGAAGGATCCCTACCCCTCTGGGCTCCTCGGCTGGGGCATCCCCGACTTCACCCTCCCCGAGGCGGTGGCAAGCCGGCCCTGGCGCCAGCTGGAAGAGGCAGGGGTCGAGCTGCGCTGCGGAACCGAGATCGACCCCAGCCAGCTCGAGCAGCTGCTCGACGAGCACGACGCCGTCATCGTGGCAACGGGCGCGAGCGTGCCGGTGCGGCTCCCGATCCCAGGTGCCGAGCTCGGCGGCGTCACGGACGCCACTGCCTTCTTGAAGGCGGCCCGGGCGGCCCTCGAGCAGGGCGAGAGCACCGACGGCTGGCTCGTCCGGGCCGGGTTCAAGAAGACGGCCGGGCAGGGGCACACCCCCCACGTGCTCGTTCTCGGAGCGGGCAACACCGCCATGGACGTCGCACGGACGGCGCGCCGCCTCGGCCTCTCGGCGACCTGCGTCGACTGGCTCGACGAGCGCTTCTCCCTCGCCCGCCCCGACGAGCTGGCAGAGGCGCGGGAGGAGGGCGTCGTCGTCCTCTTCCAAAGGACCGTGAGCGAGCTCGAGGGAGAGGGCGGAAGCGTGCAACGGGCCGTCTTGAGGCCGACCCGCCAAGACCGCCGCGATCGTCCTCCCACCGTCCTCGGCCGCGAGGCGACCGAGAGCCTCGAGGTGGACCTCGTCGTCATGGCGATGGGCTACCGGCCAGAGCGCGACCTCGCCGGCGCTCTCCCGGGCACGCCGGTGCGCCGGGAGGCGAACGGCCTGCCGGCGCGCAGCTGGACTGCCTCGGGCGTGCTGGCGAACCCGGCCTCCTCGTTCGCCTTCGGCAACCCGGTGGGAAAGCTGGCCCTAGGACGCGAGGTGGGCCTGCAGGCAGCCTCGCTCCCAGTGCGCGAGCGGCTCTGGGTGGTGGGAGACGCCCTGGTCGGCCCGGCGACGGTGGTCGAGGCGATGACCCACGGCAAGCGGGCGGCCGAGGCCATCCTCTCTGCCCGGCCCACCCGGCCGAGCCGCGGCGAGACAGAGGGTCCCCGACGGGCGCTTGTCTGCTTCGCCAGCCACGCCGGCCACACCAGGGCGGCGGCGGCGATGGTCGCCGACGAGCTCGCCCGAAAGGGCCTGGCCGTGCGGCTCCTGCCGATCGAGCAGGTGGGACCGGCCGAGCTGGCCGCCACCGACCTTCTCGTCCTCGGCAGCTGGGTGAAAGGGCTCGTGGTGACACGGGTGGGCCCAGCTCCGAGCGTCCAGGCCTGGCTCGAGCGGGCACCCCGACTCGGCGGCATGCCGGTGGCCCTCTTTTGCAGCTACGGCATCGACCCTCGCTCCACCCTCTCCCAGATGGCAGCGCCACTCGAGGCGCGGGGCGCCCGCCTCGTCGCCACGGCGGCCTTCCGCCACGGCGGCAGCCGCACCGATGCCGTCTCTTTCGCCCGGTCCGCCCTGGCGGGGGTGCGCACCCTCAGGAAGTCCGCCGCGGTGGCGTCCCCGGCGGCACTGGGCGGCAGTCGGGGTGAGTCAACGCAGGCGAGCCCGGTGACGGTAACGTGAGGGTTCCGCCATGAACATGACCTTGTCAAAGCGTGGTGATTACGTGATGCGCTCAGCCATCGCGCTCGCCCGCGCCTATGAGAGCGGCACGCCCCGGAAGATCCGCGAGGTGGTCGCCGAGACCGAGATGCCCCGCACCTTCGCCTCCCAGATCCTGGCGGACCTGGTCCGGGCGGGTCTGGCCCTCTCGCGGGCTGGGCGTGACGGTGGCTACCGGCTCTCCCGGCCTCCCTCCGACATAACCGTCCTGGAGGTCGTCGAGGCAGCCGAGGGCTCGCTGCGGGCGGAGCGCTGTGCCCTCGGGGAGGGCCCCTGTCGCTGGGAGGCGGTCTGCCCGCTCCACGAGACTTGGACCCAGGCGACGACCCGGCTGGCCCAGCTCCTCACCGAGACCAGTCTGGCGGAGGTGGCCGCCCGCGACGAGGCGATCGAGATGGGCCGCTACCCGGTTCCAGCCGACTCCCATCGCTCCCATGCCCGCAGCGCCGAGCTCTCCGACGTCGTTCACATCGAGCTGGGGGCGGCGGCCGTGCACGAGGTTCTCGGCTCCCGCCGTAACTGGAGTGCCGTCCTCGGTGCGGCGGTGCACGACGTCGGCGGCCTGGAGTCGGCCGGCACGGCCACCCCGCCTCTCGTCGCCGACTGCTCCATCGAGGCACTCCCCACGGCCGACGCTGAAGGTGACGAGGAGGGCTACATGCTCGCCTGGCGTCTCTCAGAGCCGGGGGGGCGCAGTCACTTCGAAGGCGAGCTCCACGTCCGGCCCGTCGACGCCGAGCGGAGCGAGCTGCAGGTGAGCGGAATCTGGCACCAAGACGTCGAGGCGGGGGCACTTCCCGAGACGGCTGCGATCGAAGCACGAGCTCGCCGAGTGCTGCGGGGGATGCTGAGACGGGTCGCCCGCGAGATCGAAGAGGGCCTGCAGAAGGAGGCTCTGAGCTCTTCACGCGGACGCAGCTCAGCGGTTCTCTGAGCCTGCGGGTGGCCGGCAGAGCGCCCGTCGTCTCCTGCCGACTGAATCTCGGCGAGAACGGGCGGCTTTCTCACCTCCACCTGTCGCCCCGCCCCGTGCGAGGCGCCAGCGGACGGGTCGGCAGGGCGCCAGGAGCGCGGCAGTCCTGCGAGCTCAGCCTCTGAGCACCCTGACGGCCAGCAGCTTGGCGCGGCTGAAGCGCTCTTGTCCGCTTTCGCCGACCGGTGTGAGCAGGCCATCGTCGATCATCAGTTGGAGCTGCTCCTCGCCTACCTCGAGCAGCCGCATGGCCTCCTCCCGCCCGATGAGCTCGTCCCGCATGCTCGCGTGCTTGCCCGCCGCTTCCGCACCACCTTCTCGCATCCTTCCTCCCTACCCGCCGCCCACCGGCACCACGCCGGGAGCGTCGGCGGCGGCAGCGAGGGCGGCGGCCTGTCGTGGCCATCTCTATGTAACGTCCGGGGATGGCAGCCTCGTCCTATGTCACCCGGCTGCGGTGCTCGATCGGCCACGACCTGCTGCTCCTTCCAGCCGTCGCCGTGCTGGCCTTCGACGAGAGACGGCGGCTGCTTCTCGTCCGCCAGTCCGACGACGGTTGCTGGGCGACGGTCGGAGGCGCGGTCGAACCGGACGAGTCGCCCGCCGACGCCGCCGTCCGGGAGGCGGCCGAGGAGACGGGCCTCGAGGTGGAGCTCGTCTCCTTGCGGGGGGTCTTCGGCGGCCCGTCATTTCGTCACCGCTATCCGAACGGCGACGAGTGCAGCTACGTGGCGATCGTCTTCGAGGCGGCCGTCGTGGGCGGGAGGGCCCGGCCGGACGGGGACGAGACCCTCGAGATCGGCTGGTTCGACACCACAGAGCTTCCTCTCGGGGAGGTGAACGATTTCACCGTCGCCCTCTTCGAGGCGGTCGGGCTGGGCGCCTGAGCCTGCCCGGCTCTAGGCAGGGTCCACGCCGATGTGCGAGCTCAGCCCGCGCAGGGCCCGGGTCGCCGAGAGGAGGGCAGCCACGACCATGAGGGCCATGGAGGCGTAGAAGGCCGAGTGGAGCCCGCTCGTGAAGACGCTGGCGAGGTGGCCCTTGATCGTGGCCGAGCCGACGAAGATGGCGAAGGCGAGCGAGCGGGGGATGGAGCGGGAGGCGATGAGGATCGCCATCGAGAACGAGAAGACCATGCCGATGTTGGCGAAGGTCCGAAGGACGCCAGAGGCGATGCCGAAGACCGCCGGGGGCGAGGCCTTCATCACCGCCGCGCTGTTGGCGGGAAAGAAGAAGCTCGCTCCGATGCCGTTGACGATGCTCGCCAGCACCACCATCCACAACCCCGTGCCGACCGAGAGGTGGGCGTAGATGAAGAGGGCAGCCACCTGGATGGCGAGGCCGATCGTCGCTGGGACGACCGCCCCCACCTTGTCTGTCACCCGTCCCGCGAGCGGGCCGACCGCCCCACCGATCACATAGCCCGGCACGAGGAGGAGCGAGGCGTGCAGGGGGGAGAGCCCGCGGGGGCCCTGCAGGTACATGATCACGAGGAAGAGCACCGCGAAGTTGGCCAGACCCTGGAAGAGCGAGGCGAGCAGGGACGGCGACATCGTCGGGATCCTGAACAGCTTGAGATCGAGCATCGGCTCGCGCTGGCGCCACTCGACGAGGACGAAGACCCCGAGGAGCACGACACCGCCGATGAGGTAGCCGAGCAGGGTGGCGTCGAGCGGCTCGGTCGCCAGCTTGGTTATCGCCCAGAGCACGCCGAAAAGGCCGAGGCCCAACGTGGTCATCCCGAGAGGGTCGAGCCGGTGGGAGCGCCGTTCGGGCCGGTCGCGCAGGACCCGGAGGGCGAGCGCCAGGGCCGCCAAGCCGATCGGGACGTTGATCCAGAAGATCCAGCGCCAGGAGGTGTAGGTGACGATCGCCCCGCCGAGGATGATGCCGACGACCGCCCCGAGGCTCCAGCCGACGGCGTTGTAGCCGTAGGCCTTCCCCCGTTGCTCGGGCGGGAAGAGGTCGGCGATGACGGCCCCGCTGTTGGCCGTGACGAGGGCGCCCCCGATTCCCTGCAGCAGCCGAAAGCCGATGATCGAGAGCTGGTCGAAGCTGAGGGCGCAGAGAGCCGAGCCGGCGATGAAGATGAGGAAGCCCGCCTCGTACATCTTCACCCGGCCGTACATGTCCCCGAGCCGGCCCACCTGGGTGGCGAGGAGCGTGATGATGAGCAGGTAGCCGATGACGACCCAGATGACCGAGGCCAGTGCGACGTGCAGGCCGTGCTCGATCTCGGGCAAGGCGAGCACGACGATCGTGGTGTCGACAGCCGTGATGAGCACGCCCGTCATGACGACGGCAAGGGCGAGACCCCTGTGGGGCTGGCCGCCCGCCCCCTCGGCGGATCGCCGGAGGGAGGCAAGCCTCGCCCCGGCCGATCTCGTCACTCCCGCGCCCGTCGTCACCTGCTCGCCCACCTTCTCCTCGCTCCCCGGGGAGTCGACACTAGCTGGGGTGGTCGGCGCCCCTCGAAGACGCCCGACCCGAAGGGGAGCCCGGGCGGGTCGCCTTGGCTCACGTGACGAGCCAGACCCGCCAGAGAGCCGAAGGGTCAGAGAGGGGGTCGCCGTGGACGAAGACGAGGTCTGCCGGACCACCCTGGCGGATCACCCCGGCCTCCGGCTCGCCGAGCAGCTGTCCGCCGTTGCGGGTGGCCGCCGCCAGTGCCTGCCAGGGCTCGAGGCCGGCCGAGACGAGGCTCTCGATCTCCCAGGCGAGCTGGTTCGCCCGGAGCGAGCCACCCCCGAAGTCCGTACCCGAGGCGATGAGCACGCCCGCTCGCGCGGCCAGCCGGACGCTCTCGCGAGCCCACTCCCGCCGGGCGGCGATCTGGCTGGCGAGGGCGGGATCGGCGAAGCGGTCGATCGTCGTCGTGCGCCCGAAGGTCCTCCAGGACTCGAGGACTGCGAGGGTCGAGACGAGGGCCGTGCCCTGTGCTGCCATCTTCTCGACGATCTCCCGGTCGAGCTGGAAGCCGTGCTCGAGCGAGTCCACACCTGCCTCCACCCCGGCGCGGGCGCCGACAAGCGTGCCGGAGTGGGCTGTCACCTTCGCACCCCGGCTGTGGGCCGCCTCCACCGCCCGCCTGACCTCGGCGGCGGTGAACGGTGAGGCGTCGCGGTCGGGCCCGTCGAGGTACAGCTTCACGAAGTCGGCCCCGTCGTCGAGCTGACGGGTGACGGCGCGCAAGAGCCCATCGCCGTCCTCCACCTCAGCGGCGAGCCCGGAGGGGAGCGAGCCACCTCGGCTCACCCAGGTGCCGGCAGCACGGACGTAGGGGTACTCCCGGTGTCCACGCCAGCGATCCCGCACGCCGAGGGCGAGGGCGCGCTCGCCGCCGTCCACCGGGTCGACCCGAACCGACGAGCCAACGTCCCTCGCCCAGCGCACCCCGGCGCTGCGCATGAGGCGGGCATTGTGCTCGGCCACCTCCAGCAGCTTCTCGGGCGGGTCGAAGCCCCGGTCGATCCAGTGGGCGCCGCCGGGCAGGGTGAGGTGGCTGTGGCTGTCGACCATGCCTGGCACCACCGCCGTGCCGGAGGCGTCGACCACCTCGGTGCCGCTCCCCGGCGTCGGCGCCTCGCTGGCAGGCCCGAGCCAGGCGATCCGGTCCTGCTCGACCAGGATTGCCATGTCCAGCTGGAGCTCGGGACCGGTCCCGTCGGCCAGAGCGACGTCTGTGTAGAGGGTGCCCACGAGGCCACGACCGTACTCGCTCGCTCGCCCGAGGCGCTGGGCTCGCCCGAGCAGGACCAGCGCCGCCGGGCCTGCTGCGCCCCGGGGCGCGGCATCCCGGCCTGCGTGAGCGGGCACCCGCGCTGGCGCGCTCGCCCCTCGAGCGCTGCCGGGTCGGAGACTGGGTGGCCCCGCCCGCCCGCCGGGCGAGGTGGAACAGAAGGTGGCTCGCCAAGGGCCGATATGGCGCCCGAGTGGCGACGGTGCCGAGCCCAGCTGGGGCGTGGGTCCGCCTGCCTTGGGTATCGCGAGAGCTGTGAGCGCCAGAGACGAGCAAGAGCTGAACGAGCTGACCGATGCCATCCAGAGCCTGGCGGGCCAGACCCGCAGCTTCGTGCAGCGCCAGTTCGAGGCAGCCGAGCGGGAGGTCGTCGCCAAGCTGAAGGAGTCAGAGCCGGCCCTCGGCGCCGTCGCCGGGGCCGCCCTCCTCGGCACCTTCGCCCTCGCCTCCTCCTACCGGCTGACCGTGCGGGTCATCGAGAAGGCGCTCCCGCCCAGCCCGGCGGCCCTCCTCGCCACGGCCGGCTTCGGCGCCGGGGCGACCTGGTGCGCCGTCACCGCCCTCGAGGCGCTGCGAAGGGCCCCGGCGCCCCTCCCGAGCGAGACGGCGAGAGCAGCAGCCGCTGATCTCGAGGAGGCGGCCAGAGAGGGGCGTTAGGAAGAGCCCAGCTGCGGAATCCCCTCGCCCAGCGCCAGGCGCGCCCGCCGTGGAGGATCTCCCACCTCTCGCCCAGCACCGCCTGGGTGGCCTCGGCGAGCGCCCGCCCCATCACCCCGAGGCCCTGGCGTGCCTCGGGGTGAGCCCGGCCCGGCCCGGCCTGTCGCGGCTCTAGGCCGCCAGAGCAGCTTCGAGGCCGGCCGCTCGGGGGCGGGCGGCTCTCTTCCCGAGCAGCGAGAGAGCCGCAGCGGCGCAGTCCCAGTCGACGAGGAAACGCCTCACAGCTGGCGCAGGCCGACGCAGTCGTGGCGCCAGAACGGCTCGGAGTAGACGAGAGTCCCGGTCATCCACGGCTCGTGCGCAGGCAGGCAGAGAGCCTGGAAGGATCGCTTGGGGATGCGCAGCGAAGGCCGGCGGAAGCCCTGCTCGCCGCCACGGCGGAAGCCGAACCTGGCGTAGTAGGCCGGGTCGCCCTCGAGGAAGACGACGGGCGCCGCCTGCTCGATCATCGCCTGGATCCCGGCCTCGACGAGGCTGGCGCCGATGCCGCGGCCCTGCCAGTCCGGCTGCACCCCGAGCGGGCTCAGCACCGCCACCTCGACCAGTCGCGGCTCGGCGTCGAGCAGGCTCGGCGAGAACATGACGTGGCCCACCACTGCACCGTCCTCCTCGTCAACGAGCGAGAGGCCCCGCGAGGGGCTCAGGAGGAGCCGCAGGGCGTCGGTCAGCTCGGCCACGGTGGCGCCGTGGTCGCCGAAGGCCGTCAGGTGGACCTGGCGGACCGCCTCGGCGTCCTCCTCGTTCTCCCGTCGGACGACCATGGGGGACCTAGCGGGCTGGCAACCTGGCGAGCAGCTGCTGCAGGCGGCTGACGAGGGCCTCCTGGCCCTTTCGGACCTGGCGAGGAGAAAGGCCGTCTTCGCCAGGCAGCCCGACATCGCTACAAAGGCCGCTCTCGCCCTCGGGCAAGTCGAGGAGTGGCCGAGCCGGCCGGCAGAGGGCGCCGGGGCGCCTCCCGCTCAGCCCCTCGGTCCCGGCCAGCCGTGCCCCCACCCCCGAGAGGGCACTGCCGGCGCCCGGTTGGCCGCGGCGCACCGGCTCAGCCGGCCTCCCGGGCCGAGCTCTCGTCCGCCGGGAGCTGCTCGCCGCCCTGTGGGACGCCGTCTCGGGCGTCGCCGCTCTCTTCCGGCTCGGCCTCGAAGGCTGCCTCGAAGGTCTCGGTGGCCTGGGCCATCGCCTCGTCGTGCTCCTTCAAAGCCGTCTGCAGGCGGCTCACCCGCTCGCTAGAGGCATGGGCGACGGCCGCCTCGTAGGAGGAGGCGGCCTCCCGCAGCGCAGTCGCCCGTTCGATGCCGGCGCGGTAGATGGTCTCGGCCCGCAGCGCGCCGGCCCGCCGGATCGTCTCGGCCCGCTCCAAAGAACTCTGGGCGGCCGCCTCGGCTGCCTTGATCGCCTCCTCGTGAGCCCGTTGCGCCGCCTCGAGCTCGTCCCGGTAGGCCTTCTCGACGGCACGCTTGGCGACGTCCTCGGCTCGCAGCAGGGCGCTGCCGTAGCGCTCCTCGGCCTGCTGCAGGGCCTTGGCCCGGGCCTCCTCCGCCGTGCGGAGCTGCTCGTCGTGGGTCTCGGTCAGCTGCCGGAGGGCCTCGGCCCGGGCGACGGTGGCAGAGCGGATGATGCCGGCCCGCTGCACGCTGGCCGCCTTCACGCGCTCGGCCCTGGCGAGCTCGGCGGTCGCCACCTCGTCGGCGGCTCGCAGCGCCTCGTCTCTCGCCTGCTCGGCGGCTCTCATCGCCTCGTCCTCGAGCTCAGCGCCGGTCTCGAGCTTCACGACATTGCTCTTCATGGTCTCCTCCTTCGAAGCCTTCGGCTTCTCTGGGTTTTCCGGGAGCCCGCCCGGGCGCCCGAGCCAACCATCTGAGCCTGTCCGGGGGCCAAGATGCAAGGGGTGGGGGTGCCGGCCCCCCCAACCCCGCCCTCCAAGCCGGCGCTGGCTAGGGTCCGTCAGGTGGGGAGGAAGCGGGGAGATGACAGCGACACTGGCGAGAGGGCCGCGGCGAGAGGGCCGCTCATCGACCGCCGAGCCGTGCTGCGGGCCGGCGCCCTGGCGGGGTTGACGGGCACGCTCGCCGCCTGCTCGAGCGGGCCGGAGACCGTGCGGCGAGCCCTCCGCACGCCGCCAGCTTCAGCCGAGCTCGAGGCGGTGGAGCACGTGGTCTTCCTCATGCAGGAGAACCGCTCTTTCGACCACTACTTCGGGAGCTATCCCGGGGTGCGGGGCTTCGACGACCACCTGCCGGGCGACCCCGGCGTCTTCGCCCAGCCGTGGCCCGGGAGCCGCCTCCCCCCTGCCGGGCGCCTCCTTCCGTTCCACCTCGACACCGCCACGAGCCAGGCCGAGTGCACGGCCGACCTCTCCCACACCTGGCAGGCGCAGCACCTCTGCTGGAACGGCGGGGCGATGAACGGCTTCGTGCGGACCCACACGAGCCCGAGGTTCGAGGGCCCCGTCAACGGTGTCCTCACGATGGGCTACTACACCCGAGCCGACCTGGCCTTCTACTACGCCCTCGCCGACGCCTTCACGATCTGTGACGGCTACCACTGCTCTGTCCTCGGCCCGACCGACCCGAACCGCCTCTACTCCCTCTCGGGCACGATCGACCCGGCTGGCAAACAAGGCGGCCCCGTCGTGGCGACCAACCTCGATGCCTCCTACCGGTGGACCCTCTCGTGGGAGACGATGCCCGAGCGCCTGAGCGAGGCGGGCATCTCCTGGCGCGTCTACAACCCGCCGGGCGCCATCTACGACCCGGCCAACAGCCTCTCGATGCTCGTCTCGAACAACCGCCTCATGTACTTCTCCCAGTACGAGAAGGAGAGCTCTCTCCTCCACAAGGAGGCCTTCTCCCACGATCTCTCGGACTTCGCCCGTGACGTCGCCGACGACCGGCTGCCCGCTGTCTCCTGGCTCGTGGCGCCCGTCGTGCCGGCCGACATGTCAGAGCACCCGCCCGCCCCGCCCTCCCGCGGCGAGTACTTCAGCGACCACGTGCTCAAGGTGCTGAGCTCGAACGAGAAGCTGTGGGCCAAGACGGTGCTCTTCATCAGCTGGGACGAGAACGACGGTTTCTTCGATCATGTGGCGCCCCCGGTGCCGCCCGCCGGCACGAGGGGCGAGTACCTCGATGGTGTCCTTCCGCCCGAGGCTGCCGGCATAAGAGGACCGATCGGGCTCGGCTTTCGGGTGCCGATGCTCGTCGTCTCGCCCTTCTCGCGCGGTGGAGCGATCTTCTCCGGGCTCTCTGACCACACCTCGCAGCTCCGCTTCCTCGAGTCCCGCTTCGGCGTCGCGGTGCCGAACCTCTCCCGCTGGCGCCGGGAGACGGTCGGCGACCTCACCGGGGCGCTCCACCTGAGGCGCCCGGCTCCCGGCCTGCCCCCGCTGCCGGCGACCTCGCTCCACGCCCGCGTCCTCGCCGAGTGCACCGCCTCCGAGCTCGAGGAGCTGAGCCCGCCGAGCTTTCCCGACCTCGTGCCGAGGTCGCAGGCGATGCCGCGACAGGAGAAGTGAACGGCGCAAAGCCGGTATTTTTGCCCCGATGCCCGACGCCTTCCTCGATGCCACCGCCCAAGCCGAGCTGGTCGCCCGGAGGGAGGTGACGCCGGCCGAGCTCGTGGCGGAGGCCATCGAGCGGATCGAGGCGCTCAACCCTGAGCTGAACGCCGTCATCACCCCCCGCTTCGACAAGGCGGTCACAGAAGCGGCAGGAGAGCTCCCAGATGGACCTTTCAAGGGCGTCCCTTTCCTCTTGAAAGACCTCCTCTGCGCGAGCGCCGGCGACCCGCTGGCGGGCGGCACCCGGCTCTTGAAGGAGAGCGGCTACCGCTCCCAGCACGACACCTACCTGGCGGCGCGTTTCAAGAAGGCCGGCTTCGTCCTGCTCGGCAAGACCAACACCCCCGAGCTCGGCATCCTGCCTACCGCCGAGCCGGAGGCCTTCGGTCCGACGAGGAACCCCTGGGACACCACCCGCTCGAGCGGCGGCTCGAGCGGAGGCTCGGCCGCCGCCGTGGCGGCCGGCATGGTGGCTGTCGCCCACGGCAACGACGGCGGCGGCTCGATCCGCATCCCCGCCAGCGAGTGCGGGCTGTTCGGCCTGAAGCCGACGAGGGGCCGCACCACCCTCGGGCCCGACGTCGGCGACATCATGGGCGGCCTCGTCTGCGAGCACGTGCTCACCCGCAGCGTCCGCGACTCAGCTGCCGTCCTCGACGCCGTCGCCGGGCCGGCGCCGGGCGATCCCTACGTGGCGCCGCCCCCGGCCGGCTCGTTCTCGGCCGCCCTCGGCGCCGACCCCGGCCCGCTCCGGGTGGGGATCTTCTCCGAGCCGGTGACAGGGATGGTCCACCCAGAGTGCCTGGCGGCCGTCGAGGGAGCCGCCAGGCTGCTCGAGTCGCTCGGCCACCACGTGGAGCTCTCCCATCCGGCCGCCCTCGACGAGCCCGACTTCACCGGCAGCTTCATGACCCTCTGGGCGGTCGGCAACGCGGCGGAGATCGACTACCTGTCGAGGCTGCTCGGCCGCCAGGTGCAAGAAGGTGAGATGGAGCCGCTCACCTGGGCGCTGGCAGAGATGGGCCGGAGCTTCTCGGGCCCCCAGGCCCTCCTCGCCCTCGGCTGGCTGCAGGGGTTCTCCCGCCGGGTGCAGCAGTGGTGGGCCGACGGCTTCGACCTGCTGCTCACCCCGACCATCGCCGAGCCGCCGCCCGAGCTCGGCCAGTTCGGCTCACCGCCCGACAACCCGCTCGCAGGCCTCTTCAGGGCAGGTGCCCTCGTGCCCTTCACGCCGCAGTTCAACGTGACGGGCCAGCCGGCCGCCTCCCTCCCGCTCCACTGGAGCGACGACGGCCTTCCCATCGGCGTCCAGCTCGTGGCGGCCTTCGGGCAAGAAGAGCTCCTCTTCTCCGTCGCCGCCCGGCTGGAGGAGGCCCGCCCCTGGGCGGGGCGGCGCCCTCCCGTCTCGGCCGGCTAGCGCCTCTCGGCCCGGCCCTCAGTTGCCGTTGCCGTTGTTGTTGCCGTTGCCGTCACCGTTGCCCTTGCCGTGGCCGTGACCGTCGCCGGGAGGGCCGGGCGGCGGGCCCGGCTTCGGCTGGGTCGTGGTCGTCGGCTTCGGCTGGGTCGTGGTGGTCGACGTCGTGCTGGTGGTCGTCGTGGTGAGAAGGGTGAGACGGGCGCTCACCCCGCTGGCTGCCGTCAGGATCTCGCCCGCCTTGGCCTTCGAGAGGGCACCGCCGGCCTCGAGCCGAGCCACCTCACGGCGCAGGCGGGAGAGGGCGCCGCGGGCGGCCTGCCCATCGTGGGCGGCAGCTGCCCGGGCGACGGCGGCGACGTCCTGGCGGAGGGCGGTCCGGGCTGCCGCACTCTCGGTGGCGGCCGGCGGGCCTGAGCAGGCAGCGAGCACGACCGAGCCGGCGACGAGCAGGCCGCCGAGGGCCAGCTTCCGCCTCATCCGACGGCCCGCTCGAGGCCGTCCAGGGCCCTCGTGAAGGAGGCCGGCACGTGTCGCACGACCGGGTAGCTCGGCGGTGGGGCGGACCTGCGAGCCGGCGGGGCACTGGGAGCGCCCCCGCCGCCCGCCGAGAGGGAGAGAGCGATGGCGAGGGCGAGGAGGGCGGCCGTGAGGAAGGCGAGCTGCACCCGGTAGCGCCGCGCCCTTCCCCAGCCCTCCCATCGCCCGAGCGACCCGAGCGATCCGAGGCGGGGGCGGGCCGCCGGCGTGGCTGGTCCGGGCCTCTCAAGCACTTGGGTGTCCCCGGCGCCGGGCCGGGCCATGACCCGCGTCGGGGCCGGGTCGGCCGGGAGCTCGGCGGTGTCCCCGATGCCGGCCTCGAGCAGGGCGGCCATGGCGGCGGCCGAGGCGGGCCGGTCGGCGGGGTCCTTCGCCATCGCCTGGCTCACGAGGCTGGCGAGGGCGGGGTCGAGGTCCGGTCGCAGCTCGGCGAGCGGCACCGGCTCCTCCTCACGGATGGCGGCGATCAGACCGAGGGTGTTGCGGCTCTCGAAGGGCTGGCGCCCGGCGAGGGCGACATAAAGGAGCGCCCCGAGGGAGTAGAGGTCGGCCGAGGCGGTGGCAGGCGAGCCGTCGAGGCGTTCGGGGGCGAGGTAGGCCGGGGTGCCGACGAGCACGCCGGTCGAGGTGATGCCGCTCGCCTCGTCCATGGCCGTCGCTATCCCGAAGTCGGCCACCTTCACTTGGCCGTCTGCGCAGGTGAGCACGTTGGCGGGCTTGATGTCGCGGTGGACGATGCCGACGGCGTGGGCGGCCGCGAGGGCGGCCAGGACCTGGCGGGCCACCTCGCGGGCCCGCTCCTCTGACATCGGGCCCGTCCTCAGCTCGTCGGCGAGGGTGGTGCCCGGCAGCCGCTCCATCACGATGTAGGCGACGCCGTCGTCCTCGGCGGTGTCGAAGATGCCGACGACGTTCGGGTGGAGCAGGCGGGCGGCGGTGCGGGCCTCGAGCTCGAAGCGCTCGCGCACCTGCTCGTCGGCCGCCAGGTGGGCGCGCAGCATCTTCACCGCTACGGCGCGCCCGAGCCGGAGGTCCTCGGCAGCGAAGACCTCTGCCATGCCTCCCTGCCCGAGGCGATCGCCCAACTGGTAGCGGCCCGAAAGCACTGCTAGCGGCTCTGTCGTCGCCACGGACCCATCTATACCCGCCGGGAGCGGGCGGCCGAACGTCGCCCCCCGGTCCCGTCCAGCCGTTCGGCCGCCAGCTCGATCGAGGCCGTGGCCCGCTCCTCGCTGTGCCGGGCGGCCACGGCGGCGGCGGCCTGGTCGCTGCCGCCCCTCTGAAGGGCGCGCAGCACGGCCGCCTCCCAGTCGTCGAGGTGAAAACCGGCGACGACCTCGTTCGGCGGGAAGGTGGCATCCGAGAGCCCCCCGAGCCCGCTCGTCACGAGCGGTGCCCCGACGGCCTGGGCCTCGAGCGCCACGAGGCCGAGGCCTTCGGGTCGTACCGAGGGGCAGCAGACCGCCCCGGCAGCGGCGTAGGCGGCCGCCATCTCCTCCCGGCTGGACGGCGGCGCCAGCAGCTCGACATGGGGCGAGGCGGCCGCCAGCGAGAGGAGCTCCTGCTGCTCGCTCGTCGGGGGGTCGAAGGGCGCCGTGTGGGCGAACAGGCGGCAGGAGAGGCCGCGGCCGGCGAGCCGGCGCGCCAGCTCGAGGAAGAAGCGAACCCCCTTCTTCTCGAGCAGCCGGTTCGGGAAGAGCACCGGCCCACCCCGCCCCGCCCAACGGGCGGCCAGAAAGCACTGCTCGATGGGGACCGTCGCCACCGCCACGGGGCCGGCGGTTGCGAAGGTGGCCTCGACGTGGCGGGCGAGGCTCGGGCTTACTGCCATGACGGCGCTCTCGGGGCGGCACAAGGCAGCCTCGTAGGCTCCCGGGCGGACAGGCCGGCTCGACCAGGCGTCCTCGTAGTTGTGGAGCACCTGCAGCACAGCCGTCGGCGCCTCGATCCCACCTCCCCAGCAGGGCCGGTTGTTGAGCACGGTGAGGTCGCAGCCAAGCGAGCCGAGGGCGGCGGTCGAAGCGCCGAGCGGCCCGGCGTCGAGGAGGGACACCTCGTGGCCGCGGGCGCGAAGGCCCCTTGCCCAGGCGATGACGGCCCGCTCGAGCGCACCCGAGCCGGGATCGAGCCGGGCGAGGTCGGTGCCGACAAAGGCGATCCTCATGGCGCCGCCCTAGCTGCCGGCGGCAAGGGGGCTCTCGTTC
>JAJYQK010000035.1 GCA_021794645.1 Actinomycetes bacterium
GAAGATCATGAGGGCGGTCACGATGACGACGACGAGCGAGACGACGATCGCCGGGTAGGCCATGGCCGAGCGCACCTTCTGGCGCAGGGCCACCTGCTTCTCGAGCGTCGTCGAGAGCTTCATGAGGACCGAGTCGAGCTGCCCGCCCGCTTCGCCCGCCCGCACCATCGCCACGTAGAGCGGCGGGAAGATCTTCGGCATCTTCTCGATGGCGGCCGAGAGGGAGGAGCCCTGCTCGACATCGAGCCTGATGGCGACGAGCGCCTCGCGCAGCGGCTTGGAGTCGATCTGGTCCGCCAGCACGCTGAGGGCGCGCACCAAGGTGAGGCCGGCCGCCACCATGGTCGCCAGCTGGCGGCTCATGAGGGCGATCTCCTTCAGCTTCACCCGGTTCGAGAGGCCGGGGATGTTGATCTCGGTCTTGAAGTTGACCTTGCTCTTCGGCTTGATCTCTACGGGGGCGACCCCCATCTCGCGCAGCTTGGCGGCGACGAGGGCGAGCGAGTCGCCCTCCAAGGTGCCCGAGACGAGCTTGCCGTTGCGGTCGCGGACCTTGTAGTCGAAAGTCGTCCCCGCCATCTCAGCTCCGCAGGTGGTTGGTCAGCTCGGCCGGGTCGTGGCAGCGGTCGAAGGCGACGGCCTCGGTGATGCGGCCCGCCTTCACCGCCCGGGCGAGCGCCTGGTCCATCGTCTGCATGCCGGCCGTGCCGCCGGTCTGCATGAGGGAGTAGATCTGGTGGGTCTTGGCGCTCCGGATGAGGTTGCGGATGGCGGGGGTGCACATCATCACCTCGGCGAGCGCCACCCGGCCCGCGCCGGCGCTCGAGATGATGAGCTGCTGGGTGACGACGGCCTCGAGGGAGCCGGCCAGCTGGATCCGCACCTGGTCCTGTTGGCCGGTCGGGAAGACGTCGATTATCCGGTCGACCGTCTGGGGGGCGTCCTGGGTGTGCAGGGTGCCGAAGACGAGGTGACCGGTCTCCGCCGCGGTGAGAGCGGCCGAGATCGTCTCGATGTCGCGCATCTCGCCGACGAGGATGACGTCTGGGTCCTGGCGCAGCACCCGGCGGAGGGCCTCGGAGAAAGAGGCCGTGTCGACGCCGAGCTCCCGCTGGTTGATGACCGCCCGGTGGTGGGTGTGGAGGAACTCGATCGGGTCCTCGATCGTCACGATGTGGAGCGGCTTGGTCCGGTTGATGATGTCGATGAGCGAGGCGAGCGTGGTCGACTTGCCCGATCCCGTCGGGCCGGTGACGAGGACGAGCCCGCGGCGCAGCTCGGCGAGGGAGGCGACGACCTCGGGCAGACCGAGGCTCTCGAAGGCCGGGATCTGATGCGGGATGACACGAAAGACCGCCCCGACCGAGCCGCGCTGCTTGAAGACGTTCATCCGGAAGCGGCCGACACCGAAGACGACGTGGGAGGTGTCGAGCTCCTTCTCCTCCTCGAAGCGCTCCCGCAGCGACTGGGTGAGGACCTGGTACACCATCTCCCGGATCTGCTCGCTCTCGAGCGGTTCAAGCCCGTCGATCGGCCGGAGCGAGCCGTCGACCCGTATCGCCGGGGGCAGCAGGTGGGTTATGTGCAGGTCGGAGGCGCCGTTGGCGACGGCGTAGCTCAAGAGCCCGTCGAGGTCGGTCTTGCTCGGCAGCCCCTCCGGGCTCTCCTCGGCCGCCTGCGGCGGCGGACCGGCCTGCTCTCTTTCCTCCGAGGGCCGCACCCAGGTGATGTCGGTCCCGTCGTCGTCGAAGACGTCGAAGGAGACCGACAGCTGGGTGGTGGCAGCCGGCGCCTGCCCGGTGGCAGAAGAGAAGGGGGAGACCGCCGCGGCCGTCTTGTCGTAGGCCGAGTCGACCAGGCGCTCGAGCACCCGGGCGTCTGCCAGCAGGCAGGAGCCGACCTCCTTCTCGAGGAACTCCGAGAGCTGGCGGAGCTCCTCGGGCGGGAGCGGCTCGGCGCAGGCGAGCACGAGCCGGCCACCCTCGAGCCGGTAGCCGATGCCCCTTATCTCGCGGGCGAGCAGCTCCGGCACGACCGAGAGGGCCTCCTCCTCGGGCGCCTCGCTCTCGAGGTCGACCGTCCCCAACCCCGAGAGGCGGCCCAGCTCGGCGAGGACGAAGCGGCTCTCCACCTTGTCGTTGTCCACCAGGACGGCCGATACGGCGCGGCCGCTGCTCGTCGCCTGCCCGAGGGCTTCCTCGCCCTCGGCGGACGAGATGACGCCCTGCTCGGTGAGGAGCGAGACGAGCCGGCGAGACCAGTCCGAGACGGGGCGGGCCGTCGAGAAGCTCATGCCACCACCCGGAGGACTTCCTCGAGGCTCGTGAGGCCGAGCGCCGCCTTGCGGAGACCGTCGTGCCTGAGCGGCACCATGCCCTGCTCGATCCCGAGGCGGGCGATCTGGTCGACCGAGACCCGCTCGACGATGGCCCGCTCGACCTCCTCGGTGACGAGCAGGAGCTCGTGGAGGGCGAGCCGGCCCCGGTAGCCGGTCCGCGTGCAGGCCTGGCAGCCGACCGCCCGCCGGAAGCGGGGCGGCCCGCCCGCGGGGGCGTCGGAGGGGTCCCAGCCGAAAGCGGCCAGCTCCTCCTCGCTCGGCTCGTAGGACTCGCTGCAGTTGTCGCAGAGCTGGCGGGCGAGGCGCTGGGCGACGACGCAGTCGATGGCCGAGCCGACGAGGAAGGGCTCGACGCCCATCTCGACGAGGCGCATCGGGGTGCCCGCCGCGTCGTTGGTGTGGAGCGTGCTCAGCACGAGGTGGCCGGTGAGGGCCGCCTCGATGGCGATGACGGCGGTCTCCCTGTCGCGCACCTCGCCGACGAGGATGACGTCGGGGTCCGAGCGGAGGATGGAGCGGAGGGTGTTGGCGAAGGTGAGCCCGGCCTTCGGGTTCACCTGCACCTGGTTGATGCCGGGCAGCTGGTACTCGACGGGGTCCTCGACGGTGATGAGGTTCCGCTCGGGCGAGTTGAGGGCGTTCAAGGTGGCATAGAGGGTGGTGGACTTGCCCGAGCCGGTCGGGCCGGTGACGAGGATCGTCCCGTAGGGCTTGCGGAAGGCCTTCTCGTAGCGTCCCTTCACCTCCGGCAGGAAGCCGAGCTCGGTGAGATCGAGCGTGGCGTTCGACTTGTCGAGCACCCGCATGACGACCTTCTCGCCGTGGACGGTCGGGAGCGTGGCGACGCGCAGGTCGATGTGGCGCTGGCCGGCGCTGAGGGTTATCCGCCCGTCCTGGGGCAGGCGGTGCTCGGCGATGTCCAGGTCGGCCATGACCTTGAGCCGGGTCGTGACGCCTCCCTGGATGGCCTTGGGCGAGCGGGTGACGTCGTGGAGGACCCCGTCGATGCGGAACCGCACCCTGAAGTCGTTGGCGGCCGGCTCGATGTGGATGTCGCTCGCCCGCTCCTGCAGGGCCTGGCGGAGGATCAAGTTGACGTACTTGACGATCGGGGCCTCGTCGACAGCGGCGTTCAGGTCATTGAGCGCGGCGGCCTCGAACTCGGGCGACGACTGGCTGAGGGCGGACTTGGCGGCCGCCTCGGTCTCCTCGTCCTGGCGGTAGAGGCGGCTTATGTACTCGGCGACCTGGCTGCTCGGCGCCAGCACGGTGCAGATGTCCGGCCCGAGCAGGCTGCGGAGGTCGTCGAGGGCGAAGACGTCGGCCGGGTTGGCGAGGGCGATGAGGGGGCGATCGCCCCGGTAGCCGACCGGCAGCACCTGGTGGCGCCGGGCCATCGCCTCGGGCAGCAAGGCGGCGACCGTCGGGTCGATGCTCCAGTCGTTCAGGTCGAGGAACTCGATGCCGAGCTCGGCCGCCATCGCCTTGGTGAGGCCCTCTTCGGAGACGAGGCCGAGGCCGACGAGGATCTCGCCCAGCCGCTCGCCCGTGACCGCCTGCTCGCGGAGGGCCGCCTCCATCTCGTGCTGGGTGACCTGGCCGGAGGAGACGAGCATCTCGGCGAGGTCGGGCCCCTTCTCCTCCCCCGCCTCGAGGAAGCGGTCCTCGAAGAGCTCGTGCACCGGCTCCTCGGAGGGGGCGATCTCCGCCTCCTCCGTGCTCGCCGGCCACTCGCCGGCGACCTCCCCGCCCGTGTTCTCCTCTGTGACCGCCTCGTTCTCGCGCGGGCTGAGCGGGACGACGACCCCGCCCCCCGAGCGGCCGGAGTCGTAGAGCCGCTCGATGTAGGAGGCGATCTGGCCCTGGGAGCCGACGACGGCGTGCACCTCCCGACCGATGACGCTGCGCAGGTCGTCCATCGCCAGGACATCGTCGGGGCGGGTGACGGCCACCACCGGGGTGCCATAGCGCCAACCGACGGCGACGGCCTGGTGCGAGCGAGCCAGCCGCTCGGGGAGGAGGGAGACAGCCGATGTGTTGACCGGGTAGTGGTCGAGGTCGACGAACTCGAGGCCGACCTCTGCCGCCAGGCGGCGGGCCTCGGCCGACTCGGCGTCGGAGGGACCCGTGTAGTGGGCCTCGGTGGCGCTCATCTGCTGTTCCCCTTACTGCAGCACCGTAAGTGGTTGACTTGTCTCTTACAGTGCGAAACGTGACGGAATGTAGGCTCTGGCACCGGGAGAGCCCTGGCGAGAGCAAACGAGCAGCCCGGGAGGGCCATTGAGGATCGTTCTCGCGAGAGCGCTTCGGTTCGGCGTCATAGCTGCCTTCCTCTTCGACACGATGCCGGCGGCTCTTGAGCCATTTCGCGACCGCCCGGTGGGGGTGGCGTGAGCGGCCACCTCCAGCTCGTCGCCGCCCTCCCGGCCGGCCTCGCCGGCCTGGCGGTCGGCTCTTTCGCCACGGTGGTGACCGACCGCCTGCCCCGGGGTGAGTCGATCGCCCGGCCGAGCTCGCACTGCGACGCCTGCGGGCGCCCGCTCAAGGCGAGAGAGAACATCCCGGTCCTCTCCTATGTGTTGCTGCGGGGCCGCTGCTCGTCTTGTGATGCCCGCATCTCCCCCGCCGTGCTGCTGGTCGAGCTGGCGACGGCCCTCTGCTTCGTCGCCTTCTCGGCCCGCCTCTCGAGCCTCTGGGCGCTCCCGGCCTACTGCGTCCTCTCGGCGGGGCTCATCGTCCTCTCGACGATCGACTTCCGCCTCCGGCGGCTCCCGACCCCCATCGTCTACTGGACGGGCGGCCTCGGCGGTGCCCTCCTCGTCGTGGCGAGCGCCGGCACGGGCGACTGGCACTCCCTCGTCTCGGCCGCCATCGGCGCGGCGGCCTGCTTCGCGCTCTTTTTCGCCATCTTCATGGCCGTCCCGAAGGGCCTCGGCTTCGGCGACGTGCGGCTGGTGGCCGTCTGCGGGCTGATGCTCGGATGGCTCGGCCTGCGCGTGGTCCCCCTCGGCCTCCTGCTCGGCTTCCTCCTCGCCGCCCTCCCGGCCGTCGCATTGGTCGTGCTGAAAAAGGCGAACCGGAAGAGCCAGATCCCCTTCGGCCCCTACCTGGCCGCCGGCGCCATCCTCGGCTCTCTCTTCGGGCCGGCCATCATCC
>JAJYQK010000007.1 GCA_021794645.1 Actinomycetes bacterium
GAGCGAGTCGAGGTACTCGTCCCGCTCGGCCGCCAGCCGCTCCTCGGCCTCGGCGCCCTCGGGAGCGACCTCAGCGCTGCCGGCCTCCTCGGCGACCGCCTCGTCCCGCTCGACCGCCTCGGCGGCTCCCTCTCCGGTCGGAGGGGAGGCTTCCCCCTCCGACCGGGCCGTCTCGTCGAATTGCTCGCTCATGCCCCGGCTGCGCCCGCCTCACCGGGCTCGTCGACGATCTCGGCGTCGACGACCTCTTCGTCCTGGCCCTCGGAGCCCGCCGTCGGCTCGGAGCCGGCCCCCGCCTGCTGGGCGGAGGCCGCCTCGTACATGGCCTGACCGAGGGACTGCGAGGCCGTCCGCAGCATGTCGAGGCTGCGGTTGAGCGCCTCGACGTCAGAGCCGGTCAGCTTCTCCTTCACGTCGGCGAGGGCTGCCTCCACCTTCTCCCTCTCGTCGGCGGGCACCTTGTCGCCCTGGTCCCGTAGCAGCTTCTCGGTCTGGTAGACGAGCGTGTCGGCCTGGTTGCGCGCCTCGGCCTCCTCCCGCCGCCGCCGGTCGTCGGCGGCGTGGGCCTCGGCGTCTCGCACCATCCGCTCGATGTCGTCCTTCGGCAGGGAGGACTGGCCGGTGATGGTCATCGACTGCTCCTTGCCCGTGGCGAGGTCCTTGGCCGAGACGTGGACGATGCCGTTGGCGTCGATGTCGAAGGCGACCTCGATCTTGGGCACCCCGCGGGGGGCCGGCGGCAGGTCGACGAGCTGGAACTTGCCGAGCGTCTTGTTGTACATGGCCATGTCCCGCTCGCCCTGCAGCACGTGGATCTCGACCGACGGCTGGTTGTCCTCGGCCGTCGTGAAGATCTCCGAGCGCCGGGTCGGGATCGTGGTGTTGCGCTCGATGAGCTTGTGGGTGATGCCGCCCTTGGTCTCGATGCCGAGGCTGAGCGGGGTGACGTCGAGCAGCAGGACGTCTTTCACCTCTCCCTTCAGCACGCCCGCCTGGATGGCGGCGCCGACGGCGACGACCTCGTCGGGGTTGACGCCCTTGTGGGGCTCCTTCCCCGTCAGCTGCTGCACGAGCTCCTGGATGGCCGGCATGCGGGTCGAGCCGCCGACGAGCACGACGTGGTCGATGTCGGACTTCGAGAGGCCCGCATCGGCGATGGCGGCGTCGAAGGGCCCCTTGCAGGCGTCGACGAGGTCCTCGGTCAGCTCTTGGAACTTGGCCCGGGTGAGCTTCAAGTCGAGGTGCTTCGGCCCCTCGCTCGTGGCGGTGATGAAGGGCAGGTTGATGTTGGTCTCCTGCACGGCCGAGAGCTCGATCTTGGCCTTCTCGGCCGCCTCCTTCAGGCGCTGCATGGCCATCTTGTCGCTCGAGAGGTCGACGCCCTCGGTGTCCTTGAAGGTCTTCACGAGCCAGTCGATGACCCGCTGGTCCCAGTCGTCGCCGCCGAGGTGGGTGTTGCCCGAGGTCGACTTCACCTCGAAGACGCCCTCGCCGATCTCGAGGATGGAGACGTCGAAGGTGCCGCCGCCGAGGTCGAACACGAGGACGGTCTGGTCGGCCCCCTCCTTGTCGAGCCCGTAGGCGAGGGCGGCCGCCGTCGGCTCGTTGATGATGCGCAGCACCTCGAGCCCGGCGATCTTGCCTGCCTCCTGGGTGGCGGTGCGCTGGGCGTCGTCGAAGTAGGCCGGGACGGTGATGACGGCCTGGGCGACGGTGTCGCCGAGGTAGGACTCGGCGTCCCTCTTCAGCTTCTGGAGGATGCGAGCCGAGATCTCCTGGGCCGTGTAGGCCTTGGCGTCGATGTCGACCGTCCACGAGGTGCCCATGTGGCGCTTCACCGAGCGGATCGTCCGGTCGGGGTTCGTGATCGCCTGGCGCTTGGCCACCTCGCCGACGAGGACCTCGCCCGACTTGGCGAAGCCGACCACCGACGGGGTGGTGCGGCCTCCCTCGGCGTTGGGGATGACGGTCGGCTCGCCGGCCTCCAAGAAAGCGACCACCGAGTTGGTAGTTCCGAGGTCGATCCCTACGGCCTTCGGCATGTCTGTTCTCCTTCTCATTCGGCCCGCTGTCGGACCCTCGCGACTTGTTCTGCCAGTGCTCAGCCTAACCAAGTTGAGCGCAAGGTTGTCAACCTGGCCTGACGAGGGGTTATTCCCCCCTTGTAACCCGTCACGAGCCATCTGGACCCTGTCGCGGCCCGTCGCCTAGCCTGCCGCCATGGCCACCCTCGGGCTCCTTCGCCACGGTGAGAGCACCTGGAACGCCGAGAACCGCTTCACCGGCTGGGTTGACGTCGACCTGACCGAGCGGGGGGAGAAGGAGGCTCGCCAGGCAGGCGAGCTCCTCCTGGCCGAGCGGGAGGCGGCCGGGCTCGACTTCGACGTCGTGTTCACCTCGCTGCTCACCCGGGCCGTGCGGACGGCCGACATCGCCCTTTCGGTCATGGGCCGGGCCTACCTGCCCGTGCGGCGCCACTGGCGGCTGAACGAGCGCCACTACGGCGCCCTGCAGGGCCTCGACAAGGCCGAGACGGCGGCCCGCCACGGCGAGGAGCAGGTCGCCCTCTGGCGGAGGAGCTACGACGTGCCGCCGCCGCCGCTTGGCTCCGACGACCCGGGCCACCCCCGCTTCGACCCCCGCTACCGCCACGTCGCCCCGGCCGCCCTGCCCGCCACCGAGTGCCTGGCCGACGTCGTCGCCCGGCTCGTCCCCTACTTCGAGGACGCCATCGCCGGCGAGCTGCTGGCGGGGAGAAACGTGCTCGTGGTCGCCCACGGCAACAGCCTGCGCGCCCTTTACAAGTACCTCGAGGAGATCTCCGACGAGGCGATAGTGGGCCTCAATATCCCGACCGGCGTCCCCCGCCTCTACCGCCTCGACGACCGCCTCGGGCCGGCCGGGGAACCCCGCTACCTGGGCGATCCAGACGAGATCGCCGCCAAGGCGAGAGCGATCGCCCCGTCCGGAAACACTCCGTTCACAGCGCCCTAACGAGCCGTTCGTCCGGGCGCCACGGCGGCGCAACACTTCGCTTTTAGCCTCTCGGCAACAAAGAGGCGGACAAAGGCGTCCCGGCAGCCGCCCGTGAGGGCAAGGAGGAGCCGTGCTGGCGACGACCTATCTCGCCTACCCCCACTACCTCTCGCCGGGGGACAACTCCTGGCAGCTCACCGCCGCCACCCTCGTCGGCCTCATGTCGCTGCCGGGCCTGGCGGTCCTCTACGGCGGGATAGTGAAGAAGAAGTGGGCCGTCAACACCATGATCATGGCCTTCAGCGCCTTCGCCCTCGTCCTCGTGGTCTGGGTGCTGTGGGCCTACAACATGGGCTTTGGCCACTCCTTCATCCACTTCGGCTCGGCCCTGCACGACACCGTCGTCGGTCGCCCCTCCCCGGTGCTCGCCAGCTCCTCCGAGCAGGGCCGGGCCCTCCTGCCCCAGGCGGCAGACCTGCCCGGGCCCCCGCTCCGGCTGCCCGGCTCGACCCTCGTCTACTTCCAGTTCGTCTTCGCCGCCATCACTCCCCTTTTGTTCCTCGGCAGCGTCCTTGGCCGCATGAGCCTCAAGGCCTGGCTCGTCTTCGTCCCCCTCTGGACGACCTTCGCCTACGCCGTGAACGCCATGTTGCTCTGGGGCGGCGGCTTCTGGGCCCAGGCGGGGGCCCTCGACTACTCGGGCGGCTACGTCATCCACCTGGCGGCGGGGACCACCGGCTTCGTGGCGGCCGCCGTCGTCGGTCCCCGCCTCGCCGCCGACCGCGAGCGCTTTTCGCCCAACAACCTCCTCCTCGTGGCAGCCGGCGCCGGCATCCTCTGGCTCGGCTGGAACGGCTTCAACGGCGGCGACCCCTACTTCGCGAGCGCCGATGCCGCTGCCGCCGTGCTCAACACCAACCTGGCGACCGCGGCGGCCCTCCTCGTCTGGCTCGTGCTCGACACGGTGGGTGGCCCGCGGCGGCCGAGCTTTCTCGGGGCCGTGAACGGCATGATCGTCGGGCTGGTGGCCATCACGCCGGCGGCCGGCTTCGTCAACGGCCTCGGCGCCCTCGCCATCGGGCTCATCTCCTCTGTCGTCGTCTGGTGCTCGTTCAACCTGGCGGCGCGCCGCTTCTCGTTGCTGCGCCGGGTCGACGACGCCCTCGGCGTGGTCCACACCCACGGCCTGGCCGGCCTCGTCGGCGGCCTCCTCGTCGGGGTCTTCGCCGACCCGAGGATGATCGAGTACCCGCTCGCCGCCCGCGCGGGCCACGGCTACCTGCGGGCGAGCGGCGCTGCCGGCCTCCTCTACGGGAACTCCCGCCAGCTCCTCGTGCAGGCCGGGGCGGCTCTCACCGTCATCTGCTGGGACGCCCTTGTCACCGTCGGGCTGCTGAAGCTCATAGAGAAGGTCTTGCGCATCCCGCTGCGCTACTCACAGGCCGAGCTGGAAGGCGGCGACGCCGTCATCCACCACGAGGAGGTCTCCCCGAGCGAGCCCCGGCCCGGGTGGGAGGAGCTGGCGCCTCGCCGCCCGCTGCACGAGCCGGCCCTCGTGCCCGCCCGCGAGGTCTCGTGAGCCATCGGCCGGCCCCGGGTCGGGGCCGGCCCGCCACGGGCAGGTACGCTTTCGCCATGGCCACCGCCAAGTTCGACCCGAGCCGGGTCTGGCTCTTCAGCGAGTGCTCCCGCTCAGAGCTGCGAACCATCGAGCGCAACGTCGAGCCTTTGCACGTGGCAGCAGGCACTGTCGTCTGCGACGAGGGCGAGGTCGGCCAGACCTTCTACTTCGTAGTCTCGGGCCTGGCCACTGTCCACCAGAACGGCCGCAAGACGGCCGAGATAGGCCCGGGCGGCTACTTCGGGGAGCTGGCCCTGCTCGACCGCCTGCCCCGCTCGGCCACCGTCAAGGCGGCGAGCGACCTCGAGCTGCTCGCCTTGGACCAGCGCACCTTCAACAAGCTCTTGAAGAGCTCGCCCGCCATCGTGCGCAAGCTGCTCGTGGCGACCGCCTCCCGGCTGCGCGAGGCGGACGCCAAGGCGCTGAAGAGCGCCATCCACTAGCCGAGGGGGCTTTGCTCCGGCTCTCCCGGCCCGGCCGCGGCGGCGGCCGCCTTGCCGTCCATCGCCCGCTCGAGGATCTGGGAGATGTCGAGGACCGACACCTCCTCCTCCCGCTGGCGCTCTCGCACGGCGTCGTCGAGCATGATGAGGCAGAACGGGCAGGCCGTCGAGACGACGCCGGCGCCCGTGCCGAGCGCCTCGTCGGTCCGCTCGAGGTTGATGCGCTTGCCGATCTTCTCCTCGAGCCACATGCGCGCCCCTCCGGCCCCGCAGCAAAAGCCGCGCTCACGGCAGCGGTGCATCTCGACCGACTCGACGCCCGGCACCGCCTCGATCACCTTGCGGGGCGGCTCGTAGACCCGGTTGTGGCGGCCGAGGTAGCAGGGGTCGTGGTAGGTCACCTTGGCGTCGAAGCGCTCGGGCGCCAGCCTCCCCTCGGCCACGAGGTGGCTCAGCAGCTGGGAGTGGTGGATCACCTCGAAGTTGCCGCCTAGGGCGGGGTACTCGTTCGAGAGGCTGTTGAAGCAGTGCGGGCAGGAGGCGATGACCTTCTTCGCCTTGGCGGCCGAGAGCGTCTCGACGTTCTGCATCGCCTGCATCTGGAAGAGGTACTCGTTGCCGAGGCGGCGGGCCGGGTCGCCGGTGCAGGACTCCTTCGGCCCGAGGACGGCAAAGGAGACCCCCGCTCGGTGCAGGAGGCGGGCGAGCGCCTGGGTCGTCTTGCGGGCCCGCTCGTCGAGCGCCCCGGCGCAGCCGACCCAGTAGAGGTACTCCACCTCCGGCGGGATCTCGTCTTTCACGACGGGGACCTCGAAGTCGAGCCCCTCGGTCCAGTCGAGGCGCTTGGAGGAGCCGAGCCCCCAGGGGTCGCCCCGGTTCTCGATGTTGCGCAGCATGAGCCCGCCCTCGCTCGGGAAGCGGGACTCGATCAGCACCTCGTAGCGGCGCATGTCGAGGATCGTGTCGACGTGCTCGATGTCGACGGGGCACTGCTCGACGCAGGCGCCGCAGGTGGTGCAGGACCAGAGGACGTCGTCCGCGATGACGTTCGGCACGAGGGTCTTCGGGCCCTCCTCGACCTCTGCTGTCGGGCTCTCGAGCTGGCCGGCCCTGGCCTTCGTCCCGACGAGGCGCTTGGAGCTGGCGAAGAGCTCCTCGCGCAGGTTCATGATGACGAGCTTGGGCGAGAGGGGCTTGTCGGTCGTCCAGGCCGGGCACTGGCTCTGGCAGCGGCCGCACTCGGTGCACGTCAGGGTGTCGAGGAGCTGCTTCCAGGTGAAGTGCTCGATGAGCCCGGCGCCGAACACGGTGTCCTCCTCGAGGTTCTCGATGTCCATGTCCGGCGTCTTGTAGAGACCGCCGAGCGCCCGGGGCTGGCGGGAGAAGGCGACGTTGATCGGCGCCATGAAGATGTGGAGGTGCTTGGAGTAGACGACGAAGACGAGGAAGCCGACGATCACGACGACGTTCAGCACGACAAAGACGCTCGAGAGCGCCTGGTTCACCCCGCTGCCGAGGGGGTGGAGCCAGCTGCCGACGGCGTGGGAGGCAAAGGCCCAATTGTCGTAGGGGAAGTCGGGCACGCCGTGGGTCGAGACGTTGGTCTGGGCCGCCCGGTACATGAGGAGAGTGACCATCACGGCGGCGATGAGGCCGAGGGTGATCCAGGCCGCCGTCGTGTGGGAGCCATAGAAGCGGCTCTTGCGGGCGGCCCGCTTCGGGCTGTTGGCGAGCCGGATCACCGCGAAGACGGCGAGGGCAGCGAGGACGGCGACGATGAAGAAGTCCTCGATGAAGCCGAGCACAGGGCTCGTCCCGATGCCGGGGATGTGGAAGGTCGGGCTGAACAGGTCCCCGTAGGCCTCGATGATGGTGAGGATGAGGACCGTGAAGCCCCAGAAGGTGAAGGCGTGCGCCAGGCCGGGCACGGTCCAGTTCAAGAGGCGCTTTTGCCCCCCGACCTCGGCCAGCTCCACCTCGGCCCGCTTGCCCCAGTGCGAGAGGCGCCCCGGGTCGGGCTGGCCCGCCCGGACGAGCCGGCTCAGGTAGTAGAGGCGGCGGCCGGCGATGGCGAGGGCGATGGCTGTCGCAGCGAGCGCGATCGGGTACCTGGTGAGCACACGGCCTCCTCGGGGCACATTTTCCTGCCTGCAAGCTAGGAGCGCGCCGCGCGCTCCCAGGTTGGAGGGACTCTAACGGCTCTTAGTTACCCGTTGGAAATTTTCGAAGTACCGGCTCGGGGTGGGACCCCGCTGGTTCTGGTACTTCGAGCCGAGGGCGCCGGTGCCGTAGGGCGTCTCGGCGGGCGAGGTCATCTTGAGAAAGCTGATCTGGCCGATCTTCATGCCGGGGTAGACCGTGATCGGCAGGTTGGCGACGTTGGACAGCTCGAGGGTGAGGTAGCCGTCCCAGCCGGCGTCGACGAAGCCCGCCGTCGAGTGGATGAGCAGGCCGAGACGGCCGAGGCTCGACTTCCCCTCCAGCCGTCCGACGAGGTCGTCGGGCAGGCGGACCCGCTCCACCGTCGAGCCGAGGACGAACTCGCCCGGATGAAGCATGAGCGCCTCCTCGTCGGTCACCTCGAGCAGCTCGGTCAGCTCCTCCTGGTTCTCCTTCACGTCGATGACCCGCTGGCTGTGGTTGCGGAAGACGCGGAAGTAGCGGTCGACGTGCAGGTCGACAGAGGAGGGCTGGATGCAGCCGTCACCGAGCGGATCGATGACGATCCGTCCGGCTTCGAGCTCTGCTCTTATGGTCCGATCGGACAGGATCATGGTGGTCGCACGATAGCCGTCGGCGCCGGCCCTCCCCTGGGGCAACCTTCTCATAAGCGTGGTAAGGTTGTGGGGTGGCGGACGGAGCCCTCGCGATCCAGGAGGCGGCGCAGACGACCGGCTGGTCGCCGCGCATGCTCCGCTACATCGAGGAGGCCGGCCTCGTCGTCCCGGCTCGCTCCGCCTCGGGCTACCGCCTCTACGGCCCGGCCGAGCTGCAGCGCCTCCGCACCCTCCGCCACCTGCTCGAGGAGTTCGGTCTCGAGCTCTCCGACATCGGGGTGGCGGTCCGCATGCTGGGCGACCAGGAGCTCTCGGACGCCGTCCGGGCCTGGCTGCTCGCCCCGGCCGTCCGCCCGGCCGCCCTCGACGACTCCGCCTGGCTCGCCTACGAGCAGGACAAGCACCGCCAACTGCTGGCCGACGCCGCCGGCCCGGCCAGCTGAGATAGCCCGCCCAAGAGAGGAAAGAGATGCCCAGCTTCGACTACAAGGTGGCCGACCTCGGCCTGGCCGACTTCGGCCGCAAGGAGATCGAGCTCGCCGAGCACGAGATGCCCGGGCTGATGGCCTTGCGGGCCGAGTACGGGCCGTCCCAGCCTCTGCGGGGCGCCCGCATCTCGGGCTCGCTCCACATGACGATCCAGACCGCCGTGCTCATCGAGACCCTCACCGCCCTCGGCGCCGAGGTCCGCTGGGCCTCCTGCAACATCTTCTCCACCCAGGACCACGCCGCCGCCGCCGCCGTCGTCGGCCCTGAGGGCAGCGCCGCCGAGCCGAAGGGCGTCCCCGTGTTCGCCTGGAAGGGCGAGAGCCTGGAGGAGTACTGGTGGTGCACCGAGCAGATGCTCACCTGGCCGGGCGAGGGGCCGAACATGATCCTCGACGACGGCGGGGACGCCACCTTGCTCGTCCACAAGGGCGTCGCCTTCGAGAAGGCGGGCGAGGTGCCCGACCCGGCCGGGGGAGAGAACGAGGAGATGGCGGTGATCCTCTCTCTCCTGAAGCGCTCGCTCGAGGAGAACCCGCACCGCTTCACCCAGCTCTCCAATGCCATCCGGGGCGTCACCGAGGAGACGACGACCGGGGTCCACCGCCTCTACCAGATGCAGGAGGCGGGCGAGCTCCTCTTCCCGGCCATCAACGTCAACGACTCGGTCACCAAGTCGAAGTTCGACAACAAGTACGGCTGCCGCCACTCGCTCATCGACGGCATCAACCGGGCTACCGACGTCCTCATCGGCGGCAAGGTGGCGGTCGTCTGCGGCTACGGCGACGTCGGCAAGGGCTGCGCCCAGTCCCTGGCGGGCCAGGGTGCCCGGGTCATCGTGACCGAGATCGACCCCATCTGCGCCCTGCAGGCGGCCATGGAGGGCTACCAGGTGGCCCGTCTCGAGGACGTCTTGCAGAGTGCCGACATCTTCGTCACCGCCACGGGCAACAAGTCGGTCATCACCGCCGCCCACATGGAGAAGATGAAGCACCAGGCGATCGTCGGCAACATCGGCCACTTCGACAACGAGATCGACATGGCCGGCCTCGCCCGCATCCCCGGCGTCGAGCGGGTGAACATCAAGCCCCAGGTGGACAAGTGGGTCTTCCCCGACGGCCACGCCGTCATCGTGCTGGCCGAGGGGCGGCTGTTGAACCTCGGCTGCGCCACGGGCCACCCGAGCTTCGTGATGTCGAACTCCTTTGCCAACCAGACGATCGCCCAGATCGAGCTGTTCACCCGGGCCTCGGAGTACGAGCCGAAGGTCTACGTGCTCCCCAAGGCCCTCGACGAGAAGGTGGCCCGCCTCCACCTCGAAGCCCTCGGCGTCCGGCTGACCGAGCTGAGCGAGGAGCAGGCCGCCTACATCGGTGTGCCGGTGGAGGGGCCCTACAAGCCCGACACGTACCGGTACTGATCGGCAGCCGGCTCGGCCGGCTCCAGGGCGGCCGCCAGGACCTCCCCCACGTCGTGCGCCAGGTGGAAGGTCATCTGCTGGCGCACCTGCTCGGGGACGTCCTCGAGGTCGTCGCCGTTGCGGGCCGGTAGCACCACCTCTCGCAGCCCTGCCCGCCAGGCGGCGAGCACCTTCTGCTTCACGCCGCCGATCGGCAGCACCAGTCCCTGCAAGGTCACCTCGCCCGTCATGCCAAGGACAGAGCGCACCGGCCGTCCCGAGAGGAGCGAGACGAGGGCGGTCGTCATCGTGACGCCGGCAGAGGGACCGTCCTTCGGCACCGCCCCGGCCGGGACGTGGAGGTGGAAGCGCCGGCCGCGCAGCGCGGCCGGGTCGAGGCCGAGCTCGGCGGCGTGCGAGCCGACGTAGCTGAGGGCGATCTCGGCCGACTCCTTCATGACATCGCCGAGCTGACCGGTGAGCGAGAGCCCCTCGCTCCCCTCGAGGGCGCTCGCCTCGACGTAGAGGACGTCGCCGCCCGCTCCGGTGACGGCGAGGCCGGTGGCCACGCCGGGCACGGCGGTCCGGTCGGCCGCCTCGAAGAAGAAGCGGGGGCGGCCGAGCCAGCTGCGCACCTGCCCGGCCGAGACGGCGACGGGCGCCTCGAGGGCACCCGAGGCGAGCCTCGTCGCCACCTTGCGGGCCAGGCGACCGAGCTCTCGCTCGAGGGAGCGAACGCCCGCCTCCCGGGTGTAGTCGGTGATGACCTGAGCCAGCGCCTCGTCGCTCACCGACAGCTCGCCCTCTTCGAGGGCAGCCCGCCTCACCTGGCGGGGCAGAAGGTGGTTGCGGGCGATCGCCAGCTTCTCCTCGTCGGTGTAGCCGTCGAGGCGCGTGACCTCCATCCGGTCGTAGAGGGGGCCCGGGATGGTCTCGGCCACATTGGCGGTGGCGATGAAGAGAACCTTGGAGAGGTCGAGCTCGATCTCGAGGTAGTGGTCCCTGAAGGTGTGGTTCTGGGCGGGGTCGAGCACCTCCAAGAGGGCCGAGGAGGGATCGCCCCTGAAGTCCGAGCCGAGCTTGTCCACCTCGTCGAGGAGGATGACGGGGTTCATCGTGCCGGCCTCCCGCAGGGCCCGCACGAGCCGCCCGGCCTGTGCCCCGACGTAGGTGCGCCTGTGGCCGCGGATCTCGGCCTCGTCACGGACCCCACCGAGGGCGACCCGGACGAACCTGCGCCCGAGGGCGCGGGCGACCGACTCGCCGAGCGAGGTCTTGCCGACACCCGGTGGCCCCACGAGCGCCAGGATGGCGCCGGCGCCGCGGCCGGCGAGGGGGGCGAGGCCCCTCTCCACCTGGAGCTTGCGCACCGCCAGGTGTTCGAGGATGCGCTCTTTCACGTCGCCGAGGCCCTCGTGGTCCTCGTCCAGGATGGCGGCAGCTGCCTCGATGTCGAGGCGGTCCTCGGACTCGACGCCGAAGGGGAGCTCGAAGACGGTGTCGAGCCAGCTCTGTATCCAGCCTCGCTCCGGGCTCTGCTCGCTCGTGCGCTCGAGCTTGTCGATCTCCTTCGCGACCGCCTGGCGGGCCTTGTCGTCGAGGGCGTCGCCGAGAGCGGCGAGGCGGGCCCGGTAGTCGTTGGGCTCGGTGGCGGTCGCCCCGTCCTCGGAGAGCTCGCCGAGCTCCTTGCGGATGGCCTCGAGCTGGCGGCGGAGGAGGAACTCCCGCTGGGTCTTCTCCATGCCCTCCTCGACGCTCGTCTTTATCTGGTCGCGCAGGGCCAGGTCGGCCAGCGTCTCGCGGGCCCAGCCGAGGACCAGGCGGAGGCGGGCGGTGAGGTCGAGGGTCTCGAGCACCTCCACCTTCGCCTCGAGGGTGAGGTCGGGGGAGTAGCCGGCGAGGTCGGCGATCTCGGAGGGGTCGTGGACGCCGCGGAGGCGCTCGGCCATGCGGCGGGCCCCGCGGGTGAGGAGGATGTTCTCGAGCACGGCCCGGTACTCGCGGGCGAGCTCGACGGCAGCAGGGCCGGCCTCGGGGGCGGCGACCGGCTCGACCTGGACCCAGAGCGCCTGGCCGGTGCCGGGGACCGCCGTCCCCATCTCAGCCCGGGCGATGCCCTCGACGACCGCCACCTGACCCCCGCCCGGCAGCTCTCCCTCTTCCATCACCTGGGCGATGACGCCGACGGCGGCATAGCGCCCCTGCACCTGGGGCACGACGACCAGCCGGCCGCCGACGCCCCGGGCCGCCTCGACGGCGACGCGGGCCTCCTCGGTCTCGAGCGCCAGCGTGAAGATCATCCCGGGCAGGACGACGCCCGAGGTGAGGGTCAACAGCGGCAGCGTCGTCTGGGCATTCAGTTCAGCCTGGGCATTCAGTTCAGCCACGGTCCCTCCGGTCCCCCGCGTGGCCGGACGACCTGACCGGGCGGCGGGAGAAAAGTGCTTGACTGGACAAACAAATCGCCGGGCGTGGTATTCCGCCGGCCGGGAAGGACCGCAGATGAGCAGGCACATGATGGGCGGAGGGGAGGGCTGGGGTGCCCTGCGCTCGCTCCGCCGGGACGAGAGCGTCAAGGGGGCAGTCGTCGCCCCGGGCACGATGCGCCGTGTGGCCGCCTTCGGCCGCCCCTACCGGGTCCAGCTCGGGATCTTCCTGGCCCTCATCATCTTGAGCGCCGTCATGGCGGCCGCCAACCCGCTCATCCTCCGGGCCATCATCGACCAGGGCATCGGCCAGCACCGCATCGGCCTCGTGGTGACCCTCGCCGTCGTCGTCGGCCTGCTCGCCATCGCCTCGGCCGGCCTCTCGCTCGTGCAGCGGTGGCTCTCTGCCCGCATCGGCGAGGGGCTGATCTACGACATGCGCCACCGCGTCTTCGACCACGTCTCGCGGATGCCGGTGGCCTTTTTCACCCGCACCCAGACCGGTGCCCTCGTCTCCCGCCTCAACAACGACGTCCTCGGGGCCCAGCAGGCCTTCACCGACACCTTCCAGTCGGTCATCGGCAACTTCGTGAGCGTGGCGGTCACCCTCGGGGCGATGTTCTTCCTCTCCTGGCAGATCACCCTCGCCACCCTGGCCCTCGTGCCGCTCTTCGTCGTCCCGGCCCGCTTCGTCGGTCGCAAGCTGGCCGTGCTGACGCGGGAGGCCTACTCGCTCAACGCCGAGATGAACAACACGATGAACGAGCGCTTCAACGTGGCCGGCGCCCTTCTCGTCAAGCTCTTCGGCGACCCCGCCCGCGAGACCCGCCTCTTCAGCGAGCGAGCCGGCCGGGTGCGCGACATCGGGGTCACCACCTCGATGTACGGGGCGAGCTTCATGGCCGGGCTGGTCCTCACCGCCTCGCTGGCGACCGCCATCGTCTACGGCTGGGGTGGCGTCGAGGCAGCCAAGGGCATCCTGCTCGTCGGCACAGTCGTCGCCCTCACGAGCTTCCTCGCCCGCCTCTACGGCCCCCTCACCGCTCTCTCGAACGTCCAGGTGGACGTGATGACGGCCCTCGTCTCGTTCGACCGGGTCTTCGAGGTGCTCGACCTCGAGCCGATGATCGCCGAGAGGCCTGGCGCCGTCGACATCCCGGGCGGGCCGGCCCGGGTGGAGTTCGACCGGGTCGACTTCGCCTACCCGACGGCCGAGGAGGTCTCCCTCGCCTCGCTCGAGAGCGTGGCGGTCCTCGACCAGGCACCGAGCCAGCAGGTCCTCTACGACGTCTCTTTCACCGTCGAGCCGGGGCAGATGGTGGCCCTCGTCGGCCCGTCGGGGGCGGGCAAGACCACCCTCTCCCACCTCGTGCCCCGCCTCTACGACGTCTCGGCCGGGGCCGTCCGCGTCAACGGGATCGACGTGCGAGATGCCACCTTGGCCTCGCTCCGGCGGACCGTCGGCGTCGTCACCCAGGACGCCCACCTCTTCCACGAGACGATCCGGTCCAACCTGCTCTATGCAATGCCAGAGGCGACCGACAACCAACTGCGAGAAGCATTGGCGGCCGCCCAGATCCTCACCCTTGTCGACTCCCTTCCCGATGGGCTCGACACGGTCGTCGGCGACCGTGGCTACCGCCTGTCGGGTGGCGAGAAACAGCGCATCGCGATAGCTCGCCTGCTCCTCAAAGCTCCCGAGGTGGTAGTGCTCGACGAGGCCACCGCCCACCTCGACTCCGAATCGGAGCTGGCGGTGCAGCGCGCCCTTGCGACCGCCCTCGCTCGCCGTACCTCGATCGTGATCGCCCACCGGCTTTCGACCGTGCGCAATGCTGACCTCATAGTCGTGGTCGAGGCCGGGCGGATCGTCGAACGGGGCGGCCACGACGAGCTGCTCGCCAAGGGCGGCATCTACTCCGAGCTCTATCGCACTCAGTTCGCGGTCCAAGAAGAGCTGCCGCTGTCTGACTGAACCAGGTCGAAATGGCAGCCACTGGGCAAGCCTCGATCGGGTAGATGAACCGAGAATGCTTGACTGTGGGGGGGTCCTCTGGAATGCTGCCACGACAAGGGCACGGAGCTCGGCACTCGAGCTGCGGGATGGTGACTACTAACTCAGCGTGCTAGGTAGGGGGAGGTACGGTAGGTATGGGGACCGCGTCCAAGGAACTGCCGTTATCTGACTTCGAAACGAGTGACCGGGGACTGAAACGAGTCCTCTCGCGCAGCCAGCTGCTTTTGCTGTCCTTGGGCGCGATCATCGGCTCGGGTTGGCTTTTCTCCGCCATCACTGCCGATACTCTTGCGGGGCCGGCCTCTTACGTGTCGTGGATCGTCGGCGGGCTCCTCGTCCTGTTCATAGCGCTCACCTATGCCGAGGTAGCGACGATGCTCCCGCGGTCTGGTGCGGTCGTCCGCTACCCGCACCTCACTCATGGCGGCTTCACAGGATTCATCCTCGGGTGGGCCTACCTGCTCGCAAGCGCCTCCGTGCCGGCCATTGAGGCGATTGCCACCGTGCAGTACATCGGTCCGCAGGCACCGGCCAGTTGGCACCTTCTGAAGAGCCCGGTGACCACCAGTTCCGTCATCAATTTTCCCGAAGGTTGGCTCTTCACGGTCTTCTTCCTCGTTGTCTTCTTCTTCATCAACCTTTATGGGGCTCGCTTTCTCGGTCGGTTGAACAACACCGTCATGATATGGAAGCTGATTATCCCTATCCTCACGTTCATCCTCATCTTCGCCCTGTCCTTCCACAGTCACAACTTCGCACCTCCGGGAGGCGAAGCGACTGCTGGCTGGCATGAGGTTTTCTATATCATTCCCGGAGCCGGCATCATCTTCTCCTACTTGGGCTTCCGGCAGGCGTTGGACTTCGGTGGAGAAGCCCGCAATCCGCAGCGGGACATCCCATTCGCGACGATCGCCTCGGTCCTGATCGGTATCGTCATCTACACGCTGCTCCAACTGGCCTTCACCGGTGGCATCGTCTGGCACTTCTTCGGTCTTCACGCCAATGACTACGCCGGGTTGGGCGCTCCGTCATCGAATGCCGGCCACATCCTTGTGACCGCGAGCCCCTTCTTTGCGATCATGAAAGCATCGGGCGTAGCCTTCCTAGTCTCGGTGTTCTCCTATTTGCTGATCGCTGATGCCTTCGTCTCACCAGTAGGCACCGGATATATATATCTGGGAACAGGCGGACGGACGATCTATGGCATGGGGGTGAGCGGGTACCTTCCAAAGCAGTCTGTGCGCTTGAGCCCACGCACCCGCATTCCGTGGGTCGCCTTGCTCGCCTCATTCCTGATTGCGCTGGCCTTCTCGGTCCCTTCGAAGAGTTGGTTCAGCCTCGTCGGCATCATCACCTCCATGACGGTCTTCACCTACATCATGGGTGGTGTCAGCCTCCAGATATTCCGCCAGACGGCTCCGGACCTGGCGCGACCGTATCGTCTGGGCGCCGCGTGGTTCTGGGCGCCGGTCTCTTTTCTTGCAGCGACAGCGATCATCTACTGGTCAGGCTTCACTACTGATATAGAACTGATCGCACTGCTGTTCATCGGACTGCCGCTCTATGTATGGTTCTTCGCTGGGGCCCGCGGTTATATGAATCGCTGGGCGGGCTACGCGATCGGAGTCATCTTCCTGGCAGCATGGATTCTCCTCATGCACTGGGGTCACTGGGTGCTCTCACCGGCTAGTGCGGCACCATATTCCACCAACGTGAAGTATCACGCGCCTTTCGTGCTCTGGTACTTGCTCGTCTGCGTCTCGGTGTACGGCTTTACGGGCTTGACTTGGCTCTTCAGCTCCAAGGCCGGCCGTCACCTCATCAACCGTTCGATCTGGCTGATCACCTACATTCTCGCAGAAGTGTTGCTCTCTTATTACGGTGCGTTCGGAGTGACGACCAAGGTCCCGAAGCTCCTCACCTTCCCGATCGACACGATCTGGGCTCTAGTCATAGGGCTCATCGCCTACTACTGGGCAGTGAAGAGTGGCTACGAGACCGAGGAGATCAAGAGCATCACCGACAGCGGGTCGGGACTGGTTCCCGAAGAGTCGGCTGCTCCAGCTGCGGTCCAAGCCTGACATCTTCGACGGAGTCGACTGTCCGGCCTGACGGCGCATTCGTACCCGGTGGAGGTAGTCGGGTACTCTCGGAGTTCTCGCGGGCGTAGTTCAGAGGCAGAACATCAGCTTCCCAAGCTGAGAACGCGGGTTCGATTCCCGTCGCCCGCTCGGAAGCCCAAGCCTCGTCTGTTCGCGCCAATCTCGGTGCAGGGAGAGGGCGTCTCACCCCAGCGGGGTCTCGTGGCCTGACTATCTGCGCGCCCAGGCCACCGCCCATTGTGGGGAAGGGTGGAGTCGCCGTAGTGGGCCGGGTAAGCCGGGATACTGGGGCGGCCGGAGGGCACACCCCGTCGGAGCATCTCCCGTTTGCATCGCGTGTCCCGCATAGATCGCCGTTGCGCGAATTGTCACCGAGCGGGACTTGCAGGACACTGCCACGGCGGAAGCTGCGGCGGTGCGCCAGTCGCCCGCTGCTAACCGCCGGCGGCCTTCTGGAGGTCGCGGACAGCGTACCGCAGGTGTTGCCACTCCTCGTTGAGGATGACGTGGAGGCAGTGAAGGACAGTGATCCGATGCTCGGGCGCCCACGGGTGGGGCCTGGTCTCGGCGAGCGCTTCGGCGGTGACTGTGGCGAGGTAGTCGCGGACCGACGCCTGGTGCTCCCCTCGGACGGTAAGGACCTCGTCGTAGGACGCAGGCTCGCGAAAGATCGTCATGTCGCCACCGTCGGACTCGTACTCGGCGTGGGGCTGGCCGATCCAGTGGAACGGCTGCTCCCGGCCGAGGACCGCGCCGTGCAGCCAGACGTTGGTTGCCATCACAAGGTGGCGCAGCGTCTGGGAGAAGGTCCATTCGCCGTCCACCGAAACCTCCTCGGCCCCCGCAGCCGTAGGGAGGACGGCCGCCCACGCTTCCTCGACGGCGGCCCACGCCTTGCGGAGGCCGTCGGGGGTGGTCGCGCTCTTGAGCTCGCGGCCGGGGAAGCGGCGGTTGACCTCGGCCTCGACGAGCGGGACGACGTCGACGCCGTTGACCCACAGCGCCCCTTGGTGAAGGTGGGGGTCGTCTATCTCCATCCCGGTCACGTCCGATCCGCGGATGACGGCGCCGGGCAGTAGGCAGCGGGCGAACCGGGCGCCGGAGAGATCCTGCTCGGTGAACTCCATCTGAAGATAGTGGCATCGCGCTCGGACGCTCGCCACCACCACGAGGACCACTCCACGCTCTTGGTCGAAGAGTCGTCGAGCTCCTGTCTCTTTCCGGCGTCGCCGAGGGCGACCTGGTTGGATCGGTGACTGAGGAGTTAGGTCGGGTGGTCACGACCGCCAGCTTTTGACGTCAGGCCCCGGAAGGGGCGACGACCCCTTGTTGCCGGCTCGGCCGGCCGGTGCCGAAAGGCTGAGCCTTCAGTTGCTGTCGCCGCCCTCGAATCCGATGAGCCAGTGGACGCCGTACCGGTCGATGACCTGCCCGTCAGAGTCTCCCCACGGCCTCACCTGCAGGTCATCGACGACCCGGCCGCCGTCCGAGAGCTTGGAAAACCAGTCCCTCAGGGTCGAGGGGGAAGCGGTGCCCAGCAAAGACAGCATCAACCCCTCGCATCGCACCGGCTCATCGTCGCCGGCAACATCCGCACCAAAGAGCCGGACCGGGCAGTCGCTGAGACTGCCGTGCGCAATAGCCTCAGCAGGACCATCGGTTCGATGGAACTCTTCGAACGTATGCACCTGAGACGAGCCACCGAAGACCTCGGCATAAAAGGACAAGGCGGCTCGTGCGGTGCCGGGAAAGTGGATGTACGGCGTCGGCGGCGTCGAACCCGTCATGGTGCCCTCCTGTTCATGGGTCGCATCCCTCAACATGGAGACGGCAGAACTCGGTGGATCTCATCGCCGCGTTGCCGCCGCGACGATACCCAACCTGTCCCTGAACGCCCGAAACGTTGATGACGCTGCGGTGTCCCTGACGCCCGGTTCGGTGGGCACCTTTAGCCCGCAGGAGCGGCTGGTGCCTGCATTCGCGGACGCCAGATCGCGTTCATTGCGAAGAGCCGGAGTTCCGGCGCCGATCTCCGGCCTGGCGGTCGGCTCTCTCCCGCCGGCAGCCGAAAGTGCCCGGCGCAAGCGCCTGGGGTGTCAGCCGGGGCTCCGGCCGGGCCGGCCCGTGGCCTTGGCAGCTCGGAACCGGCTCAACCAGACATCGAATTCGGCGGCGACGATCCGCTCGCCGGTCAGCCCCTCTGCCTCGGCCGAGGCTAGGAAGACCACGGGCGGGCCCATGATCTCGGCGGGTAGCAGCCGGCTCCTGGCCGCCTCGGGCAGCTCTTCGGGGATCATGCCGGTGGCGGTGGCCCCTCCCGGCAGGAGGATGTTGACTGCCACACCGTATGGGAGCAGGTCCTCGGTCATGATGAGGCTGAGCGCTTCGGCCCCGGCCCGCGACGGCCCATAGGGTACGAAGCCGCGCCTGCGCATCGTCTCGTGGTTCATCGACACGTTGATCAACCGGCCCTGTCCTTGGGCGACGAGGTGCGGGGCGAATGCCTTGGCCACCAAGAAGTAGCCCGTGAGGTTCGTGGCGACGACGTCGATGAACTTGTCCTCGGGAACCTCGAAGAAGGGCCTCGGATCTTCGAAAAAGCGTGGGTTGACGGTGCGCATCCCGATCCCGGCGTTGTTGACGACGAGGTCCACCCGACCCCATCTGTCGAGCAGCTCGCTGCAGGCCGCCGAGACGGACGCCGGTTCGCGGACGTCCATGGGCAGTCCTTCGGCCGCCAGGCCCTCGCTGCTTCGGGCGGCGACTGCCTCTTCGAGCCGGGCCGTCGGCCGTGCCGCCATGGCGACGGTTGCCCCGGCCCGTAGCAGGGCATCTGCCATCGCGGCGCCGAGGCCGCTGGTGGCCCCGGTCACCACCGCCTTCACGCCGGCGAGGTCGGTCACTTCGCCCTTCTCAAAGGGGCGCAGGCTCGATGGCGGCCAGCTCATCCATGGCCGGGCCGAAGGTGTCTTCGAGCCAGGAAGCGGGATCGTCGCCCACAGGCCCGGTGACGAGGGTGGAGACACCGATGCGGGCGAGTGCGTGCGCCCCCCGCAGCACCTCGCCGACCCCTGCCCCCGGCGGTAGGTCCCGGTAGCTGGCCGTCACCTCGATCGCGTTCGGGTCCCTGCCCACGTCGTCACAGTGGCGGCGCAAGACGTCGAGCTTGGCGGCGATCTCGTCCGGGCCGCCGAAGATGTTGCAGGCATCGGCGTATTGGGCGACTAGGCGGAGCGTCTTGCGCTCGCCGCTTCCACCGATGAGGATCCGCGGCCGCGGCCGGCTCACCGGAAGCGGGCTGCAGAGGGTCTCCGCCAGCTTGTAGTGGCGGCCTTCGTAGGCGCCGTTGTCGTCGCTCCACATCTGCAGGCATATCTCGATGGTCTCCTCGAGGCGCTCGAAGCGCTCGGCGAGCGGCGGGAACGGGACTCCCAGTCCAACGTGCTCGCGCTCGTACCAGGCGGCGCCGATACCGAGCTCGGCCCGCCCGACCGACAGGACGTCCAGGGTCGAGACGATCTTGGCCAGCAGGCCGGGGTGGCGGTAGGTGACGCCGGTCACCAGCAGGCGGAGCCGGAGGCGCTCTGTGGCCGCCGCGACGAAGCCGAGTGCTGTGTATCCCTCCAGCATCGGATCCTCCGCCGGGGCCATCCGGTCCATCTGGAAGTAATGGTCCATGAAGGACAAGGTGCGCACCCCGAGCGCCTCGGCCCGGCTCGCCAGGTCCCTCACGCCGGCGCCGATCTGGGTGGGGCCGCCCGCCCAGTCGAAGCGGTGAACGTGCAGATCGAGATCCATCGGGCCGTTATACCTGCTGGGCGCTCAGCTGAGTGCTGAGGCGAAGAGGGTCTCCATGGCCTGCCAGTGACGCTCGGCGGCGGCCTGGTCGTAGCTGGCGTTGTCCGGCACGGCGAAGCCGTGGTGGGCGGGGTAGGTCTCGATGGTGTGGGAGACACCGGCCTCGGTCAGCACCTTCTCGAGCCGTTCCTTCTGCTCGTCAGGAAAGGACTGGTCCTCTACCGCCCCGGCCACATAGACGGTGGCCTTGATGCTGCTTGCCCTGTGGTGCGGGCTGTCGGGGTCGTCCTCCTTGGCCAGGTTCCCGCCGTGGAACGAGGCGGCTGCCGCCACCCGCTCTCCCAGGTGGCCGGCTGCAATGAGAGAGAGCCGACCGCCCATGCAATAGCCGGTGGTGCCGATGCCGCCCGCCTTCTTCTCGGGGAGTGAGTCCAGGTAGTCGGCGAAGGCGCCTGCATCGCGGACCGCCATGTCTGCTCGATAGCTCCTGACCATCGCCATGAGCTTCTCCCTCGACTCCTCGTTCTGGAAGGCAGTGGCCATGTCGACCGGCTCGTACGGACCATTGCGGTAGTAGAAGTCCGGCACCAACACGACATAGCCCAGCCCGGCGAGCCGTTCGCCCATCTGTCGCATGGTGTCGCGCATTCCACCGGCATCGGGGAACATGAGCACCGCCGGCCAAGGTCCCTCTCCTTCGGGCAGGCACAAAGCCGCCGGGCAGGTCCCCTCCCCGGTCTCGATCTCCACTGTCCGTTGTGGCATCAGACGTCCCTCCTTGTCGCTGTCGCCTGGGCCGACCACTCTCCACGGCCTAGCCGGAGAGAGGGCCGAGTTGGGGCCAAGCCTTCTCCGCCGTGTGCTCAGCTCCCATGGAGAGCAACGTAGCGGCCGACCAAGGGCCGACCGGGCGGCTTGCCGCCTGTTGCGCCGATTCCGGGCGGCTCACTGACCGCTTGTCGGTGGCGTACTCCTCTGGTTGAGCTCGGTCACCGCGGGCCGCTGGGGCAGCTCCTCAGCGGGAAGGGCTCGGCCTCTGCTCGAGCTCGAAGGCGTCGCGGAAGACCTCCGCCTGCAGGAGGCGGGGCTTGAAGGGCGCCACGCGCGAGATGAAGTCCTCGTGGACTGCGACGAGCCTCAGGCCCTGGCGCAGGTAGAACGAGAGGGCGCCCATGTTCTCGTCGGTGGTGATGAGCCAGAGCCGCACGGACGCCTCTCGCGCCAGCTGGCGGGCGCCCTCGAGGAGGCGCCCGCCGATGCCGGCGCCCTCGAGGAGGCTCTGCAGGAGGACCACCTCGAGGCCCTTTTCGTCGAGGCGGTAGCAGGCGACGCCGAGGCGCTCACCACAGGACTCTGCCACGATGCCCGGGAGGGTGCCCGGGTCGTGCAGGCCCGAGAGGCTCACGAGGGGGAGCCCCCAGGTCTCCTCGACCATCCGCGTGAGCCATCTCCTGTCGTCGTCGCTCTCCAAGGGGCGGACGAGGACGCCCCTTTTCTCCCAGTCGAACTCCGCCAGGGCGAGGCCGAGCTCGGCGAGCATCTCCCTCAGCGCCACCAGCGAGAGCCCCATGACGTTGGCCGGCTCGCCCGCCACGGCTCTCAGGAAGGGGGCCGCCCTCCCCTCGATGCTGAAGCCGCCGGCGAGCCGGGTCGCCTCCCCGCTTTCGAGGTAGGAGGCAAGCTCGGGCTCCGAGGGCCACCCGAACGAGACGGTGGTGGGCACCGCCCGCTCGAGAGCCCTCTTCGACGAGCCGTCGAGGAGGACATGGCCGGTCCAAAGCGTCGCCTCCCGGCCGGCCAGCTGGTGCCAGAGGGCCCGGGCCGCCTCCTTGCCCTTCGGCTTGCCATAGGGGCGGCCGTCGAGCTCTAGGAGGGAGTCGCAGCCGAGCACGAGCTGGCCGGGCAGCCGGCCCGCCACCTCTCTCGCCTTGCGCCCCGCCAACTCTGTGACGGCCTCTCTCGTTGAGAGGCCGGTGAAGGATTCAGAAGCGGCGCTCGGCTCGATCCGGTGAGCGATGTGGGCGCTGCGCAGCAGCTGGTGGCGGGCAGGCGAGGATGAGGCGAGGACGAGATGGCGAAGCGGCGGCAATTCCACGGACAAAGCATCCCCGACAGGCCCTCGCCCGGTCGGCTCGAGAGCGCTCAGCCCACCTCCCTCCTGTAGGCCGGGAGAAGGGGGAGCGAGCGAAGGCGAAGGCCGCTGGCGTCAAAGAGGGCGTTGGCCACCGCCGGGGCGACTGCCACCATCGGCGTCTCGCCGGCACCGGCCGCGGGCTCCTCGGGCCGGTCGAGCAGCTCCACCTCGAGGGCGGGGAGGTCCTCGAATCGGGGCAGGCGGTACTCCGAGAGGCGGGTCGTCTGCTGGCGGCCCTGGCGCAGGCAGATCTCCTCGAAGAGCGCACCGCCGAGGGCCATCATCGTCGCACCCTCCACCTGGTTGGCGACGGCGTCCCGGTTGACGAGCCGGCCGCAGTCGTAGGCGGTCAGCAGCCGGGCCACGCGAAAGCCCTCCCTGTCGGAGCGGACCTCGACGCAGGTGACGACGCGGCCGCCCTTCTCGAGGCCGAGAGCGACACCGAGCCCCCGCTCCTCGCTGCTCTTCTCCTGCCAGCCGAAGCGCTCGAGGGCGAGCTCGAGGAGCTCGGCGAGCCGGCGGTCCTCGAGGAGGGCGAGGCGGTAGCTGGCCGGATCCTTGCCGGCGATCGCCGCCAGCTCGTCGATGGCCGACTCCCGGGCGAAGTGGTTGGCGGTGGCAGCGAGCGCCCGGTAGGAGCCCTGGGGGAGAGGGGAAGCCGAGGGTTGGAAGCGGAGGCGCCGGGCGGCGGCGCGGTAGGGGAAGGAAAGGCCTGCGGCACCGGCGTTGGTGTCCACGAGCTCGAAAGAAGCGAGGGCACCGTCTGAGCCGAGGCCGGCCCGCACGTCGATGACTGCGGCCGGACGGAGATAGCCGGAGGTGAACTCCTCCCGTCTCGTCCAGTGGACGAGGACTGCCCTTCCCGCTGCCCGGGAGAGGCGGGCGGCCTCGAGGGCGACGTCGCTGCCGTGCTTTCCACCGAAGGCTCCCCCCGTCGGGCCGACGATTACCCGGATGTCGGCCTCGTCCATGCCGAGGGCCTCGGCCAGCTCGGCGCGCACCCGGAAGGGGGTCTGGGTACCGACGTGCACCGTGAGCCGCCCCCTGTCGAAGCGAGCCAGGGCGGCCCGTGTCTCGAGCGGCACGTGGGCGATGAACGGCGCCGTGTAGGTCGCCTCGAACCGGAAGGACGCCCCGGCCAGGCCCTCGTCGAGCTCGCCACTCGCCTCCTCGAAGCGGCCGGCCCATCCGCCCGGCTCAGCGGGATGGTGGCGGAGATACTCCTCGAGGTCAGAGAAGGAAGGAGCGCCCGTCTCGAACTGCGGGCTGAGGGCGCGCAGGCCCGCCAACCCGGCGGCCAGGTCATCGGCGACGAGGCCGACGAAGCCCTCCTCCTCGACGAGCTGGACGCCGGCCATGCCGGCGAGCGCGGCCCGGTCGATCCGCGCCAGCTTGTCGCCCGGGGCCGGCGGATGGATCACGAGACCGATCGCCATGCCCGGCAGCCTCATGTCGGAGACGAACCGCCTGGCGCCGCTGAAGGCCTCCCGGCGACTCGGCCGGATCGGCCCGGCAGGAAGGCGGCGGGACGGCGCCAGCAGGCGCTGCCCCGGCCCGACGACCTCGACCACCCGGGCGCCGGTGGCGAGCTCGCCGTAGTCGAGGACAGCGCCGTCGCTCCGCACCGCCCCCTCCCGCGCCTGCACCGCCCGGGCGGGGAGTCCGAGCCGGGCGCCGGCCTTCGCCTCCAGATGGTGGCGGAGCCCGGCCGCCACCTGGCAGAGGGCCTCGCCGGCATCGGGCATCGATCGGCTGGCGAAGGTGCCCATGTCGTAGGGGCAGAGGTCGGTGTCCCCGAGGACGACGCCCACCTGCCCGGGATCGACCGAGAGCTCCTCGGCCACGAGCAGCCGGAAGGCCGTCGTGTTGTCCTGGCCGACGTCGACCTTGCCGCAGAAGGCGGTCACCTCGCCGCTCGGCGAGAGGTGGATCCAGGCGCCGCTCCGCCCGGCGGAAGCTGCCTCGAGGGCGGGCGAGCTAGTGGCGATTATGCCGTCGCCGAGCAGCTCGAACC
>JAJYQK010000025.1 GCA_021794645.1 Actinomycetes bacterium
GTAGGCGTCCCGGTCTGCGAAGGCGAGCTTCGAGCACTCGGTCACGAGGTGGACGAGTTCGGGGCTCCCCTCGCCGAGCGAGGCCAGGTCGTAGCCCGCCAGCAGGGCGAGCTGCTGCAGCATGACGGGGCCTTGCCCCCAGGGTCCGGTCTTGAAGACCTCGAAGTCGCGGTAGCCGTAGCTGACGGGCTGCTCGAGGCTTGCCCGCCACGAGGCCATGTCGTCGGCTGCCAAGAGGCCGGCGTGGTGGCCGTGGGGGTCCGGCTGTGGCCTTGTCACGAACTCGCCGATCGCCTCGGCGACAAAGCCCTCGTAGAACGCCCGCCGCGCTCCCTCGAGCTGGGCCTCCCGCGAGGCCCCGGCCGCCTCAGCCTCCTTGATGAGCCGCTCGTAGGTGTCGGCGAGGAGCGGGTTGGTGATCCTCTGGCCCGGCTCGGGGACACCGTTGGCCAGCCAGATCTCGGCACTGGTGGGCCACTCCTCTCTCAGCCGGTCGGCGATCTCGCCGAGGACGCGGCTCAGGATCGGGGCGGCCGGGAAGCCCCCCCGGGCGTAGCCGAGAGCCGGTGAGAGGACCTGGCGAAGGCTCATCGTCCCGAAGCGCTCGAGGAGCAGGAGCCAGGAGCCGAAGGCGGCCGGCACGCAGGCCGCCAGCAAGCCGGCCCCCGGCACGAGGTCGAGGCCGAGCTGCTGGAAGGCCTCGAGGGTGGCGCCGGCCGGTGCGACGCCCTGGCCGCAGATTACGAAGACCTCGTCGTCGGCGGCCGAGTAGAGGACCATCGGGGCTTCGCCCCCGATGCCGTTCTGGTGGGGCTCGACCACCTCGAGCACGAAACCGGCGGCAGCGGCGGCGTCGAAGGCGTTGCCGCCGAGCTCTAGCATCGACATCCCCGCTTGGGCTGCCAGCCAGTGGGTGGCCGCCACCATCCCGAAGGTTCCGGTCAGCTCTGGTCGGGTCGTGAAGCGTGCCATCGCCTCACACTAGGTAGTGGGCGCCTCCGGCGCCCGGCTCAACTCGCACCTTGACGTCAACGTCAGACAAGGCTGCTAGCCTCTCCGCCCACCGAGCCAAAGAGGGAGGTCGATCCGGCGGTGCGGAGCCGTTTGCCACAGGAGAGAGCCGAGAGTCAGGAGCACCACCAGGGCGTCCATTACAAGTGGATCGCCCTGTCGAACACGACGCTCGGCATCTTGATGGTCACGATCAACCAGTCGATCCTGCTCATCTCGCTGCCCGACATCTTCCGGGGGATCAGGCTCAACCCTCTCACCCCCTCGAACACCTCCTACTTCCTCTGGGTCTTCATGGGCTTCATGCTCGTGACGGCAGTGCTCGTGGTGAGCCTCGGCCGGGTGGGGGACATGTACGGGCGGGTGCGGATGTACAACCTCGGCTTCGCCGTCTTCACCCTCTTCTCGATCCTCCTCTCGGTCACCTGGCTCACCGGGCCGGCCGGTGCCATCTGGATCATCGTGATGCGGGTCTTCCAGGGCGTCGGCGGAGCCTTCCTCTTCGCCAACTCGAGCGCCATCCTCACTGACGCCTTCCCGGTCAACGAGCGAGGCAAGGCGATGGGGATCAACGGCATCGCCGCGGTGAGCGGGTCGTTCCTCGGGCTCATCCTCGGCGGCGTGCTCGGACCGATCGAGTGGCACCTCGTCTTCCTCGTCTCGGTCCCCTTCGGCCTCTTCGGCACGATCTGGGCCTACCTGAAGCTGCAGGACAACGGCGTGAGGATCCGCTCGGAGATCGACTGGCTCGGCAACTTCACCTTCGCCGTCGGCCTCATCGCCGTCCTGACGGGCATCGTCTACTCGCTCCTTCCCTACGGCGGGCACCCGACGGGCTGGACGAACCCCTGGGTGCTGGCCGGCGTCATCGGCGGCGTCGCCATCCTCGTGCTCTTCGTGTTCATCGAGACGAGGGTCGCCAACCCGATGTTCCGCCTCGACTTGTTCCGCATCCGCGCCTTCACGGCCGGCAACATCGCCGCCCTTCTCGGAGCGCTCGGCCGAGGCGGCATGCAGTTCATGCTCATCATCTGGCTGCAGGGCATCTGGCTGCCCGAGCACGGCTACAGCTTCGCCCAGACGCCTCTTTGGGCCGGCATCGCCATGGTGCCGCTCACCCTAGGCTTCCTCTTGATGGGGCCGATCTCCGGCATCATCTCGGACCGTCTCGGGGCGAGGGGCCTCGCCAGCGTCGGCCTGGCGATCTCGGGAGCGGCCTTCCTGCTCCTCGAGACCCTGCCGATGAACTTCAGCTACCCGGTCTTTGCCATCCTCATCTTCCTCTTCGCGGTGGGCATGGGCCTCTTCTTCTCTCCCAACCTCGCTTCGGTCATGAACAGCCTGCCCCCCGACCAGCGGGGCGCCGGGGCCGGCATGCTCAACACCTTCCAGAACGCCGCCACGGTCCTCTCGATGGGCCTCTTCTTCACGATCGTCACCCTCGGGCTGGCGGCGGCGCTGCCGAGCCACCTCTTTCACGGCCTCACCGCCGCCGGGGTGGCGGCCGGCCCGGCGAGGGCAGTCGCCAACGAGCCGCCCATCGGCAGCCTCTTTTCGGCCTTCCTCGGCTTCAACCCGATAAAGGAGCTGCTCGGCCCGATCGGTGCTCTCAGCCACCTGAGCGCCCACCAGGTCGCCTACGTCACCGGGCGGAAGTTCTTCCCCCGGCTGATCGCCCCCGCCTTCTCGAACGGGCTCCACCTCGCCTTCGACTTCGCCGCAGGCGCCAGCTTCATAGCGGCTGTGGCGAGCCTGCTGCGGGGGGCCCGCTACGTCCACGCCGCCCAACCCGTCGGCGAGGAGCTGGCCGAGGGGGCGGCAGGTGCAGCTCTCGCCACCGGGCTGGCCGAGGAGGCGGCGATGACGGCCGGAGAAGAGACCGCCTGATCGAGATGGACGCCAAGTCGGTCGACCCCGGCCTTTGCGGCATCGGCGAAGCGGCCTCCCGGGCGGGGGTCTCTGAGCGGGCCCTCCGTTATTACCAAGAGCTCGGCCTGCTGACGCCCTGCGCCCGCACCCCAGGCGGGATGCGCAGGTACTCCGAGGCGGACCTGGCAAGGGTGGCCCGCATTCGCGAGCTGCAGTCCCTCCTCGGGCTCAACCTGGACGAGATCGCCGTCGTGCTGCGAAGCGACGACCGGATGAGCGAGATCAAGGCCGCCTTCCACGACACCGGCACGGGAGCCGACGAGCGGAGCGCACTCGTGAGTGAGTCGCTCGAGCTGCAAGAGCACCTGGTGCAGGTGGTGCGGGCCAAAAAGAGCGCCCTCGAGGACTTCCTCTCTGATCTCGAGGCCCGCATCGCCCGCATCAAGGAGCTGGCCGGCAAGTGATCGGCCGGTCGGGCCGCGCGCACCCACCGGGACTGCCCAGCCACTAGAAATGTCGCGTGGCGTGGGGAGCGGGACGGTCCGCGTGGGCCGACTGACTCGGCACCGGGGGGGGTCGGCTCGACCTCGCCTGGGCGATCATCTCCCGGGGGCGACCAAGTGAGCCTCTTCAGGGCGCCCGAGCCCCTGCGGGCCCAGAGCGTCGTCGAGCTCGAGCACGTCCCCCTCCCGGCGGTGCGCCAGCCGCCGCTTCCCGACGAGAGGGTCTCGGAGAGCTCACGCCGGCCCCTGCTCGGCCCCACCGGCTGGGCGCTCTCGGTCTACCTCGCCACCCGGGCCGGCCTCCTTTTGATCGCCGGTCTCTGCGCCCTCGTCCAGCAAAAGAGCCTGGCCGCCGTGCTCTCGCTCTTCGACGGCGGCTGGTACCTGAAGCTGGCGGCCCACGGCTATCCCACTCACGCCCTCCACGCCAAGTCGACGCTCGGCTTCTTCCCTCTCTACCCGATGGTCATCCGGGCGCTCTCGTTCCTCACCTCCTCCTCCTACCTCGTCTCAGGCCTGCTCATCTCCTTTGCCGGCGGCGCCGTCGCCGCCGTCCTCGCCCAGCGGCTGGCGACGGCCTGGTGGGGTGAGCGGGTCGGGCGGAGCGCCGTGCTCGTGTTCTGCCTCTTCCCGGGCACGGTGGTCTTCTCGCTTGCCTACTCCGAGTGCCTCACCATCCCGCTTGCTCTCGGCACCCTGCTCGCCCTGCGCGCCAAGCGCTGGTGGCTGGCGGGGCTGCTCGCCGGTCTCGCCACGGCGGTGGCGCCAGCCGCCCTGGTGCTCATCGTGGCCTGTGCCGCCGCCGCCCTGGGCGAGATCCGCCGGTCCCCCGAGAAGAGGCGTTGGCTCTCCCTCGTCGCTGTGGCACTCTCGGGGGTCGGGGTCGGAAGCTTCGCCGTCTTCCTCTGGGCCTGGACGGGGACACCCTTTGCAGCCCTCTCGGCCCAGCACTACGGCTGGTACGCCCAGAGCGAGCCGCTCGGGATCTTCGGGCTGCCCATCGTCCACCATCTCGTCGCCCACCCGAAGGACGTGATCGCCTACCTGCCGAGCTGGAACCTCTGGAACGGTGTGCTCGGGGGGGCCTTCCTCCTCATCTCCGTCGTCGCTCTCTGGCGCAGGCGGCGGGAGCTGTCGGCCGGCGCTCTCGCCCTCGTGGTTGGGATAGGCCTCGTCACGATCTGGTCCGTGATGACACCGCCGAACGCCCGCATGATCATCGTCGCCACGCCGGCGGTCCTCGTCTGGGCGAGACGGGTGAGCGCCCGCCGGCTGCCGGCGTTCATCTGTGTCGAGGGTGTCCTCTTTGTCTTCATGAGCGTTCTCACCCTCTCGGGCCACATGCTCCCCTGATGGGCGCCGAGCGCCGTCCAGGCGACCTGAGGTCGAGCGCCGCCCGGTAGCCTCTTCGAAGCGGCGATGGAGCTCGCCCTTGACTGCCCCCCGTGGCTGATGGCTCCTACCTTCAGTTGCCCTGAGAGCACGAGGAGGCAGGGGTGAGTCGAGGAGAGCTGACGGGGGAGAGGCTGCCGGTCGACCCGGACAGGGCCGACCTCCACCGGGACACAGGGGACCGGCGGCAGAGAGGCCGCCGCCACGTCGTGTTGGCCATCGGCCTCGCCGGGGCCGCCGGGGCGCTTGCCCGTTACGGGTTGACCGTGCTCGTGGCGAGCCCTGCCACCGGCTTTCCCTGGAACATCTTCCTCGTCAACCTCACCGGCTCGTTCGCCCTCGGTCTCGTTCTCGTGTTGGTAGAGGCGCGCCTGCCGAGCTCCCCGCTTGTTCGCCCCATCGTCGCCACGGGCTTCCTCGGCGCCTACACGACGTTCTCGACCTATGCCGCCGGCGCCGACGAGCTCGTGCGCGACCACGAGGTGGCCCTTTTCGTCTCCTACAGCCTCGGGAGCCTTTTCGCCGGGCTGTTGGCGGTCGGAGCCGGGGTTCTCGGCGGCCGTCTCCTCGTCCGGCGCCTCGGCCCTTTCGGCCGGAGCCGGCCGTGAGGCTCTTTCTCGTCGAGCGGAGAGCACCATGGCTGGCCTGACGGTCCTCCTCGTGGCGGTCGGCGGCTTCGTCGGGGCGCCGGCCCGGGCGGAGCTGGACCGGCTCGTCTCGGACAAGACGACGACCGACTTCCCCCTCGGCACCTTCGCCGTCAACGTCTCGGGCTCGCTCCTGCTCGGAGTGCTGGTGGGCCTCGCCCTCTCCGGCCGGCTCCCCTCGGCTGTGGGCGACCTCGTCGGGACAGGCTTCTGCGGCGCCTTCACGACCTTTTCCACCTTCAGCTTCGAGACGCTCCGTCTCCTCGAGGAGCGGGACTTCCTCTTGGCGGCGGCGAATGTCGCCCTCAGCCTCTTGGTCGGCCTGGGGGCGGCCGGCGCCGGGCTGGCGGTCGGCCTGCTCGTCTGAGGGGCTGCCATGCTCGTCCCAGTAGCGTCGTCTCGGCGGACACGGGAGGATCCTTGGGCGAGGACAGGCGACTCCAGCAGGTGACGGCGAGGCTCTTCGAGCTGGCCGAAGGAGAGCTCGAGGGCATCGACGCCGGCGCCCGCGAGCTGGCGGCTCTCTGCGCCCACGACGCCTCGGTCCTGAACGAGGCCCGCAAAGAGGTGGCCCGGCGCAGGGCGGCCGAAGGAGCCTCGCCGATCCTGCTGCAGGCGGGCTCGCTGCTGCGGCGGGCGATCGAGCTCGGCGAGTGGCGGTCGGGCTTCATCGACACCGGTGAGGTGCCCTGACGCCTTCTCGCCGGGACCTGTTGCTACCGTCTCCCCAGCTGATGGCAGACCCGCGACCGGCCGCTCGACTCACTGTCTTCCTCAGTGAGGACGACGAGGTGGAAGGACGCGGCGCAGCCCACGCCGTCGTGGAAGAGGCGAGAGCAGTCGGGCTCGGCCCCGTCTCGGTCCGCCGGGCCGTCGAGGGCTTCGGCAGCTCGGGACATCTGCGCACGAATCGCTTCGCCGACTCGATGGCCGGCTTGCCGGTCTTGGTCGAGGTGGTCGGTGGAGAGGAGGGGTTGCGGGCTCTCTCCCGTCGCCTCGCCGACCTGCTGCCCGGCGTCCTCGTGACGCTGGAAGGCGTCGAGCCGGAGCCGGCCTAGCTCGAGACGAGGCGAGCGGGCCCCGAGAGCACCTCGACGTCGACGAGGGTCGTCGAGACGCGGCCCTCCATGTCGGCGAGCCCGCCGGCGAAAGCTTCCAGCCGGCCCTTGTCGTCGACGATGACCACCCGGCGCTGGGCGGGCAAGGGCGCTTTCTCCGAGAGGACCGTGGCCCCCGCCAGCCGGGCCCGCCGGGCCCGTCGCAGGATCTCGGTGGTGCACAGGTGGTGGTGGAAGTGGGCGCCGGGCGCGACCGTCACGGTCAGTTTGGCCCCGCCCCTCGCTCGGCGTTCCGGGCCGCCGGTCGGTACCGACGGCCAGTGGTCCTCCACGGCGCATCTACCTTCCTCTGCTCGGCCGCACCAATGCTGCCACCCCCGACGCTCATCGGGAGGAAACGCCACGGAGCGAGCGTGGGTGCAGGTGCCTCGTTGGCCCTCCTTGGCCTTGGGTACCGCCACCTCATGACTACCGCACGCGACATCATGACAGCGGCTCCTGTGCACCTTCCGGGAGAGACGACGCTCGATCAGGTGGCCAAGCAGCTGGCGGCCGACGACATCGGCATGGTGCCGATCTGCAGCAGCGAGGGGCGCTCGAGGGAGTCGTGACGGACCGCGAGATCGTCGTGAGGGCCGTGGCGGCGGGGCGGGATCCGAGCTCGGTCCGGGCGGCCGAGATCGCCGACCAATAGAGGTCGTGACGATCGGCGCCGACGACTCCGTCGAGGAGGCGGTGAGGACGATGATGAGCCACAAGCTGCGACGGCTGCCGGTCATGGACCGAGACAAGCTCGTCGGGGTCCTCAGCCAGGCCGACATAGCCCGGGCGCTCCCGAAGGACAAGGTCGGCGAGCTGGTCGAGGCTGTCAGCTGGTGAGCCTTAGCCGGCAGTAGCTGACTCGCCGGCGACTCGCTCGCCCGGGCGGTGCCGGCAGCTACCCGGGCAGGTGCGCCGTGACGTGGACCCCGCAGCCCGCCAAGTCGCCCGCGAGAGCGTCGGCAAACGAGCGCAAGAAGGCGAGGCTGGCGCCGTAGAGAGCTGCGAGGCCGCCGAGCCCCGAGCGCTCCGGCGAGGTGAAGAAGACCTGTCCCCGGCCACGCTCGGCCATCGGCGGGAGGGCGAGCCGGGCGAGCAGCAGTGGGGCGACGATGGTTGCCCGCAGCAGACCAAGGGCTGCCTCGTCGTCCTCTTCATGATCGTCACTCTCGGCCGGGACGACATCGAGCACGAGGGCGTCGACGAAACGGCCCTCTTCCTCGGCCGCCCGGTACAGGCTGAGCACCTGCTCCTCGTCGGCCAGGTCGACGGGCAGATGGCGGACCTTCGAGCCGAGGCTCTCGAGCTCCCCGGCCGGAAGGGAAGATAGATCGCCGGCCCCGAAGAGGAAGTCGAAGCCTTCGCCGGCGAGCTGACGAGAGATGGCCCGGCCGGCCTCGCTGGCACCCCCCGCCACGATGGCGAGAGGTCGCTCGCTGCGACGGGTCGGGTGGGGCTTCGCGGTCGGCACAGCTCGCCTCTACCCGCCCGGAGCCAGTGCGAACCACCTGCAAAAGGAGGGCTTTTCCCAACTCCTGCGGCTGGCTGGGGCGCTTGTTTTCTCCCGTCTCGACCCGGGTACCGCACCTGGGCAGGAGCGCTCTCGAGGCGCAGCCGCGCACCGGCGCCGGGGCCGAGGACGGAGGTTAGGGATTGGGCCGCCAGCCAGGCCAGCAGAGTCGGGGCCGGATGGCGGAGGAACCTGTCACGCGACGCTCGCCCGGGGACCTCTCCCGACCGTGATCAAGAGCCACGAGAGCTCGGCGGGAGGGGAGCGCGAAGGTGCCTGAGCCGGTCCGCGTCGCCCGGAGCCGGCGCCAACCCGCTCACACCTCGGCCCGAAGGGGCCAGTCGGCCTTCGAGTGGCTCGACGACCGGGTGCGGGCCTCCAAGCACCGCCAGCTCCTCAACCACATCTTCCCGGACCACTGGTCCTTCATGTTGGGCGAGATGGCGATGTACTCGTTCATCTTCCTCGTCGTCACCGGCATCTTCCTGACGATGTACTTCAAGCCGTCTGACACCATGGTCGTGTACCACGGCAGCTACGCGCCCCTCGACGGCACCCGCATGCCCGAGGCCTACCTCTCGATGCTCAACCTCTCGTTCCGCGTCAGGGCCGGCCTGCTCGTGCGTCAGGCCCACCACTGGGCGGCGAACATCTTCATCGGGGCGATCGTCGTCCACATGATGAGGGTCTTTTTCACCGGGGCCTTCAGGAGACCGCGCGAGCTCAACTGGATGATCGGGGCCACCATGCTGGCGCTCGCCATCTTCAACGGCTTTCTCGGCTACTCCCTTGGCGACGACCTCGTCTCGGGCATCGGCGTCCGCATCGCCTACTCCATCGTCGAGTCGATCCCCCTCGTCGGGAGCTACCTGGCGGTCTGGCTCTGGAACGGCACCTTCCCGGGCCACATAATCACGACCCGCTTTTTCATCTTCCACGTCCTCATCCTCCCGGGCGCCATCGCCGCCCTGCTCGCCCTCCACCTGGCCTTCATCTGGACCCAGGAGCACACCGAGTTCAAGAAGAAGGGAGCCTCCGAGCAGACGATCACCGGCACGCCGCTCTGGCCGGGGTTCACCGCCAAGTCCGGCGGCTTCATGCTGGTGGTCTTCGGTGTCCTCGTGACGCTTGCCGCCGTCGTGCAGATCGACCCCGTCTGGCAGTTCGGGCCCTTCGTCCCCTTCAAGGCGACCGACGCCGCCCAGCCCGACTGGTACATGGGCTGGCTGGAGGGCGCATTGCGCCTCTGGCCGAACTGGGAGGTGAACCTCCCCGGTCACATGATCCCGGTCGTCTTCTTCCCGGCAGTCCTGCTACCCCTCCTCACCTGGGCGATCATCTATGCCTGGCCCTCGCTCGAGAAGCGCTTCACCGGGGACCGGGACCGCCACAACCTGCTCGACCACCCGCGGGACCGGCCCGGTCGAACGGCTTTCGGTGTGGGGGCGCTCACCTTCTACTTCCTGCTCTTTGTCGCCGGTGGAGACGACGTCCTCTCGAACTTCTTCCACTTCTCGATCGAGGACTTCGTCTGGGGCATGCGCATCACGACGATCGTGCTGCCCCTTGTCAGCGGGCTCGTCGCCTACAAGATCTGCCTCGAGCTGCAGGGGCAGCGGCGGCGCACCGCCCGCCCCCGCTTCCTCATCGTCGAGCGGGCCGAGTCCGGCTACTACGCCGCCACCGACGGGCTGGCGGTGCCGGGTGAGGAGGAGCCGGACCCCCTCGACGTCGAGGAGGCGGGCAACCGGGCGGCCGAAGCGGTCAGCCCGCTCGACGAGCGGCCGCCCACCCCCTCTGGGACCACCGAGAGCCGGCGGGCACCGTGATCCGTCCGAGCGGCATCGATCCCCGGCTCCTGCTGAGCGGCTTCGAGTTGGGCTGGCTGAGCCTGCTCGGAGACGGCCTGCTGGCGGTGAGCGCTCTCGCCTATCTGCTGGGCGCCCTCCGGCTCCGGCAGCGGGGGAGGCGCTGGCGGGCAGGGGCGACCGCCTCTTTCATGGGCGGGATCGCCGTCGTCTTCGTGGCGGTCGGCTCCGGGCTCGCCCACTATGACGACGTCAACTTCTCCGCCCACGTGGTCCAGCACATCCTCCTCATGATGGTGGCTCCGCCTCTCCTCGTCCTCGGCCGCCCCCTCACCCTCTTGCTGCAGGCGAGCGGGCGGGCCGCCCAGACGAGGTGGCTGGCGATCATGAGGAGCCGCCCGCTCGCGCTGGCCACCTCCTGGCCCTCGGCTCTCGTCTACTACGGGGTCATGTGGGGCTACTTCTTCAGCCCCTGGTACGCCGCCAGCGTCCGTTCCCCGGCGCTGCACGAGGCCACCCATCTCGCCTTCTTGCTGGCGGGCCTTTGCTACTGGCAGTGCCTGCTGGCGCCCGACCGCTATGGGCACCAACCGAGCCGGCTGGCGCGGGTCGGGGCCATCCTCGCCGGGATGCCGATCGAGATGTACCTCGGCTTCGCCCTGCACGGCTCCACCGTCGCCATCGGCCCTGGGACGACAGCGGCCACGACCAGGGCCGGCGGCCAGCTCTTTTGGTGGCTCTCGATGCTCGTGTCCGGCGTGGCGCTGGCCATCGCGCTCGGCCAGTGGGTCCTCGAGGAGGAGAGGGCGGCCGCTCGCCTCGACCGCCTCGAGCAGGAGGACGGGGGCTGGAGCTACCCCGAGCCGTCGGAGCTGGGCTCGGGCCAGCGAGGAATCTCCCGCGGCCTTCCCGCCCGGGCGAGGTAGGGAGGGGCCTTCGGGTCGACGGCTCCTGACTCGATCATGCGCCGGCGGAGCTTGCGGTCACGGATGGCGGCGTAGGCGGCGAGGACGACCGGGACCGGCACGAGGATGCCGAACCAGAGCCCCCAGACGCCGGCGAGTGCCCCGAAGACGAGCGAGAGCGAGAGGATGAGCGAGGTCGAGGAGGAGACCGGGTGGGCAAACGAGCCGCGGTGGACGGGCTGGCGCCTGTTGAACAGGTAGGCGGCAAGCGCCGTCGCCCAGATCACGAAGACCGTCATCCCCCACAAAGAGAGGTCCTCGGCAGACTCGTGCCCGGCCCAGCAGAGAATGAGCAGCACGGCGCAGAGAGCGCCCCAGAAGATGAGCGTGCGCGCCCCAGTGACCTTGATCACGTGCCGGCCTCCGGCTCTGGCCGGGCGCCGCTGCCCAGGACGGCTGGGCGGGAGGCCACCGGCTCGGTCGGCTTCTCGGTTGCCCGCCTCGCTCTGAGGGACTGCTTCCAGTCAAGGAGCGGGGCGAAGCTCTTGATGGGCGGCAGCCCCTTTGGGAAGTTGAAGAGCGGTGGGGGCGAGGTGGTGGCCCACTCGAGGGTGTGGCCGTCCCAGGGATCGGCGGGCGCCGGCGGTCCATGCAGGAGGGCTTGCCCCACGTTGACGACGAGAAAGAGCATCGAGAGCCCTATGACGGCCGAGCCGAGGGTCTCGACGACGTTGAGCGTGTGCAGGTAGGAGGGGTAGTGGGCCACGCGGCGGGACATCCCGAGGAAGCCCGCCGCGAACATCGGCCCGAAGGTGACATTGGTGCCGATCGTGAGCAGCCAGAAGTGGGTCTTGCCGAGGCGCTCTGAGAGCATCCGCCCGGTCGCCTTCGGGAACCAGTAGTAAAAGCCGGCGAAGAAGCCGAAGACGCTGCCTGCGAACAGCGTGTAGTGGAAGTGCGCCACCACGAAGTAGCTGCCGTGGAACTGGTAGTCGAGCGTCGGCGCCGCCAGCATGATCCCCGACAGCCCGCCGACGAGGAATTGCGGGATGAAGGCGAGGGCGAACAGCAGCGGTGTCTTGAAGCGGAGCTTGGCGCCGATGAGGGTGGCGAGAAAGCCGAAGTACTCGAGGCCCGCCGGCACGCTCAGCGCGGTCGAGGTGGCCGAGAAGTACTCGTTCGACTCCTGGCCGGTGGTGAACATGTGGTGGCCCCAGACAGACATCGACATCGCCGCGAAGAGGAGCAGGGAGAGCACGGTCGGCTTGTAGCCGACGTAGCGGCGCTGCCCGAAGGTCTGGATCACCTCGGCCACGCAGCCGACGAAGGGGAAGAACATGATGTAGACGACCGGGTGGCCGTAGAACCAGAAGAGGTTCTGGTAGTCGAGGTTCGGCAGATCGTGGGTGAAGTAGGCCGGGTCAACCCGCCCGAGGGTCTGCAGCACCATGGCGCCGATGAGCGCCGGGAAGGCTGCGAGGCCCATCATGGCGGTGACGACCTCCGACCAGACGAAGATCGGCATGCGCAGCATCGACATCCGCGGTGCCCGCATCCGCACGACGGTCCAGATGATCGAGACCGAGTACAAAAGACCCGAGAGGGCGGCGAGGAAGACGGCCCCGATCCACAGATCGACCCCCTTGCCCGGGGAGTAGAGCGACGTGCTGAGCGGCATGTAGGAGTACCAGCCCGTGTCGGCCGCCCCGCCCCAGGTGAGGAAGCCCGAGAGCATCACGAAGCCCGACCCGAGAAGGCAGTAGTAGGCGAGCTGGGCCGTGCGGGGAAGGGCGAGGCCCGGAGCGCCTATCAAAAGCGGCACCAGGTAGATGCCGAGCCCGAGGGCGATCGGGGTGATGACGAGGTAGATCATGCCCGAGCCGTGCAGGGTGAACAGCTCGTTGTAGAGGTGGGTGCTGATGAGCTGCTGGGCGGGGCTGGCGAGATCGGCCCGCATCGTGAGGGCGAAGCCGCCGAAGATGGCGAAGAACACGAGCGCCGTGCCCAGTGTGAGCAGGCCGGTCACCTTGTGGTCGGTGCTAGTGGCTATCTCGGCGATGTTGAGGCGCTTCTTCTCGGGCAGCCGAGCGGAGAGCTCGGTGGTGCTCACGCGCCCGGGCCCTTTGCCGCCCGGGCGGCGAGCCAGGCGTCGAAGCGGGCGGGGGAGACGGCTCTCACATAGAAGTCCATCCGGTCGTGGTAGAGGCCACAGAACTCGTCACAGAGCCCAGACCAGTGGCCCGGGTGGTCGAAGCGGAGCTTGAAGTAGTTGAAGTGGCCTGGGAAGGCCTCTTCCTTCCAGCGGGCGTAGGGCAGCCACCACTCGTGCACCACGTCGGCCGAGGTGAGAGAGAAGCCGATGACCTTCCCGGTCGGCACGACGAGGGTCGGGGTGTCAGTGGTGCAATTGCCCCTGACCGTCACGTGGCTGGCGGGGTAGTAGAAGGCCCAGCACCACTGGAAGCCGGTGATGCGGACGTGCAGCTGTGCCGGGCCGAGCTGGTTCCGCTCGGCCGCGTTGGCGTTGGCGGCGTTCACCGCCAGGAAGCAGGCCGCCCCGATGAACACGAGGGCCGCCAGCGGCTCGAGCACCTTGTGCTGGGTCTTCTGGGAAGGCTCGTGGCCTCGCCCGGCTCGGTAGCGGACGAGAGCGAAGAGCAGTGTGGCGAGAACGACGAGGAAGACAAAGGCCGCGATGGGCGCATAGAGCGTGAAGAGATGATCGAATTGACTGCGGGTGTTCAACCCTCTCCTCCTGGCTCCCGCCGCGCTTTGCACGCTTGGCCTACCCGGCATGTGAGATGGCAAACCGGGGGGCATCGGCCTCGGGGTGGCAGGTGGCGAGGACCTGCGAGAGCCCTGGCCGAGCTGGCAGAGAGGGCATCTTGCTGTACCCGCGCTCGCACCAGAGGGCCCCGCAACGAGGACCTCGGTGCTCATATGCTCGCCCCATGGGTGTGAGCGGGACGCGCTTGCGGGTGGCCTTCGGCAGTGACGAGATGACCCCGACCGCCGAGGCCGTCCGCGGCTTTCTCGAGTCGGCCGCCGAGCTTGAGGTTGTGGACCTGACAATGCCATGGCCGATCATCGCCAGATCGGTGGCCGAGGCGGTGGCCGCTGGTCGCTGTGACCGCGGCGTGGTCATGTGCTGGAGCGGCACCGGCTCGGCCATCGCCGCCAACAAGGTCGCCGGTGTCCGCGCCGCTCAGGCGAGCGAGGCCTGGGTGGCCGAAGCTGCACGACGTTGGAACGACGCCAACGTGCTGGCTCTCTCCAGCATGAGGCTTGCTCCGATGGTGGCAATCGAGTGTGTGGGCGCCTTTCTCGCCACCGGCCCGGACCCCGAGGAGGCCGAGAACATCGACTGCCTGAAGGGCCTGTGAGCTCAGCCTGCCTTGGCCTTGGCTATGGCATCTCTGGCCCGGTCGACCAGAGCGGCGATGGGACCGAGGGCCATGTTGGCAGTGGCAGTGTTCGGGGTGCCGGGGTGGGGATGGGTGGGAGCGATCTTCTTTGCACCCTCGAACATCTTCTGGGCCTTCTCGAGCTGGTCGGCGTCGACGCCGGCTCGCAGGCCGGGGAACTCGATCGTCTCCTCCTTCTCGGCGTGCTCGAGCACGGCGGTGCGCAGCATCTCGAACAGCGAGAGCCACTCAGTCGAGCCGACCTCGGACTTCTCCATCTGCTTCAGGGTCTCCTCCGCCTTCGCCTCCTCTCCGATGCGATGCTCGGCGATGCTCTCGCCGTCGACGAGCGTGCTCCTCGTGAGAGGACGGACGATCTCTTCTTCCGCCACCTCGTGGCGGACGAGGTTCTCTCGCAGCTCGCCGAAGAGCTCGACCTGCTGCTGGCCCTTGGCCGTGGCGATGCGGGTGAAGAGGGCCTTCACCGTCTCGTGGTCCTCGAGCAGGGCGTCGATGAGATCCATGGCAGCAACCTCCTGGGTTGTAGGGGCGACGAGCGCGTCGCCAGGTGGCCTGCAGCGCCGGTACCCAATGGGTGCGGGCCGGCAACCGCCCGGACCGCGCCCCGTGGCGGTCACCTCACAGCTCGCCGACCTCAGTCAAAGAGCAGGACGCCGGCCCCGCGCACCTTTCCCCTGGCCAGGTCGGCGAGCGCCTCTCCCGCCTGCTCGAAGGCGTAGGGCGTGGTGGTGACCTCGATGCCGATGCGGCCGGCGAGCTCGAGGAACTCCCGCCCGTCGCTTCTCGTGTTGGCCGTCACGCTCGTGAGCTCCTTCTCCCCGAAGAGATGGCGCTCGTAGCTGAGCGGAGCGAGGTCGCTCATGTGGATGCCCGCCAGCACCGCCCGGCCGCCTCGGGCCAGCGCGCCGAGGGATGCGGGGACGACATCGCCCGAGGGGGCGAAGACGACGACGCTGTCGAGGTCCACGGGGGAGCGGTCGAAGGGTCCCTGGGCGCTCTTGGCCCCGAGAGAGAGGGCCAGCTGGCGAGCTGGCTCTGAGCGGGTGAAGACGTGCACGCTCGCCCCCTCGGCTACGGCGACCTGGAGGGCGAGATGGGCCGAGCCGCCGAAGCCGAAGAGGCCGAGCTCACCGCCCGCCGGCAGGTTGGCCCGCCGGAGGGCCCTGTAGCCGATGATGCCGGCACAGAGCAGGGGAGCGGCCTTCTCGTCTCCGAGAGAGTCCGGCAGGGAGTAGAGGTACTCCTCGTTGGCGACGATCGCCTCGGCGTAGCCGCCGTCGCGATCCCAGCCGGTGAAGGTCGCCGTCTCGCAGAGGTTCTCCTTCCCCGTCAGGCAGAAGTGACAGCGGCCGCAGGTGGAGGCGAGCCAGGGGACGCCGACCCGATCGCCCAGCGAGAACCGGCGGCAAGCGGGACCGAGAGCGATCACCTCGGCGACCACCTCGTGGCCGGGAACGACGCCGCCTCGGCGCGGCGGTAGGTCGCCCTCTGCCAGGTGGAGGTCGGTCCGACAGACGCCACAGGCGAGCAGGCGGGCTGTCAGCTGGCCGGCCCGGGGCTCTGGCAGCTCTCTTTCGACAAGGCGCAGGGGATGAGCGGCCGCCGGACCCGGTTTGTCGAGCGCCCAGGCCCGCACGGGACTCAGGCGGCCGCCTCTTCGGCGGTGGCCCGGGAGATGGGCTCGTAGGCGAGGAGCTGCCGCCCGGCTATACCGGCGATGGCGTCGTCAAAGAGTGTCTCGCCGCCGAAGTGCCGTCTGGCGTAGCGGAGGGCGACCAGCCCGGCCCGGCTGTCGTCGCTCTCGAAGGACTGCTCGAGCAAAAGCGCCAACGAGACGGTCCGCACGAGCAGGTTCGAGAGCCGGCCCGCTCCTGCCTCTGCCCAGTCCGGGTCGACCAGTCCCTGCATGGAAGCGATCGACTCTGCGAGCTTCAGCCTGGCGCGGGCGAGCGTCTCGACGGCGGGCGAGGTGAGGACGCCACCGGGGCTCTCCCCGATCACCCCGTCGACTCTTGCCAGCAGCGCCTCGTGGGCGGCGTCGCGCCGGATGGCGCGCAGCACGTCGAGGGCGCAGATGTTCTCGCTTCCCTCCCAGATGGGGTGGCACTGGGCGTCGCGCAGCTGGCGGGTGAGACCCCAGTCCTCGCAGTAGCCGTTGCCCCCATGCAGCTCGACCGCGTAGGAGGCAGCTTCGACGCCGAGCCGGCAGAGGCGGATCTTGGCGGCCGGGACGAGGATCCTCCTCAGCCGCGCTCCGTCAGCTCGCCGGCTGGCGGCCGCGCACTCGAAACCGAGGGCGAGAGCGGCCTCCACCTCCACCAAGAGGTCGACGAGCTGCTCGCGGACGAGGGGGAGATCGACAAGGAGCCGCCCCTTGGCACGGCGGTGATGCGCCCAGAGGGCTGACTCGAGAAAGGAGCGTCGGGCGATCCCGAGTCCCATCATGGCCACGCCGAAGCGGGAGCCGTTCACCATCTCCATCATCCGGTTGAGCCCGCCGGCGTCCCCTGTCGCGGTGCCCTCTGGGGAGCGGGGGCGAAGGGCGTAGCCGAGCGCGCCGTGGAACTCCACCTCTCCGGTGGGGACGCTCCTCGTGCCGAGCTTCGGCTTCAGGCGGCGCATGACGATGCTGTTAGGGCTGCCGTCCTCGAGCAGGCGTGGCACGAGATAGAGGCCGAGTCCCTGCGGTCCCGCCGGGGCGCCCTCGGGGCGGGCCAGCATGACGATGGCGGCTCCGTCGATGTTCGAGCAGAACCACTTCTCGCCCTCGATGAGGACCCGCCCGTCGCCGATGTCACGGGCGGTGCAGTGGACGGTTGCGCCGAGGTCAGAGCCGCCGTCTCGCTCGGTCAGGTACATCGAGCCGTCGGCTCCGCCGTCCATCGAGGAGGCCCGCAGCTTGGCCAGCAGCTCCTGGCGGAGGTCCTCGGGGGCGTAGGACTCGACGAGGCTGGCCACCCCGCTCGTCATCCCGAGGCTGCAGACCATCCCCGTGTCCGCCTGGGAGAGGAGGTAGTTCGAGGCGGCCAGCACCACCGCCGGTGCCGGCCGTCCCCGTCCGGCTGCCTCGGCCTCGAAGCCCGAGACGTAGCCCGTCGCCCAGAGGGCGGACTTCGAGTCGAGGGCCGCCGGGTGGTGGACGACCTCTCCCACCTCGTTGGCCCAGCGGTCGTAGCGCTCCAAGCGGGGAGGGGCGGCGTCTATGACGTCGGCGTTGCGGGCGATCCGGTCGCCGACGAGCTGGCCGAAATCGGAGAGCTTGGCCTCGGCCCACTCGAGGTCCTCGGGCGGGCAGTCGGCCCGCACCCGGCTCTGTAGGGCAGGGTCGAGCTCGTACCAGTTCTGCCCGATGGCCCGTTCGATCTTCTCGTACTCGATCACGGCGGTCTCCTGCCGCCGATCCTACCGGCCGGTAACTGCCGTCCCGGGGTCGTTTAGCCAGCCGCCTCGCTGGCCGGCGAGCCGTACCAGGTCGTGTTGTAGTTGTAGACGTTGCCGGCGGCCGTCGTGAGCAGGTAGCCGCTCGAGGTGGCGGCGATCCCGACCACCGGGGAAGCCAAGCTCAGCAGGCTGGGCGAGCCGTAGCTGGCCGTCTTGTAGTTGTAGATGGTGCCGGCCGCGGTGACGAGCAGGTAGCCGCTCGAGGTGGCGGCGATCCCGACCATCGGGGAGGAGAGCCGCTGCAGGCTCGTCGAGCCGTACCAGCCGGTGTGGAAGTTGTAGACGTTCCCCTTCGCCGTCACGAGCAGGTAGCCGCTCGAGGTGGCGGCGATCCCGACCACTGGGGCTGGCAGCGGACGCCCCGCCATCGAGCCGTACCAGCCGGTGTGGAAGTTGTAGACGTTGCCGGCCGCGGTGACGAGCAGGTAGCCGGTGGCAGTCGACGCCATGCCGACCACGGGCGATGGGAGCGCCTTCCAGCCGACCGAGCCGTACCAGGGCGTGTTGTAGTTGTAGACGTTCCCCTTCGAGGTGGCGAGGAGATAGCCGGTCTTGGTGTCGGCGACGGCCACCACGGGCGCTGTCGCAGTCGAGAGCGGTGCTCCGTAGTACCTGGCGTGGTAGTTGAGGACGTTGCCGGCGCTCGAGGTTACGAGGTAGCCGCCCGCCGGCGAGGCGGCGATGGCGGTGACGTTGGCATATGTGAAGTTCCCGACCGCTGCGCTCGTCGCCGTCCCGACCCCCGTCTCGACGCTCACCGGCACGCTCGGGCCGGCCGAGGAGGAGGCCGTCGTCGGGGCCGGGACGGTGGCGAGGATCTCGCTCGGCGAGAGCACCTGCACGTGCGGGCTCGGCACGCTGCCGAAGCGGACTGTGGTGGCGCCGACGTTCAAGTTGGCGCCTCGGATGATGACCGTCGTGCCGGCCGGCGCCGTGAGAGGGGCGACGCCCTGCAGAGCCGGCGTGGGGGCGCCGACGGCGGGCGCGTTCAGGTAGTCCTCGTCGATGTTGAGGCTCACGCCGCCGTAGGTCCAGGTGCCGCTGGCGTACTGCTTGATGCGGTGCCCACTCGGCCACTGCGACGAGGGGATGGCGCCGTTGAGGGTCGTCGCCACGTTGTCCCAGTAGGCGAAGTAGAGCACATCGGGTGCGCCCGCCTGGCCGTAGATCGACTGGAGGACGCTGACACCGGAGTAGAGGGAGGCGTAGACGCCCGAGTCGTAGCCGTCGGCGTGCAGCTGATCGGTCCATGCCTTGACGAATGAGATGACGGCGTTGTTGCACGCCCCAGAGCCGGTGTTCCAGGCCTCCATGTCGTCATAGAGGGTGGCGCCCGGGCCGATGCCGAGGCTGGCGGCGTTGATGACGGCGTTCTGGGCGTCGGCGGCGCCCTGCGAGGCCGCTGTCGCCAGGTTGCTCGAGATGGAGGCGAGGTTGGGCTGGTTGGCACAAGGCGCCTGCAGCCCGACGTAGATCGGGAAGATGTCCCAGCCGGCTGTCGCCTCGGTGCTGATCCAGCTGGAGGTGACGTTGAAGCAAGCGGCGTTGGGGCCGCCGATGTAGACGCCGACGGAGCGGAAGGGCGAGTGGGCGTACCAAGCGGCCATCTGGGACTCGTTCGGGGCGTCGCAGGTGTCGAACCCCTCGCCGTTGGCGGTGACCGAGGCCGTGTGCGCAGCAACCTGGGTGGTGCTCGCCGTCAGCCTGACCGCACCGGCGGGCGGCCTGCTCGCCGCGGTCGAGGTCGGGCCGCTCGTGGTCGAGCCAGCCGACCCCCCTGTCCTCGCCGTCGCCGGAGAGGTGGGTAGCCCAGCGAGGCGGAAGCTGCGCAGGACCGAGAGCGCCCTCTTGTGGCCGGCAGCCGTCCGGTAGGAGATGGTCGCCAAGATGCCTGTCTGCGGGAAGGCGGCGACGATCCGGCCGCTCACCTCGCTGTTGGAGCTGAGAAGGACGCTCTGGCCGTCGAGGCTGGTGCTGCGGAGCCTGTCGGCCCGGCTGGCATCGGCCAGGATCGTGCCGGTCGCCGGCTCCACCTCGATGGCGCTGGCGGTGCCGAAGACCTGAGCCGGGCAGCTCGAGGCCGATTGTGGCGCCCCGAGGTAGGCGGCGTGCCGGTTGAAGCGGACGCAGGTGCCCGGGCTCCGCCCCAGGTCATAGACGGGCCAGCTGCTCGGCACCTGGAACTGCTCACCCTCGTAGGTGAGCGTCCGCAGCCCGAGGCTCGCCCCGGCGGCCGAGGCGAGGGGAGCGAGCGAGACCAGCAAGGCGAGAAGCAAGAGCCCTGCCAGCAGGCGTGCAACCATGAGGCGTCGTGGTCTTCTGTCGGTTGGCATCTACCGCTACTCCCGCCGCGCCGCGCGTGGACGACCCTCGATGCGAGCTCGAGCTCTGGTCGTGCCCCGGCGACCGGTTCACTGCTCTTGGACAGGACTCCGCTGGTCCTGTCGCATCCGGTACTTGACCACCCTACGGAGTCGACCCCCCACTATGCAAGCAAAGAGGTTTTAAATCTCATCCTGGCGGGAATTCGTAATGCTCCCTTAACCAGGCGAGGTGCAAGCGGCCAGGCAACGCCTGTTACGTGCTTTTCATCCCTTGGCTTTCCTCGCTGAGGCGGCAGCGGCCACCCGGCAGTGGCGTCAACCACCTGCGCCCACGACCTGCCCGCCCGCCGGGCTGCCACGGCGATAAGCGCCCCGGGGCGGAGGGTCCTTTCCTCACGCTGCGTGGTGTCCGCCATCTCAGCTGCTGATTGGGCTCAGCCTCGCCCAGGTCGGCGCCGAGGTGACTGCTCCCGCAGCGCAGAGTCGCCCCGGGCGCGGTCGCACGGCAGGCTTCCGAGGCTCTGTCTGTCTTGGCAAGATGCCGGAGGGCCCCATGGCCTTCGCGCCCTGCCGAGAGGAGAGAACCGATGAGCAAGCAGACGGCCGACCCACTCGGGCTGGCAGGCGATGCCCCTCTCTTTGCCGCCTACCTCGCCGGCCTCGAGCGGCGTGCCAGCCTGGGCCACCCGTTCATCACGCCGGGTCACAAAGGCTCGCTCTCCCTGACGGGGTCGTCGGTCGCCGGCGACCTCGGCCTCTCGGGCGGTGTCGACACCGTGAAGCTCTCCCACGGCCACCTGGAACAGGCAGAGGCGCTGGCAGCCTCCTTGTGGGGAGCCGACTTCTGCCGCTTCTCGGTGGGTGGCTCCACCCATGGCAACCAGGCGCTGGCACTCTCGGTCGGCCAGCCCGGAGACGAGGTGATCGTGAGCCGCACCCTGCACCGCTCGATGCTCATCGGGCTCGTCCTCGCCGGCCTGCGCCCGGTCTGGGTTCGCCCGGCTGTCGATCCCCGCTCGGGTCTTCCCGGCGCCCTCGAGGCCCGGGCCCTTCGTGAAGCGATCGCCTCGCACCCAGGGGCAGTCGCCATCTTTGTCGGGGAGCCCTCCTATGTCGGGACCTTCGGCCCCGTAACGGAGCTGGCCGCAGTCGCTCACGAAGCCGGGTTGCCGCTTGTCATCGACGCCGCCTGGGCTGCCCACTTCGGCTTTCACCCCGACCTCCCCCCGAGCGCCATCGCCGCCGGGGCTGATGCCATGGTGACGAGCGCCCACAAGGTGCTTCCCTCCTACAGCCAAGCAGCCCTAGTCCTCACAAGAGGAGACCGCATCGACAAAGCGAGGCTCGGGCGCGGGCTGGAGGCGACCTACACGACGAGCCCGGCAGGCCAGATCCTTGCCTCCATCGACGCCTCACGGGCCCTGCTCGCCCGGGAGGGCGAGCAGCTGCTCGGGCGGACCCTGGCGAGCGTCGCCGAGGCCCGCCGCCGGCTGCAGGAGGTGGAGGGGCTCGAGGTGTTCGGAGGAGAAGGCGTCGACCCCACCAAGCTCGTCCTCCTCCTCTCGGGGACCGGCGCCCACGGTGTCGAGGTGGAAGAGGAGATGATCGCCCGCGGGATGCCCCTCGAGATGGCTGACCGGGACACCCTCGTCGCCCTCGTCACCCTGGCTGACACGCCGGCCGACGTCGCGGCTCTCACCGAGGCGCTCATCGGGGTGGTCGAGAAGAAGAGAGGCGCCCCCCGCCCGCCGCTCAAGGCCAGCTGGAGCGTCGATCCCGAGACAGTCCTCAGCCCGCGGGAGGCGTTCTTCGCGCCGAGCGAGCGGGTGACTTCTCCGAGGGCGGTAGGGCGGGTGAGCGCCGAGCTGATCGCCCCCTATCCGCCGGGCGTCCCAGTGCTGGCTCCGGGCGAGCTGGTCACCGAGGAGGTGCTGGCCGCCCTGCTAGAGGCGAAGGCCGAGGGTGTCCGGGTCGCCTACGCCGGCGACCCGAGCCTCACCACCCTTGAGGTCGTCCGCCAGCCGTAGGGGCGATCCTTGACTTCAAGAGAGCTTTAAGTCTTACGGTTCCCCCATCGACGAGAAGGAGGACCGGATGCGAGTCGACGTGGGCAGCCTCGAGGAGCTGCGAGCAAAGGGTTACCTGACGGGCAAGATCGGCAGCCAGCCGGTCTGTGTCTTCTGGCACGCCGACTGTGCCTATGCGATCGACGATCGCTGCCCCCATCTCGGCTTTCCTCTGCACCGGGGAACTGTCGAGAGCGGCATAGTCACCTGCCATTGGCACCACGCCCGCTTCGACCTGTGCACCGGCGGGACGCTCGACCCCTTCGCCGACGATGCCCGGGCCTACCCGGTGGACCTCGCCGGCGGGCGGGTCGTCGTCACGGCCGAGCCACGGCCCTTCGACAAGGACCAGACGCTGCGGCGGCTCGGAGAGGGTTTGGAGGAGGGCCTGAGCCTGGTGCTCGCCAAGGCCGTCCTCGCCTACAGCGAGGCCGGGGAGCCGCTCACCGATCTCCTGTCGGTCGCCACCGGGTTCGGCTGCACCTTCCGTCAGCAGGGCTTCGGGCCTGGTCTCACAGTCCTTTGCGCCATGGCCAACGTCCTTTCCTCTCTCGATCCCGAGGACCGTCCCCTGGCGCTCGTGCAGGGCCTCAACTTCCTCTCGGGCGACACCCGGGGGCGACCGCCCCGCTTTGCCCTCTCCCCGCTCGCCGGGGAGAGCATGCCGTCGCCCGAGCGCCTCGGTGCCTGGTACCGCCGGTTCATCGAGAACAGGTCGGGCGACGCGGCGGAGCGGGCTCTCGCCTCGGCTGTCGGGGGCGGCGCCTCTCTGCAAGAGCTCGGGCGCATCATGGGGGCGGCCGCCACCGACCACGTCTTTTTGGACGAGGGTCACGTGCTCGACTTCACGAACAAGGCGTTCGAGCTGGTGGACCACCTCGGGCCGGCCTCGGCCGCCCTCGTGCTGCCGACGCTCGCCCACGAGACCGCTCGCGCCACCCGCCACGAGGAAGAAGGAGCCTGGCGCCACCCCGATGACCTGGCCGCCCTCTGCGAGGAGGCCGCCACCCGGCTGCCCGCTGTCCTCGAGGCGGCCGGCTGGGACGGCAGTGAGGGGCGGGGCGACGAGGCGGCGACCTTCGAGGAGAAAGGCGGGCCGGCAACCCTCGCCTGGACCGTCCTCGAGGGTGGCGCGGCCGAGATCGTCGAGGCCCTTCTCGAAGCGGTGAGCGGGGGTGCATCGGCCGAGCAGCTCGGGCGGGCCGTCGCTCTGGCGGCGGCGCTTCGCATCACCCGCTTCCACGTCCAGAACGACCACTCCGACTGGAACGTCGTCCACCACGGCTTCACCACCGCCAACGCCCTCCACCAGCTGCTCGTGCGGGCGCCTTCCCCCCTCTTGCTGCGAGGGGTGTTCCAGGTCGCCCTCAAGGTCTATCTCGACCGGTTCCTCAACGTCCCGGCGGCGCGGCTCCCAGACGAGCCACGGGGCGACCTTGATGAGCTGGCGGCCTGCTGGGACGTCGAGGGAAGGGTGGACGAAGCGGGCCGTCTCGCTTATGGCTTCCTCCGGGGCGGCGGCTCCCGTGAGGCGCTGCTGGCCGCTCTCGGGCACGGTCTGCTCGCCGAAGACGCCGGCTTCCACTGGTTCCAGACCTACGAGGCGGCCGCCCGGCAGGCGGCGGCCTGGCCGCGGGGCTCCGAGGAGGAGGCTCTCATCCTCGCCGGGACGGCTCGCTTCCTTGCCGCCCACACCCCGACCCGGCGGGAGCTCTCCCAGGTGGTGCGCATCGCCAGCCGCCTGCGGCGGGGCGAGGCGCTCTACGAGGAGGCCGAGCTTCCTTCCCTTTGAGCCCGCAGCCTCTCGGAGTGGTGGATCTCGACCGGCTCGAGTCGGTCGGCCGGCTCGAAGGCGAAGACCTGGCTGTAGAAGTAGAGCTCGGCCTCGCTCGTCCGCTTCACGTTCTCGGCGCGGCGGAAGCCGTGCTGCTCCCCCTCGTAGGCGATGTAGGCGT